>JBBREZ010000559.1:0-4355 GCA_038225095.1 Caldilineales bacterium
TCCCATCCATAAAAGAGAATGGACATGATGAGACATCTTGAAAGACACAGAACTCACCGTATCGGATGGCTGCGTGCAGCTGTTCTTGGTGCAAACGACGGTATTGTTTCCACCGCCAGCCTCGTCTTAGGTGTGGCCGCAGCAGGCGCGACTTCAGAGAACATATTGATCGCAGGCGTCGCCGGTCTGGTGGCTGGTGCGATGTCGATGGCTGCTGGCGAATATGTTTCGGTGAGTTCGCAAGCCGATACCGAGTACGCCGATCTGGACCGGGAGCGCAGGGAGTTAGCGGCAAATCCTGAGCAAGAGCATGCGGAGTTGACAGCGATCTACGTCGGGCGCGGCCTTGATGCAGGATTAGCCGCCCAGGTCGCTACCCAGTTGATGACGCATGATGCACTCGGTGCACATGGGCGTGACGAACTAGGGATTACGGATTCATTGGCCGCACGACCGGTGCAGGCTGCATTGGCATCTGCCGGCATGTTTTCAGTTGGCGCTGTCCTGCCTCTTTTGGTTGTCCTGCTTGTGGCGGCATCTGCGATTATGTGGGTAGTTTCGGGCAGCTCGCTCTTATTTCTTGCGCTACTAGGATCTCTGTCTGGGCGCGCCGGCGGTGCTTCTATGCTTACTGCCGCAGCGCGAGTGACCTTTTGGGGCGCGTTGGCAATGGCCTTGACAACTGGCGTTGGAGCTTTGTTTGGGGTAACTGCTTGAGTTCCCTGCCACAAATGATCTCACCGCCTACCAACTCGTTGCAGTCACGACGACCCGAACGGCCAGGCAGTTGCACGCAAAAGGACTCAGTCCAAAAGCGATCGCCAAAGCTCTGAGCGTAGGCGTTTACCATTACTTTCGCCTCTGGCACAAGGATGGGACGTGGCAACGGATGTATAACACATTGCGATCTGCCGTACGGCGCAAAGCCGGTCGGCATAAGCATCCCACCGCTGGTTGCCTCGATAGCCAAAGGGTCAAAACGACCGCCATTGCTGGTGTACGCGGCTATGACAAAGGCAAAAACGTGAATGCGCCCAATGGCACCCGAAACGCCACATCTGCGTCGACACGCTCGGCTTGTGACTGGTGATCGTGTTGACGCGCCGCTTCGGTCCAAGAACGCGCCGGGGCTAAGTTGCTCTTTCAACGGTGCCACGCGCGCAGTAGGCGCGCGAAACCGCTTACAGCCGATTCAAACAAAAGCGCGTGGCGGGACAGAGTGTCACGGTTGTCGTTGGCGACAGCAGCCTCACGGATACAGGGGAAAACGTCCTGGCCAATCCGCGGACCAATCCGATGCCTTGCGAAGTAAGACTAAGATCCGTGTAAGGGCAGATTCCCAATGGTCTAACGGTTGGCCCTATTGTCAATTGAATGTTGAAGCGCTGAGGAGTAATATACGATGTTAAACAAAATTCTCGCCCCCCTGGATAGTTCTGCGCTAGCCGCTTCTGTTTTGCCCCATGCCCTGGCGATTGCGCAGGCTCTGGGCTCACACATTACATTGCTACAGGTACTAGAACGTCCGGCTGCCCAGGCTGGCATTCTCAATCCTATGGACTGGCAGTTGCACAAAATTGCGGCGCAATCTTCCCTAGATGCGATGGGCGCGCGGGTGAACTATAGCCAGACTCAGCAGCCAAGCTTGGTCATGCTGGAAGGGCGGGCTGCCGAATCTATTATCGAATATGCCCAAAAAGATGATTTTGACTTAGTGGTGCTCAGTAGTCATGGGCAAGGTGGCTTGAGCAGTTCGAGTGTGAGCAATGTGGCGCAAACGGTCATTGATCGCGCCCACAAGTCGATTCTGCTGGTGCGGGCCGGTCAAGCTTGCCGGGAACAGGGGGCAGATGACTGGCGCAATTTTCGCTACCGCCGCATCCTGGTGGCGCTTGATGGTTCGCCGCGCGCCGAAGCGGTCTTACCGGTCGCAAGTGTGCTGGCCCAACACCAAGGCGCCGAACTCCATCTTGCCCATGTGGTAGCCAGACCAGAGATGATGCAGCGCATGCCGTTGACGCCGGAGGACACGGCCCTGCTCGACCAAATTGTAGAGCGTAATCAGAAACAGGCGATCCAATACTTCGCAGAATTGCAGGCGCGCCTGTCACCAACGCCCCAACTGCATATCGAGGTGAATCAGCATGTAGCAGCCAAGCTGCACAGCATGGTAGGACAAGTGGGAGCTGATCTCGTCATTCTCTGTGCGCATGGCGCTTCTGGGCAGCCGCAATGGCCCTATGGCAATGTCGCCACCAACTTTATCACCTACGGCACAACACCACTCTTGATTTGGCAAGATTTGGCGCCGCAAGGCTATGCCGCACCGTCAGGCTGAACGCATGAGCGAAGATGCCCGGCCCCTGCCTGCGTGATCCAGACCTATGAAGCGCAAAGCGCAACAAAACTATGGGATATAAAAGAGTGATTACGCCCACGCTAAAGTTGCCCGACTTTCCATTTTGCAATTTCTTTGCGGGTCCAGGGGCGTAGAGAACCCCCTGGACCCGCGGCGGCCTTGCTCTACGCCTCAACTGAGGTCGGCATTTTGTCTTTTTTCGTCATAGTCAGGTAGATGACCAAGATCAAGATCGTTACAAGGAAGATCGCACTGGTTACCACTACACCCAGGCCCAGGCCACCATCATCGCGCGCCTGCGACAGGTAGTCGCCAAGCGAGGCACCGAGCGGACGGGTCAAGATGTAGGCGATCCAGAAGGCCAGCACCGCATTCAATTTGAAACCGTAGTGGGCAAGGGTCACCACCCCGATCAAGGCGGCGAACAGGAGCGCGGATACCCAGTAACCCAGGCTGAGACCCTCGGCGGTGAGGTCACCGGCTGCGGTGCCCAAGGCGAAGGTGAACAAAATAGCCAGCCAGTAGAAGGCTTCCCGCTTGGTGGTAGAGATAGAGTGAATGGACAGTGTCTTCTCACTGGCGTACCAAGTCACAAAGATCACCATCAGCGCGACGGCGAAGATGATGGTGGTTGTCTCCAGACTGATGCCGAAGTTGTCCACGAGGTTGTCGGTGACCAGCGTGCCGACCACGCTGATCAGCACAACCGCGAGCCAGTAGATCGCGGGCACGTACTTCCTGGCCCTGAACTGAAAAAACAGCGTGATGAGCAAAAGGCCGGTCATAACATAGGTCGTGTTGGTCAAGCCTAGGTTTAGGTTAACGTTGAGAAAGTCTGCGGCCGTCTCGCCCACTGTGGTGGCCAGGATCTTGATGATCCAGAAGAAGATCGTGATTTGGGGAACCTTGTTCAACATCTGCGAGCCGAATCGGGGGGCGGCGGCGTCTCTATCAAAAATGGCTACGGCTGACTGCTTCATACTATCTTCCTTTCAATCTGATGGCTACTGCTAGCCGGTGAGTGGTTAAACAAGTGTGCTGCACCCGGTATACTTTTGGGTCAGTTTGACCAGCAACGCTTGCTTACTGTAAATTGAGCCTTTTTTATTGTGGCGTACAATCAGTGCTACATAGCAGGTCATTGTAGCCGGGGCAAATGAAACGGTTGTGAAGTAAACGTGAAGAATATTTCATCTAATTAACCCGCTATGCATCACGTTTCACGCCCTGTTCTTCCCGACCACATTGACGCAATTTGAGATCTTCTGTCCGTCTTCAATCCTCAATATCTCTGTAAACCTCCTTTCAAAAGATTCAGAGTTTACGCAGTGAAGTTGAGTCCAGGATGAAATTACGATAAACAAGCCTATGCCGTTGATACACCCTATCTGGGGCATAAAGCATTGGGCCTGATTGGCGACTGTTGTGTTTTTGATCGAGTATAGTGCTGTAGATAGTGGTGTAGACGCCGTAGACATTAAGGCGATTCCAAATCAATAAGGATACGGGCTAGGCCTATCGCGCCCAGAGGGCACCCGCTTGACAGGACGTTCGGCGGTCTTCGGCAAGCGTTCGACTGAGCGCTCACGCCGAAGTCTTGTCGAACGGCAGTCGAGTCGTGAAGTCCTTTCCTCCTGTCAGGCGTCGACCTGAGACTTCGGCGTGAGCTCAGTCGAACGCTCTGCCGAAGGTCTCGATCCCTGGAGCATTATTTATTGCTTGGATTGGCCTAAGGCCATGAAGTTGCAGCTAGGCGACTATATCCTGTTTAATAAAAAGGTGAACCTTGGTTAAATCATCACTAATCCACCATTGATAAAATTTTTCACCTTTACCGCTTTATGGCCTTCGTTTTTGACCGTCCTACCCCATTGAACTTGCCTAAGCAATATGTTATTGTGATATTTTGGATTGGGCAAACACCGAAAACATTTACCAAAGGATGGGTAATTTCTCTATGAGTTTCATGATGACAGTCCTCTTGGGCGCAATCGCA
>JBBREZ010000560.1:0-4333 GCA_038225095.1 Caldilineales bacterium
GGACATCCCGCTCAGCCTGGAAGCCATCCACGTGGTCGAAATTCCCGAATTAACCGAAGCTGCGATCAGCAGTTCGTCACGCGGCTTATTGCCGGTGGTGAACATCGCTGGACAGACGATTGGCACCGGCCAGCCCGGTCCAATCTGCACCCAAATTCGCCAAGCATATGACGCCTTTGTGGCCGCCACTATCAAGCCTGCTTTTCCCTACTGATTGGTGGGTTGCTCCCTTTTTGGGCAAATGTAGACGAACGCCGGTCTTACCTTTTGTGTCAATCTCAGCTTGAGGTGAACACAGAAGGTGAGGCTATCATGCCCAAAATCTATGCCTTCCTCCGCTCCTATTCTACGTCAAAGCTATGTTTGATTTTGCTTGCCAACTATCCGAAGCTTTGTTGTGTTCAACTTAACAGCCAGCAGAGCTGCTAACCTTTGCGCCACTTTCCATTTAATTTAGTAGTGCAAACAATATTTGATATTTAGCAAGGAAAAAGCAAGGAATCTTTAAGTAAAACGTATAGATTTATTCCTTCAATCCAGCTATACTGCAAAGTACCGGACCAAGCAAATAATTCATTTCTTTGTGTATCCTTTAATTCTTACCTATGAATATGCTTTTCACCACTAGGCGGTGAAAAGCTGGAATGAGCGTAGGCTGTAATTTCTTCACTGCTGCCAAAAGTGCCGACTTCTCCCCGTATAGGTAACAAAGTTGATGGGCTGGCGCGATGATTTCTGCTGGCAATCAGAGTAACGTACAGCGGTCGCTGCTGTGCGTTAGGAATTCCTCCCCAGTTGGACTATGTCCTCTTGTCATAGTGGGACAATATCTATCATCAACGGAGCATCGAATGCTCCACCAAGTGGTTTCGTATCAAACGGAAAGGAAAACAACTGAATGAAAATTTTTACTAAGCCATCAATTCTCCGTTATCGTTTACTCACGGTCGTTGGTTTTGCGACCTTATTGACATTTTTATTGGTGGGGGGCATGACGCGCGCCGCCTTTGCCCAACCGTTTCCCCCACCCGGCGCTGGCTATCTAGATTATAATTATGGCGTAAATCCTGATAACCCAGGGCGCACGCCGACGGAATCCAAGCCAGAAAGTAAATTGTGGTGGAATGATGGCTTCTGGTGGGGCAGCCTGTTCAATCCGACCGTTAATGGCTATCATATCTATCGGCTGAATTGGGGCACCCAAACCTGGGAAGATACCGGTGTACCCATTGATAATCGGCAAGATAGTCGTGGCGATGTGCTGTGGGATGCGGCCACGAGCAAACTCTACATTGCCTCGCACTTTGCGCATCAAAACGCCGCCAATACGAGCAATCCTTTAAATTATGCCCGGCTATATCGCTATAGTTATAATCTGGCGACGCACGCCTATGCGGTCGATGCTGGCTTCCCAGTCGACATCTCGAAGGATAAGACCGAAGCTCTGGTCTTGACCAAAGATTCAGCGGGACGGCTCTGGATCACCTATGTTTCGCGCAACACGCAAGCTGACCCCAACTTTTATAAAGTGTTCATCAACGCCACCACCACAGCCAATAACGACACCAGTTGGGGCACGCCGATTGCGCTGACCGATTTCCAGAACCCTGGCGCCTTTAGCACAGAAGGCCGAGTCGGCCAAGACGATATCTCGGCCATCATCGCTTTTCGCGACAACGGCGGCAACAAGGTCGGTATTCTGTGGAGCAATCAGTATACGGGCACCAACCATCTCAATTTTGCCTGGCATCTGGACAGCAACACCAGCTATACCAAGGGTTCCGACTGGACGATCCAAGCTGGGCTTAATTTGTTGGGGAATACCACGCCCGACAGCAAAGCCAACGACCACATGAATATCAAAGCGCTGCGCACCGCCACTTCTGGCCAGCTCTTTGCCGCCATCAAATTTGAGAACCGCGGCCTGATGCCAAGCCAGCCAGCTTCGCCGCAAATGGGTTTGCTCGCGCGTGATGTAGACGGCACCTTCACTTATCGCAAATACAGTACAACCGCCGATAACGACTCGCGCCCACTCCTGATGATCAATGAAGGCGATCCAGCCAATGCCAGCGACAATGTGCTCAACTTGTTCGTGTCGGGTTTGCCGGATGGCGACAAGATTTGCTACAAATCGCTCACCATTCCCGCTGCGCCAGCCAGCCTGGCAACTCTGGGCCAATTCCCGACTGGCAACTGTGGCACACCGTTTATTTTGGATGCGTCTGGGGTCTATAAGACCGTACGTGACCCAAGCTCGACCAAGCAAAATGTGAATAACACCACGGGTCTGGTCGTATTGGCTGCGGATGTCATGAGCCGGACGTATGCGCATAATGTCATGGGCAATCCACCGCCCGTGGTAACGGCTTATGGCCCGACGCTTTCGCCGGTTGTACTCACTACTGTAGTGACAGCAACTTTTAGCAAACCGATGGATGTCACGACTTTGAACAATAGCTCGTTTGCGGTGCTGGAAGGCGTCAACCCCGTCGCCGGTACGCTGAGCTATAACAGCAGCACGCGCACCGCCACCTTCACACCAAGCAGCCTGTTGAAGGCCAACACAACGTTCATGGTCAAACTGACCAATGATATCAAAGATACCACCGGCTTGCAGTTAGATGCTTTTAGATCCACAACACCCAACACCGTGGTCGAACAGTGGACGTTCAGCACTGGTTTGACAACCGTGCAGTTTGCCCTGCCCACCTTTAGCGTGCTGGAAAATGGCGGCAATGCGCTGATCACCGTCACGCTGATGGCCCCGGCCTCACAACCAGTCACCGTGACTTATGCGGCCAGCAATGGCAGCGCGACGGTCAGTCAGGATTACACCAACACGCTCGGCACGTTGATTTTTAATCCCGGCGAAATTGTCAAAACTTTCTCCGTGCCCATTATCGACGATGTCACGACCGAAGGCAATGAAACTGTCAACCTGGCGTTAAGCAACCTGTTGAATGCGAATCCAGGTGTTCCACTCACGGCCACCTTGACCATTATTGACGATGAAGGCCCCGTGGCCGTGCAATTCACCCCCACCAGCTATGGGGTGAATGAGAATGATGTCACCGGCAAAGCCATCGTTAACGTCGCGCTGAGCCATCCGACCACCACTACTATTACGGTAGGCTATGCCAGCACGGGTGGCACAGCTACAGCCGGCCAAGACTATACATTAGGCGGCAGCACCTTGACTTTTGCGCCTGGTGAGACCACCAAAAGTATCGCGGTGTTGATTACGAATGACAATATCGATGAGCCGGATGAGACCGTCAACGTAGCCTTGAGCAACTTGACGGGAAACGCTGTATTAGGCAGTCCAGACGATCAGGCGATCTTGACGATCAAGGACACCTCGCCGACCCCATCGATCCAGTTCGACGCAGCTCCCTATACGGTCAATGAAGCGGACGGAACCGCCAACATTACCGTCAAGTTGAGCAACCCCTCAGCCTTGCCGATTGCAGTCAACTATGCGACCAGTGATGGCACAGCTACCGCTGGCCAGGATTACACCGCCGCCAGTGGCGCTTTCAACTTCGCAGCCGGGGAGACCAGCAAAACTTTCCCGGTAACCGTCAAGGAAGATGGGTTGAACGAAGACAATGAGACGGTCAACCTGACCTTGAGCAGTGCCAGCAACGCCACCTTGGGCGATCCGGCACAAACCACGTTGACGATCAACGATAACGATGCTTCGGCCATGCCCGCGGTGCAGTTCAGCGCCAACAGCTTTATTGGGGCCGAAAACGTACCTACCACGACGATTACAGTGCAACTCAGCGTCCTATCGGGACGCCCAGTGGCCGTGCACTACAGCAGCAGCGACGGTATAGCCATTGATGGTGTGGATTACGTCGGGGTCGATGACACCCTGATTATTCCACCTGGACAAATCAGCGCCACGTTTACGGTGGCTATCATCAACAATATCACAGCCGAGCCCAATAAAACGGTCAATCTGACGCTCGACACACCAACTAACGCCGTCTTGGGCGCTGGCAATAAGGCAACCCTGACCATTCTCGATGACGATGCCATTCCAACAATGCAATTTAGCAGCGCGACCTACAGTGGCGACGAGAAGGCCGGAACGGCAACGATTACAGTGAGCTTGAGTTCAGCCACCGCCGCCGCAGTCACCGTGAACTATGCGACCAGTGATGGCACGGCCAAGGCCGGTCAGGACTATAACAGCGCCAGTGGCAAACTAACATTTGCGCCGGGTCAGGCCAGCCAAACGTTTACCATCATGATCCTGCAAGATAATGTGTACGAACACAACGAGACCATTAATCTGACGCTTAGTAATCCGTCTAAGGCGACC
>JBBREZ010000561.1:0-4318 GCA_038225095.1 Caldilineales bacterium
TAAAATCAGGCGTAGTTGGTCTGGCGTGTTGTGCATGGCCAACGAAGCCAACAACGTGCGCGCCAAGGCCGTCTTGCCACTGCCGGTTGTGCCGGCGATTAAGACATGGGCAACATCCGGCGCAATCAAGCGCAACAAAAGCGGTGAGCCCGTTTGCTCCACCCCCAGGATTGCCGTCAGCGGGGGAACTGCCTGCAAGCCCTGGCAAAGGGGTAGCAAACGCACGGGCACGGGTTTGCGTCTGGGTACTTCCACATTGATCTGGCTGCCTTCGCGATAGACTCTGACTTCGCGACAGCCTAAACTCATGGCAATTTCTTCCGCCAAGCCCGCCACTTTATTCACTTTTGTCCCTAGACCGGCGGCCACCTTAAACTGGACAAAACGCGGCGTCACTAAGCCACCCGTCACCTGGATATTCACCTGGTGACGCGCCAACACGGCTTCAATCTGGTCGGCCTGTGCCTCTAGCTTATGTCGATCTTGTGCGATCATTGCGCCTCCGGCTCAGTTTATAATTCAATCCCAATCGAAAAACCTGGTATGGCAAAGCTAGTGTCTTGGTTCGACGTCGCTTTGCAATGCCAGGCTTTACTCTAATGGCTCGCAGCACTCTACAGTGGCTTTATACGAGCCTGGTTTGCTGTTTCCATCGATTGTAATAGAACATGTGTTCTAGTGTCAAATCACAGAAATGAATAACCGAGGAAATTGTACAGAGGAAAATCGTAATTATTTAGGCGTAGCGCTGGACAGGTATACAGGTATACAGGGCATACTACCTGTTTACGTCCCATCTACTGATGGGCGTCTACCTATCTACACGAGGGCTGAACCGTTAGGGAAATTCATTTCAAATTGGCAATGTTGACGATCAGCATATTATCGGCCAGCGGTTTACCCGCCTCATCGGTGGCCGGCAAGCGTTCGCCAGAAACCGGATCATACAAGCCAATCGCAAAGCGACTGATCGCACTGGGTTGCTTGACCACGTTGACCAGCGGGCGCTGGTCTTCAACGTTTTGCTTAGGGCGCCAGGCACTTGTTGGATATTGATTTTGATAAGGCGCAGCATCGCTCTGGCCAAGCATGGCCCCGTTGGCATCCAATGCGTGGACAAAAATAGTATAATCTTTGGCCACTGGCGCATCTGCTTGCCAATGCAAAGTAAGCATGTGCGAGGCGCGGTCGTAGTGAAGGCCGCGTAACTGGATCAGTGGCCCAAATTGGGCGCGTGGACCTGTCGCCTGCTCTGATGCGGGTGGCTCAACCCAGAGTTCGCCAATCGTCAGCGCATCGCCTTGTGGCTGGCGGGCGCCTTCCTGCCGATTGACAAAAGAAAGCCACGCCGCGTTCTGCGTATTCACAATTCCCACGCGCCATTGATAGCGAATGGGCAGCATAGCGGGCGGAATGATGAGCCGCAATGGCACGCGCACATACAGGCTGGGCGCCCAACTTGACGTGGGAATATTGGCCAGGTGGCTTTGATCGACCGTCGCGATTGTCTGGCCATTCGGCATATCTAGATGCAGAAAAATGCCGTAATTGTCGGGCAACCGTTGTAAGGCGCGCCAATAGGTGATCACTGTTACGCTATCACCAGGCGCAGCCGTGGCTAGGGGCGGATCGACGCCCAATAAACGTAATTGATCGCTAAAATCAACATGCAGTGGCGTTGCGGCGATTAATGCTTGATCAGCTTGCGAATGCAACTGAAACCAATCCGGTCGCAATAAATACACGCCAAGCAGCAAACTAATGCATATGGCTAGCGTCGCCACCCATGACCAACTCTGTTGACCCCCCGTTTCCGCCCCATGATCTTTGCGTCTTTGCGTCTCTGCGTCTCTGCGTTGCAGCCCTTTCCGAACCGCCCGAAGCATGATAAACAGAATCAGCCCAACCCATGCAACGATGGAAATACTATCAGCCAGGGTGCGCAAGGGCGTTTCTCCAAAGTGCAAACGCAACGTGTGTTCACCGGCGGGTAAACGTACGTCCAGCAAACCGTTGCCTGGGTGTGGCGTTGTAGCAATGCGGACGCCGTCCACGGTGGCCTGCCAACCAGGAAAATACAAAAGGTCAAGCGTTACAGTAACTGACTCCGGCAGGCTGAGGCGAAATTGATGAATTTGCGTGCTCGAAAGTTTAAGGGTGCTGTGCCCGCCTGCTGGCAACTTGCTCGGCAGCCGATTCACCGGGCGATGGCGGCGATAGTCAGCTGGCGCAGGCAAACCGGCCAACGCGTTGTCGGCCCAGATCGGGTTAAATTCGCCTAAACTGGTTGTACCAATGGCGTTGGAGCGCGTTTCAAAGCGCACGACATCAACTGGCGAAGATTTTAGCGTCCCCAGTGGTAGAAACTTGGGATAGAGATTGACCAGTGCCGAACCGATCAACAGTAATAAGGCAAGCGCTCCAACGAGATTGACGCCAACCAAGCTGGGCTTAAGCGCTGGAGACAAGCGCCGCAGATAGTGCGTGATTGCGAAGACAGTGAAAGCAGATAACCAGCTTAAGCCGACCACGGTAAAGCCATGCCAACGGAACGGCCATTCAAATAAATCTAGAAAAGGCAGCGCACGCCAGACTGGTTCGGACCACGCCGTCGCCATAAACGCGCAGAAAAGGGTCAACAAGCTAAAAAATAGACCTGAGGCCGCAATCAATGGGTCTATCGGCTTGCGCCTAATTAGCAAAACAATGCTCAGAATTATTAACAGCAACATGCCAACGCTGGCCACCCACACCTGTACTGCGCCTAACGTGAGCGGAAAAAATGGATTGATCGAGCCCGTGTCCAAGCGGGGTGAAAGCGCAATCAACTCGGCGAGCGCAATAAAACGGGGTCGGAAGTCACTGGCGACAATCCGCCCTAGTTGCACATATCCCCCTTCGAGCAGGGCGGGCAGCCAAAACCAGACGCTCAACGCCAAGCCAAGCAGACAACTGGCCAGCGCGGCCAGCAGCGCCCGCCATTGGCGCGTCCACAACCATAAGCTCAGGCTGAGGCCCGCCACCGTCCCGGCCATGAGCAGCGCCGCGGCGTTGTGACTGAGCATGGTGCCCATCACCGCCAGCGCCACAATTAATCCGTCGCGTAGGCGCGCCGTCCGAAAGCGTTGGATGATCCCGTAGCAGGCCCAGGGTACGAAGACCCAGGCCAACAATTGCGCGATATTGCCCTGGATAAACAGTTCGCGCAGCAAGATCGGCGCGTATAAGTAGGCGGCGGCGCCCACTGCACCGGGCAGGCGGCCCAGCAAGATGCGATTCATCTGGTAGGCCCCAAAACAAGCGATAGCGACCGCCAGCAACAACGTACCTTTGAAGGCTAATTCTAAGGGTAGCCCAAGCGTGTGGAGCAAAGCGATCAGGTAATAGGGCAACGGGGGGGCGTAGACAAAAAGTGGCAGACCATAGCCATTCCCCAGGTCAGCGGCCCAGCGTGGGATCAGAACGCCGTCTTGCCAGGCCTGCACCATCTCGGCGGCACGAATAAAGTGTACAGGGCCATCCGCGGTGTTAGGCAGCCCGCCAGGCAAAAGGGCCAGACAAAGCGGCAGCATGATCAGTAACGGCCCGATCAGATCGGGGTTGAATAAATAAGCCTTTAGTAAATTGCCCAAACGTAGAAGAAAGTTCAAGAGCAGCCGTTTGACTCCACTCATGCCAGGGTTTCCAGGCTATAAAAAAACCCAAGACCAGGTGTCTTGGGAATAGCCATATCTTTCATATAGACATATTGCAACATGTGGATCGGACAGGATTCGAACCTGTAACCAAGGAGTTATGAGCCCCCTGCTCTGCCATTGAGCTACCGATCCGGAGGAGGTTCATGCCTGATAAAAAGAGCGGGTAGCGGGAATCGAACCCGCGTATTCTACTTGGAAGGCAGAGGCTCTACCATTAAGCTATACCCGCAAAATAAATGTCAATTGTGAACGATTAATTGCGAATTGCTAATGAACAAGTTTGCACACTGTTACATTAACAATTAACTATTATTAATTCACAATTGACAATTAAGCTGGTCGGGGAGACAGGATTTGAACCTGCGACTTTTTGGTCCCAAACCAAATGCGCTACCAAGCTGCGCTACTCCCCGTTGTACAAATAGTATTATACAGAAAAATATATAGAGTGTCAAACTAAACGGCAAGGCAAAAGCGCTAGGGATTTCTACCGCTTCCTCGGCCAATTTCGGGTCTAATTCAAACTAGGGGCGAGTTTTTTGGCGGCGGCCCAGATCTCATCATCGCGCCCACTGAGGACGACAGTGCGAATGGGTAAGAGGTTTTCGGCACCTTTGCGC
>JBBREZ010000562.1:0-4310 GCA_038225095.1 Caldilineales bacterium
GTTGAGTGTGATTGAGTAATCCCAGGCATTCGCGTTTGTTAGCTCGACATGATGTTAGTTACAGTAATCATAGGCTTCTATGCATGAACAAACAGGCGTTGTAATCGCAGATCAGCTCATATATACTCGAGTTGAGGCAGATTATTCTCCCATTGGTAAGTCTGGTTTTCAAACAGTTTACCACAGTGGACTAAGCCAAGTTGTGGTG
The DNA here is from genome assembly GCA_038225095.1 of Caldilineales bacterium. GTDB lineage: Bacteria > Chloroflexota > Anaerolineae > Caldilineales > Caldilineaceae > JAPLGZ01. The sequence goes on from JBBREZ010000562.1 coordinate 209, forward strand.
GATGCAATCGAGCAAAGAGTGCGTTGCTTTGATCCTTATAAAGAGCAGGCCGTGCGACTTCAATTTTTCACGGCTTGTCAGAATAAAGTAGTACTTACACGTACTATATCCATACCGACAGATCCAGTCATAGTTGATCGAAGTTATCGACCAGGGGCATTCCTAGTCCACTGTTTGGTTCTAGATGTATATGATTTTAGGGAAAAGTTGCAAAATGATCCATTTGTTTTGTTTAATAGTTTCGATTTCATAGATAGTGCGACCCAAATGGTTGAACGATTTGGCGAATTGCCTGCCTTCATTCCAAACGTACCCTGGGAATATCCGAAAGAGGGCAGGAATATCTTTTCTATTGATGCCATAGATGCTATCTCCTTAGTCTTGTATCTGTTGTCTTTTGACTCTGGTAAAAACACAGCTTTACCCGTGCTCTTACCAGTAGGTTCAGGTGAAGAAATTGAGCTTTTGAAGCTAGTTTTCAAATTACTACCTTCCGATAAGCGCCTAGATTGTTTGTTCGATACACAAATAAATCACTGTTCGATTCAAACTGACTGGTACAAAGTGGTCTGTGAGAGTCCTGATAGCAGCGGTTCTACAGTCAAGCATATTAAGCAATCGCAAATTGCAGCTAAGAAGTACAGCGCGCATGAACTAAAATCCATCTATGCTGAATGGTTGAGTTATATAAATGACTCAAATAAGCAAAAACAACAAAAAGTGTCTAAACTTATTCAAAAAGCAGAATCTATACAACAAGTAGATATTACATTAAGAAAGGGCGGTGTATGCGATCTGGAAGCATTATCGCAACAAGCCATAAGAGAAATTCGAGACGCAAGATATGCCTTAATCAAAGAGATTTTAGCCGATAGGGTCTCTGCAGCACTTAATAAAAATTTATCTCGCTTGATAATGCCGTATATCTTGAAAACAAATTCAGTTAAGCAACTAATCAATGTCTCCATAACGCAGACCATCGATGATAGTAGCTTTCACACAGCAATAGTAAAGTTCTTGAATGATCAAGACACTGAGCTAGCGAATGAAGATTGGTTGGCAATCAAAAATTTTTCGGAAAAGACTAACAATATGTACCTGCTATTTCTCGCTTCAACGCTTAGTCGTCGAGTAGACAAGCGTTCTCGAGATAAGGCGCTAAAATTAATGAGCAAGAGCGAGTATAGACAACTATTAAAAGATAAGTTAGGTAATCCTATATCTCCCGTTCATTTTGTGGAAGAATCCCGTCTTCCTATCCTGCTACATAAAGACATAATCAATTCAATGACAGATAGCGATATCATTGAGTTGATTGCACAACTTATCCACATCAAAGCCGAAGCTCATACATTGACATTTATTACGCGAATTGAAGAGTTTGATCTAGAATCAATTCAAAAGTTAGAGAAGATTACCCGGAGACGAAAGAATATTCCTCCAAAAGTAAGTCTTGTCATTAAGCATACAAAGTCCCAAGCTAGAACAAATGCTCCTCGTCGCTTTTGGTACTTCCCCTATCAATGATGTCTGGAGATGGTTCATATGTTCGGTTTCATTTTCTGTCCATTTTGTCTCGAAATGGCCCAGGTAGATAGAAAATCTTATCGCTGTTTAAGCAGTGCCTGTAATGCTCAATTAGATGTTCGCTACGTAAATTTCTACTCAGGTCATCCTGCGCTTTTTCTGCCCTTGATTGGTGTATCTGGCGTTGGAAAAACTGTATTTATGCAAGCTCTCATGCTGACTCTACGCCAAATCAACAGATTATGGTCAAATTCTTGCTCTGTAGCCGCAGATACGGCTACATTCAATTATATAAGAAAAGTAGAAAGAATGTATAAAGCCGCTACGACTCCTCCTATGACAGGTGGAGGACATGAGGTTTATATGATGTACCTGCAAAGTATCCCACCCTGGCGGGATATGACGTTGATTTTTAGGGATCTATCTGGCGAAAATTATATTAACTTGGTATTTCCCACGGAAGTAAGCAATTTCTTAGCCAAACAGTCCATAGTGTTTATGATGCTCAGTCTAGCCGATGTCCTTCGCGGTGATTACACAATCGATGAACTCATTCATAGCTATATTCATACGCAAATGAGTTCAGGCAAACCCTCAACACGTAAACCCAAGCGGATGGTAGTAATTTTAACGCAGGCAGACAACGTATCACAGATACCTAGTAACATTGCAACGTATCTGTATAGCGATACGGTCTGGAATAATGTGCGCAATATAGCGAATAAACCATTAGACAGTAGTACATTTGTGCATAATTATTTGAACGAAATGCGAAAGGTTAGCTCAAGTATCCGCTCTTGGCTCAGTTACGAATTAGCACCTTTGACGGCTTTAGCCAATCATGCCAACATTGAGCTATATTTTTGTATCATTTCGTCATTGGGATCCCAACCCCAAGGTGGTAAGCTTGCAAATCCTCTTCATCCATACCGGATACTAGATCCTCTGCTTTGGGCTTTAGAGCTTGATTCAGAAAATACTAGAAAGTGATAAGCAAAGGAAAAATAACTCATGGTTCAAAATACCGCGCTCGCCTGTGACATCCGCATGAATTCTGTTTTGCCAGCAGACCTCCAGGCTCAATACCAGAATCCGACGCTGATTCGTTCGATCTTGGCGAACACGAAAACGATTGCGGTGGTCGGCTTGTCCAAAGATCCGCAACGGCCTAGCTATTTTGTGGCCTCCTATTTGAAATACGAAGGTTACCGCGTGATTCCGGTTAACCCGACCGCCACGGAAATTTTGGGCGAACGCTGCTATCCAGATCTACTCAGTATTCCAGAGCAGGTGGACATGGTTGATATCTTTCGCCCGGCGGTGGCCTGCATGGAGATCGTGCAACAGGCCATTGCGAAGCAGGCCAAATCAATTTGGATGCAGTTGCGGATTGTCAATCTGGAGGCCGCCAAATTGGCCGAAGTGGCAGGTCTCCAGGTGGTGATCGACCGCTGCGTGAAGATGGAACACGGGCGCTACAGTGGCAGTTTACACTGGGTGGGCATGAATACAGAGATTATAACGGCGCGCAAGGCGCGGCGCTTCTTTTAGTGGTGACGTGATAAAATAGCCGCATAGAAAAGGAGGATCATCATGTCAATCAGCGCTTTAACTACCAATCAAACCAAAGTCAAAGCCACCATCGAAGACCTTTACCATCTACCAGAACATGGCAAAGCCGAAATCGTCAATGGAAAATTAGTGATGATGAGTCCAACGGGGGGTGCGGCCAGCTACGCAGCCAGTGAGATTTTTGTCAGCCTGCGTGAGTATGCACGCCGTAGAAAAATTGGGCGTGCTGTCACTGACAACGCAGGGTTTTACGTGAATTTGCCAAATCGCACATCCTTTAGTCCTGATACAGCATTTTATATCGGCCCCGATCCAGGCATGCGCTTTTTTGAGGGTGCGCCCGTTTTTGCCGTAGAAGTTAGAAGCGAAGGCGACTATGGCCCACAGGCCGAACGAAAAATGGCCCAGAAACGTGCTGATTATTTCACCGCCGGCACGCTGATCGTGTGGGATGTGGATTTGCTCAGTGACGATGTGATCCAGTCTTACAGCGCCCGCGACTGGGACAAACCGTTGAATTTTCGGCGTGGCGAGAAGGCCAAAGCGGAACCGGCCGTACCCGGCTGGTCCATGCCCGTAGACGACTTGTTTTTTCAAGCGTAGAAAGAGGTGAGCCAGATGACCATAACCTTGCTCGAACCAACCACGGTGGTCGAACCGCCGGACATCAGCCAGATTGTCACCGAGGACGATGCACCTGTGGATGATTTATTTTCGGCCAAACAACAGCGCTTATTGGTAGAGCCGCTCTATAGCTCGTGGCAGCAGGCAAATTCGTTTCTCGCCGATGCCAATATGGGCGTCTTCAGCGCGGTGCATCGTCCGCCCATCGTGCCGGATATGTTCTTAAGCCTGGATGTCAAAGTGGCCGAAAATTGGTGGGCCAAAGAACATCGTTCCTATTTTATGTGGAAATTTGGCAAGCCGCCCGATGTAGCCGTTAAGAAGCGGTCTGAAAAGTACAGCTAGGTGCGGTTTGTAACCGCACGTTGGTGGTCTAACC
>JBBREZ010000563.1:0-4285 GCA_038225095.1 Caldilineales bacterium
TGGGTCGGCCCTCTTGCATATCAGTGCGATTTGATTAGAACTGGAGAATCCATTTGCCAGAACCATCGGGGTCGGGCACAAATGTGATCCACATGACGCGTGATTTCTGATCATCCAAGAAGAATTCGGCATTGCCTGCCAGGCCATGCCAAGGGCTGCTGGCGCTGAAAGCCACTTGTCCAGGGTGAACAAGAATATTGATCCCCTGGCCGGGCTGTAGATCGAATTCGCTTGGCCCATTCTCAATGCGATAAACCTGATCTAGCGTGAAACGGATCTGCTGGTCAAACCCATTATTGACCATGATTAGTGCTTGACCAGGGCCGACACTGGGGGCTGCTATGGTCGGTGTGACTGTAGTCTGCCCAGTGGCCGTTATCGTTTGAGCGCCGCCTGCCGCAGGCCCAGCCGCAATTTGCGGTTCTGGGGTTGGTTCTAGCCTGCCATCCGTGACTTGACCAATCGGCAAGGCGGCAATATTGCCATCACATTCCATAAAGCCAGGGCTAGATGTCATCCAACCACCGGGTGTCCCCTTATTGTCAATGGCAACCCACTGCTGTGTCTCGTCACGCCCGATCACAGCGACGCGGCCTGGTTCCTGACCATTACTAGAGACCTGGCCAATAATCTGATATTGCAGACCAGGGCCGCTGCGAATATTGATGGTCGGAACTTGCAAACGGCAGGTGATAGCGCCAATTGTTTCGGATACTGCAGATGATGCAGATGGCTCGGTCGATGTCGGCGCTGTAGAAGATTCCGCCGTTGACGCAGCCGATTTGCTGGGAACCTTGCCCGCCGGTGCTAGCACCGATTGCAATTCTATCGTATTAACAATCGTATTGGGGGCCTGACCAGGGGACGATTCTGCAACCAGGGCATAATAGTAACCTGGCTCGACATTACGCGGGGACCATTCGCAAACACTTTTTTCGCCCACCGTCAGGCAATTACGTAAGTTTAAGAGAATAACCGGGGTATCCTGCGTCATTGTGAACTCTTGTACCGATGACGGTGGCACTTCGTAAATGCTGTTATTGTAAAAGAGCGTTTCTCGTTTACCGGTACGGTTTTGCACCCAAATTCGGTCGGCAGGGGGGGTGCCAGCCTGGCGCAAGGAAATGCTCACTGTTTTTCCCGCATCGGTGCCTTTAACAATCTCGTAAAAACCATCTTTATCCAACAAATAAGGATCCCAAAAGCAGTCTTTACTTTCTGGCGTATCGGCGTCACAATTGTACAAATTGAGCACGGCGGTTGAGCGCGGCAAGGTCAGCCCGAGCGAACGCAAAGGGTCAAGATTATAGGTTACCCCTTCCACAAAAAAGCGGATTTTTGCTTCTGTGCGATTGGCGATGACCGTGCCCGTAATCGCGCCCGTATAGCCCGCATCTGCGTCTGGCGTAGGGGCCGGCGTAGGCGGTGCTACCGGTGTTGGGGATAGAGCCGGTGTTGGGGATAGAGCCGGTGTTGGGGATGCTGCCGCTAACGTAGGCTTGATCGCAACCGGCGCTGTGACTGTCATCTTATTCGATGCTGTAATCGGCGTTGGCTTGACACTTGGCGTCGTCACGATCATTTGCGCCGTAATCGGCTTTAACTGCGTAATGGCGATGGTAGGTGTAATGGAGGCTGTAGGTGCTTTAATCGTTGCTTTGGGGGCGGTTGTCGCTGGGACTTGGGCCGTGATGCCAATGTTGGGTGTCGCAGCGGTGACAATGTGTCGCTTGGGATCTACATGGCTGATCCCCGTTTTCTGCACCGCTACAACCGTCATATTGATCGCTGCCCATCCTGCTTTGGCCGGCATGCTGGCCAAGAGGGCAATGACGAGTGAGATGAAGATTCGTTGCATTTTGTTCTCTGTATTCATAGGCTCGCAAGATCTAGACGATATCAACTTGGCTTTTTAAGTTTGTATCGTTCATGCTTGGACTCGCTCCTGTGCTGTTGATCGATTTTACCCAACCAAGGATATTCGCTTGGCATGGACAAAAACGGGGTTGATCAAGCAGTGCATGTTACGCCAAGCATGCAATCGTAAAAATATTACTACAAATGTTCAGTATACGCTAAGGCGTACAGCCTACAGCATGGCTACAGTGATAATACGTTTTTTTTGTGGCAATTGTTCCCGCTAGGTAGAGCGTCCATTTAATTTTTAGAAAACGGAGTGGAGGACTTTAGTCGCCACGCCAATTGCATTGTAAAAATTAAGGCGTCAGACTACCCGGTTGCGCCACCACGCAAAAGAAAGGCGCAGGGACAATGGCCCCTGCGCCCAAAATCATACAAAAGTGTCTACATTACTTGGTCTCGCGATAGACCACATGTTTGCGAACAACCGGGTCAAATCTGCGTAATTCCATCCGATTGGGATCGTTGCGGCGATTCTTCTCGGTCACATACATATGCGGACTTTCAGTGCTGCGCATTTTCACTAGAACGCGTGGGCCTTTTTTAGCCATTTTTTAAACTCCTTTGTTGCTCATTAGTTCCAATATTTCTTATCAGTATAGCTGAAGCTGGGCAATTGAGCAAATATCAACCCAGATTAGCAGTAAGAGCTCAGGCAAAATAGCGGCCGACCAGCAATGCTAGCTTTTCAATTACATCTGAACGAACAACACTTTTGTTCGTGATGATCGCGTCGCGCAACGCATTGCTCTGCGGCGATGGTCCGGCATCCACCAACAGTTGAATGGCATTGGCGACCGCTTGCTTGGCTACATCTGCATTGTGCAAGAGGGTGCGCACGACGCGCTCGACCGTGACCGGCTCCTCGCTTTCGTGCCAGACGTCATAATCCGTTACGTGGGCCATGACGGCATAGCTCATTTCGGCCTCACGTGCCAATTGGGCTTCCGGCGTCGTCGTCATCCCGATAATATCCATGCCCCAACTGCGAAAGACTTTACTTTCGGCTTTGGTGCTGAAGCGCGGCCCTTCAATCGTGACAAAATTGCCACCTTTATGCACCGCATTGCCGGTGGCTTGGACCGCCTGATAGCAAACATCGTTGAGGAAAGTACAAAATGGTTCGGCAACCCCTATATGGACGACCAAACCGTCGGTTCCTACCCTCGGATCGTCAAAAAAACTCAGCGCACGCTGGCTGGTATGGTCGAAAAGTTGATCAGGAATGACAATATGGCCGGGTGCATATTTCTCTTGTAAACTCCCACAGGCGCTGACCCCAATCAGATATTCGACGCCCAGCATTTTGAAACCATAGATATTGGCGCGTTGATTGAGCCGGGTCGGGCTGATGCGATGACCGCGACCGTGACGGGCGAGAAAGGCCACCCGCTGGTTATGCAAGGTGCCCACAATATAGTGGTCAGAAGGCTGACCAAAAGGTGTCTCTAACGAGATTTCTTCGACGTTTTGCAATGTTTCCATCTGGTAGACACCACTGCCACCAATCACGCCAAAGCGAATTTTCTCAGTTATCAATGGCTACTCCTGCTCTATAATAATGACTCAACGGGGCAATAATGACTCAACGGGGCAGATGCGCCGGCTTGATGTCGCGCAGCAGCGGGTTCTGTTGGTCGCGGCCAGAGAGAATCGGATCGACCACACCCCAGGCCACTGCCAGTATTGGATCGTTCCAGGCAACGCCAAATTCGTCGTTGCCGTTGTAATATTGATCGACCAGATAGGTAACGGTGGCGTCAGTCAAAGTCAAAAAGCCGTGGGCAACGCCAATCGGGATAAAGACGCCCATCTGATTATGGTCGCCAATTTCGAGCACCTGGCTGGCCCCATAAGTTGGCGAGGATGGGCGCAGATCGGCCAGACCCACCCGCACGCGCCCGCTTGGCACATGCCAGTAGTCCACTTGCTGAAAGTGATAGTGTAAGCCGCGCAATACACCGGCTTTACTGTCACTGCGATTACTCTGAAAAATTTCCCAGGTGCGTTCGGGGAACCAATCTTTGCGGAAGGTTTCCATGAACCGGCCCCGTTCATCGCCGAAAATTTTAAGTTGGGTAAACTTGACGCCAGCAATTTGCTCAGAGGCAATAATTTCAGTCATAGCTCCCCATTTCTTTTCATAGTTGGGCATCCGCTTCCATTACAGAACGCAACCAAGTTAATTCGTGCTGAATGGCCAGCGCTTTAAGACGGTAGGCAGGCTGCCAGGCGCGCCACCGCAATCGTCATATCGGCCCGCAACGCCAGTATGCTGCCATCACTGGCTTGAAAGCGCATCAATTCTGCTTGCAAGGCATGGCTGGCGTGGCTGCTGACAGTTTCTGCCTATTCAAACATAGGG
>JBBREZ010000564.1:0-4285 GCA_038225095.1 Caldilineales bacterium
AGAGACTGTTTAAAAAGGTCAGGCCGGTGCCAATCGACGAAGCATAAGTCGAATCATGGCAATGTGAATAAACGCTTCACTCGAAATAGGAAGGCGTTCGTAATCTTTTGATAAACGCCTTTGATGATTGAGCCAAGCGAAGGTACGCTCAACCACCCAACGGCGTGGAAGCACAATAAAGCCTTTTTTGTCATCGGAACGCAAAATAATTTTGAGACAGAAACGGCAATGTTCCGTCACCCAATCGAGCAGCGAAGGCCCGCGATAGCCGCCATCCAGCCAAACCAGACGCAGCTTTTTACAGGCACCGGTCAAGCGTTGAAAGACAAGTTTGGCTCCTTCGCGTTCAGGCAAAGAGGCTGCCGTGACTACGACCACGAGTAATAAGCCGAGTGTATCGACTAACACATGCCGTTTGCGCCCTTTGATCAGCTTGGCACCATCGAAGCCACGGATACCAGCAATGGCGGTGGTCTTCACACTCTGACTATCCAAACAACCGGCTGTGGGATGTTTATGCTTGCCCGCCTTCCGCCTTACTTTGGCTCTTAGCGTGTCATGCATGCGTTGCCAGGTGCCATCATCGCACCAAAGGCGAAAGTAACGATAGACACTCTGCCATTTCGGGTATTCTTTGGGCAGCATCCGCCACTGGATGCCGCCGACAACGATATAGAGTAGTGCGTTGACGACAAGGCGCATATCAAGGCTACGCGGTCGTCCACCAGTTTTCGCCATTGGAATCAGTTCCTTGATACAATTCCATTGGCTGTCAGTTAGGTCAGTTGGGTAGAGTTGTTTGTTCACAACTTCAGCTTATCTCAACCTGTCAACTGACAGCTCTTACTTTTTAAACAGTCTCTGAAGCGTAGGCGACTGGCGAACGGCAGGCGGCCAACGGTATTCTCCCCTTGCTGGAGCGCCGCAGGTGATAGAAAGAGGGCAGTGTCACCTTGCTCAATACGCTGCAAAAGCGTCTGCCACTGTTGATCCAACGCGTCAGTCGGCTCTGGATCGCCAACAATAATTAAACTTGTCGGATCGCTTTCCTGGCCAAACGGGGTGCAGTTAACCGCATGATCAGCAAGCCAGTTCACCGCCGCCGCCGTCAAGCCCCATTGGCTCACCACTCGCGATAGCGCAAATGGCGCGCTCGGTTGCGTGACATAGAATTTGACGCGCCCACCGGCTGGGGCAGCACCGCGTTCGAAATTGACGACCAGTTCGTAGGCACCGGTTGGCACATTCAGCGTCAACCTTTCGCGCAACACCGGCACGGCCAGTGGACCATCCTCACCTGGTGCAACTGGTGGGATGCGCACCGTGACCGTTCGCTCCCATACGCTGTCCTGCTTGCCAATGATGCGCACACGGGCAGGATATTCGCCTGACGGCAATATATCCTCATTCGCCAGTACTACTTCAACCTGAAACGACTGGCCGGCATAGACATGGGTAGGCTCGACAAACAGACACCAGCGCAGCGGTGCCCAGCCATCGGTCAACGCATCGGCAATGCCCGGCTTTAGCTCACGCCAGAAAGTCCAGGCCCCTTCCCCCGTCATGCCATGATCGAGCATGCCGGTGAGATTGTAGCCACAGATCTGTGGGTTAGAGCGAATCGCGTCAAAGCCGAGCAGCCGTTGCCGCGCGTGCAGCCGCTGGCTATCTAGCAACAAATCTTCGGGGAAAGCATAGGCGCCGTCCATGCGATAACGCGCCCAGTCGGCGCTAAACTTGTCTGCCATTGCGCGCATGAGCACGGCATCCTCGGCCTGCAAGTTGACGCCATGTTGTTCGTACAGGCGCAACTCGCGGATCGCGTTCATCATGCTGCCAATGCCGTATTCGGAGAGAAAGACCGGCTTGCTGTGCTGGCCGAGCGTGCGCAGAAAATGCACGATGGCGGGTGTGTGCGGGACAATCGGATAGGCGTGGGCGTCGCCAGCATCCTCAACATAACCACCAATCCCGTTGTGCCATTCGGCGGAGACAGCAAGCGCACCCGGCGCTTCTCGGCCCCACACAGGTTCCCAGACCGCGCTGCCTGGGTTGCTGACTGAGCCGATAGTAGGTTGCGCGTCCCAGCGCCCACTGCTGAGCAAAACCAGCCGTGATCGGTCGAGCGTGCGCAGTAAAGTCAGGCAAGCGACGGCTTGGCGGAAGACTGGCCCATCTTTGGTCTCGTTGAGCATGCCCCAGATCGTAACGCTTGGATGGTTGCGGTCGCGCAGCACCATCTCGAGCACAGAAGTGTCAAAGCGCGCCGCCATGTGCGGCGAATCACCCAACAGCCAGGCCGCCAGTGATTCTTCGTAGACCATCTAGACCCAATTCGTCGCACATATCTAGCTGCCACGGGTGGGCGACGCCAGAAATAAAGCGCACCATGTTGAAGCCAAGTGTTTTCGCATAGAGCAGATCGCGGCGCAGCAAATCTGGCGCGGCGCGCGGGGCAATCACTTGGCCTACTGGGGTATGGTTGCCGGTGTGCGTGCTGCGCAGGAAGATACGCTTACCATTGAGGCGAAAGTAGCCATTGACCACGCGAAAATCGCGAAAACCACAACGCACGGTGCGTGCATCCGCTGGCCCAGCGTCGGTCTGCAAGCGCACACTTACGCGATAGAGACAGGGATCGTGCAAGTCCCACAATTTGAATTGTTGCAACTGCACTTGCACGTGAATACTGCTGCGGTTCGGCGCAAGCTCGCACGCCACTTGAGTCGTAGTCAGCATTTCGCCACCGCTGTTCGGCTCAATGACAACGGTAATTTGCCCGCGCTGTGCGACGGTTGTGGTGTTATCCAGGGCGGCTTCGATGGCGATGATCCCGGTCTGCGAATCGGGCTGGACGAACAGATCTTCAATGCGGATGGCCGGCGCGAGTAACAGGTCGACCGATTCGAGTATGCCGCCATAGTTGTAGCTGCCCCCGGTGTGATGCGGCACACTCTTGTTGCGGTGCGGTGTCTCTTTGAGCACGATGCCATCGATTGGGTCGTTCGTGGGGTTCAGTACGCGCACCGCCAGGATATTGTCACCCTGCTTGTGGAGTGCAGCGGTCACATCGAGCGTAAAGGAGGTCTCACCACCTTCATGACTGCCCACAGCCACGCCATTTACCCAGACTTCGGCGGCATAATCAATGGTCCAAAAGCGCAATAACGTGCGTCCGCCTTCAGCCCGTTGCGGCGGCGTAGCAAATGTGCGCCAGCACCATACCAAGCCATGATAGCCAGGAAAATATTCTTGTAAGGCGCAGGGAAGCTGTACGGGTGTGGCTTCTACACGTGGCGAGTGAAACCATCCTTCTGCGCGGCCAACGTTGTTGGGGTCGGTCGCCATTTGCCATGCGCCGTCGAGCGAAATGAGCAGATCATGCATAGATGCGTTCATGGGGATAACTTTCTGTGTGGGTGATGATTACGATTGTGGAAACTGCTCGCACAGGTTAATTTTCTACATTGGACTGACGACAATCGACAATTTCTAAAAAAAGCCGGTTACCTAACAGATTGAAAGCAAGGAGATGGTATACAATATACTTAAGATTATTGACGCTGTCAAACGTTTATTTAGCCACGCTCAAGCGGTGACCGACGTGCATGATATGGCGCATCCCGAGCACTTCGCCTTTGCCGTGCGTGAAGCCAGCGGATTGCTCGATTAACCTAGTGAGCAAAATGTAAACAAGGATAAATTTTGATGAGCAGCAAAAATGGTGCAGAGTATACCGCCCAAATTGAAGCCTGGCGCACCCAACGCGAAGCAGATTTGCGTGCGCCTGATAACTGGTTATCACTCGCCGGTCTCTTTGTGCTCAAGCCTGGATACAATACCATTGGCAGCGCCCAAACCAATGATATCGTTCTGCCCGCCAGTGCACCCGCCGAACTCGGTGTGATCGAGTTTCGCAACGATCAAGCGTGCTTCATGCGACGACAACTGTACCTGTGTTCGTAGACAGTGAACAGGCGCAGCAGGCCACTTTGGTGGATAATGCAGACCATAAAAAGCCGACATTGGTCACTGTGGGCAATGTGAGCTTCTTTGTCCATAGCTTTAGTGACCAATATGCCATTCGCGTAAAAGATAAGGCGAATCCATTGATCAAGGGCTTTACCGGTTGTGAGTGGTTCGCCGTCAAGCCAGAATATTGCGTGCAAGGTAAATTTGTGCGGCACACCACACCACGCACCATTCCGATCAAAACTACAATAAATACGGCGACTGAATACAAAAATGTGGGCACGGTCGAATTCGAACTGGACAGCCAAGCCCT
>JBBREZ010000565.1:0-4273 GCA_038225095.1 Caldilineales bacterium
AGGAACGAGCAGGCAATCATAAAATTACAAGCGGAGAGGACCGGCATGCCGGTCCTCTGCGCTTGTAATTTTGCAGACACTCTCCCACAAAACTTATAATGGCAAGCGTCTTATAACAACGTGCGTGCCTTCAAATCCAGGTAGCGATTGATGACGGCCATACTTAACTCATCGGCCGCAACATCTAAAGTGAGCACACCCTGTCGCTGTAAGCGCTCCAACGTTAAGCGACGTTCATCCAACAATTGTTCGGCTACCATGCGCTGATAGAGCGACGAACTGTCAGTAATCACTTGTTGGGCCAGGCGCTGCACAGTCGGGTCACGAACTGTCACTAAGAGCGGCAGATGGCGGCCGCGCAAGCGACTCATTTGCGCCACCAACGTTTCAGTGCTAAGGCTGCCCGTTAAATCTGTAAAGACCAGCACCAAGCTACGTTTGCTCTGCTTCGCGGCCAAGTAACCGAAAGCAACTTGATAATCCGGCTCTACTGGCTGGCCCTCCACGGCATAGAGTTGCTCCAACATCCGATGAAATTGCCCTTTGCCGCCACGCGGTGCTAACCAGGTTTGCACCTTGTCGGAAAAAGCCAATAACCCTAATTTATCCCCTTTTTGCGCGGTCACATACGCCAAGAGCAGGACGGCGTTGATCGCATAATCCAGCTTGGCAACATCGCCAACCGGGCTACGCATCATGCGCCCTACATCCAATAAAGCCATAATATTCTGACTGCGCTCCGTCTCATACTCGACACTGATCGGCTTGCCGCGGCGCGCTGTTGCTTTCCAATTAATGCGCCGATACTCATCATCTGGCAAATAATCGCGCAAGCGTTCAAACTCAGTACCGCTGCCAAAGATTCGTGTATTGCGTAGGCCGAGTTCCCAGAGCCGATTTTTGCGCAACAATAGATCGTATTTTTTTACGTCAACCAGATTAGGATAGACCTTGACCGGCTCAGCCGCGGCAAAGGTTGCCTGACGCTGCGAAAGGCCAAGCAGCGAACGCCAGCGCAGGTGCAGATTTCCAAAACGGTAGTCGCCACGCCTGGGTGGCCGCACCGTATACACCAAGTGTTCCACCTGGCCCGGTGTGACGGTGCTGGTCAAAATCCGCTCGGCTTCGGCCATGCCAAAGGTGGGCGGCGGCTCATCACGCAGCCAGACCGGATAGGGACGCCCACCTTGGCGCAGTCGCACACTGATTCGGATCGAGTTCTGCGTGGCCAGTGAAAGCCGATCATCATGCGAGCGCGCCAACTCCCAAGCGCCTCTGGATGGTGTAAGCCGCCAATCGGCGAGCAGCAACGCCAGAACAAAAATAAACCAAAGTAGCGCCAGCCAGATAAATACCGGGGCATAGAAAGCCGTCGCCAATAAAGGCGCAGTCACAAGCAGCAATCCAACGCCACGATAGGTTAATTGCATTTTAGTTTCTCCACAGCGCAGCCAGCTTAAGGCCAGGTTTCTAGAGCGTCAATTCATTTTATGTGTCTAAGAACTATACTCTTTGTGTGCAGAAGAACTATACACGTTTCTTTTATTTCATGGTAAACTGGTACAAGGTTACTTGAATTGGCAGTGAAAGTCCTCAATTTGTATACAAGTACAAATACCAAATAACCTATTACACTGTCCTTATTTTATCCTGGCCTTATCTGCCTAGTGCAGCCTCGCAACAGGTGAGCTGAACAAAAATTTCCATCAATAATTTTGTGCGATGGAATAGAAACCAAAGCAATTGTGCTGCCTACTGTTACAGAGGACCTCAATGATGAGCCAACAGCCCACAGTGAAACGTTCAGCCAACTCGCCACGTGTACTGATTGTCGACGACGAGCCTTTAGCACGCGACACGCTAGAAGCGCTTTTATACCGCGAAAGTTACGAATTGCTTTTTGCCACCAGTGGCATTGATGCGCTGCAACGCATGTCGGCATTGGCCCCCGATGTTATTCTGCTTGATGTAATGATGCCACAAATGACTGGTTTCGAACTCTGTCAACAGTTGAAAAAGTCATCTAAATTTCGACATATTCCCATTATTCTGGTCACCGCATTGGATGGGCCAAAAGAATTAGTCCGTGGATTAAATGCCGGGGCCGATGAATTCGTTTCAAAGCCAGTCAACGGCCATACATTACGCGCCCGCATCCGTTCGATGCTGCGGATCAAAGCGCAATACGACGAGTTGGAGCGCATATTGCGTCTCCGCGAACTACTCTCCAACATGATCGTACACGACATGCGCAATCCGCTGGCGGTCATTCTAATCTACATCCAGCTTTTAAAACGAAAAATTAGCTCTGCAGCCGATCAAGACAGATACCTTGAGTTAATTCATACCGAAGCGCGCCAGTTGAATACTTTCCTCGACGATATTTTGATGCTGGCGACGACGGGAAAAGATGATTTGGCTCTAGAGCGCATAGGGGTGGATATGACCAAGTTTGGCCTGGAACTTGAGCATAATTATAGGGCTATGGCTGATTTGAAGGATGTGCGCTTTGAGCTAATTCAAGCAACGGATTCTCCGCCGCTCATTTACTTAGACATTCATCTCTTCCAACATGCATTAGATAATTTAATCATAAACGCCTTAAAAACCGCCGCTGTCAGTAGCAAAATCACCCTTTGGATTGAATACCTGCGCCAGAGCAGCAAGCAAAATGAGTTGCCCATGTTGCGGATCAACGTGATCGATGAGGGCGTCAGTATTCCACCCGAAGATCGAGAACGTATTTTCGATAAGGATGAGATCGTCAATTTGCGGCAATCTGACCGGAGCCAGGCCGGTTTAGGATTAGCCTTTTGCCGAATGGTCATAGAGGCCCATGGTGGCCGTATTTTTGTCACCGATAATGCGCCGCAGGGTTCTGTGTTCACCCTGGAGATTTAGCCTAGCGCCTGCTTATTTTTTAGAAAGTGGCTTGGGTGAAGATTTTAGACGTGTGCAAGGAGGAATAGCTTTTGGGCTTGTGGAATAGGCAGTTGAACAAGCAAAGTTATCGTTGAAAATTCGTGGCGCAAAAGAACGAGAACTGGCGGCATCAGCGTAGGTCAAGCGACAAATGGATGTAAACGTATAAACGAATTGATCTCAATAGCTTACTATTTGGCATGCGGCGTGAGAGATTAGACATTCTCGCGCCGCATGCATTACGAGGCGCTTTTTAAGCCAACGGCATTCTCATCTTTCACATCCATCTCGATCAGTTCGCCGGTCACTGTATAAATGATCCGTTCGCAAATATTGGTAACTCGATCAGCCGCGCGTTCCAGGTTATGGGCCGCCCAGGAGAAATAATTAGCCTGGTCGATATTGGCGCGATTGGCAATAATAATCTCAATCAGCTCACGGTTAATTATGTTGTAAAGTTCATCAACCTCGTCATCACGTTGCGGGATAGCGCGGGCGGCAATCACATCTTGGTTGATAAAAGCGTCGAGTGCGGCGCGCAACATCGCAACCACTTTTTCGCCCATCTGCGGCATATGGACAAGCGGCTTGATCGGCGCCTGCTTACCAATATAGAGTGTAATTTTGGCGATCCCCTTACCATAATCGCCCATCCGCTCTAGCTCACCCGCGATTTCTAAAATAGAGGCCAACAAACGCATATCGCGCGCCATGGGTTGTTGGGTGGCAATTAGAATCAGACAATTTTCTTCAATTCGAAAACGTCTGGCGTTAATTTCCCGATCATTGGCAATCAGGCGTCTTGCCCCCTCCACATCCTGGCGCTTTAAAATATCTACCGCATCACACAGCACCTGGATGACCATGCTACCCAGCACCAACAGTTCATCCTGGAGATTTTGTAACTCTTTTACATAATGTCCACGCATTGTTATCACCTCGATTTCACAAATATAACCGTCTTGGCGACGGATCTTGATTATAACAGAAAAGAAAAAGTAAGGACAGCAAGGTTTTTTGGGCTGTACGCCCGCTGCTCGCTCCTCATTGTAGAGAGAAAAGAAAAACCTATGCAATTATTTTAAGTAGTGAAGCATAGAGAGCAGAACCATATGTCAGGCTGTTCTCTGTGCCGTATACACCTATTTAGCCAATTCATATTTGTTTTGTCGATGAGGAAGACAAAGGTTATTTTTTTAAGGTAAGATAACACTTTTAGGCGCAATCAAAGAATAAAGTATCCAGTAGGTGCGTGGGTTTTTGCGCACCGTCATGGGATAACCCAAATTTGGGGGGAAAAACCACCACCACCCAATGATTTTTTTAGGCAAAAAAAGGGGAATTTTTTTAT
>JBBREZ010000566.1:0-4252 GCA_038225095.1 Caldilineales bacterium
ATAGGTTTGATAATATATAAGCCAACAAGAAAGGAATTTTACCCGCTATAGAGGTCTATACCAGATACGAGGATATCTTAGCACTAAATCAACTTGCCGTCAACCCCCACTTCATGTTCGGTCGAATGCATATTTGGAGCACATGTCTCAGGTTCAAATCTGTAAACAATAAATCTTGCCAGTTTACCGAAAGCGCCTTCTATCATACAATAGAACGCAAGCGAGATTTGTACTCTTTTCCAATATCAGCCACGCAAAGGAGCGATTCATGAGACTCGGTGTTGTCGGCATGTTACCGGCAGACTTTCGAACGATCACAGCAGCCCATTTACAAGCGATTCAGGCGCTCAACTTGACCGGCGCCTGCTTTCATGGTGGCGCTGACATTCTTTTCAATGTAACGACCGCTGAATGTCAAAAAGTAAAGCAGCTTTATGCTGATCAAAATATAAATCTAGTGCAAATGGGCATCAACTATACGGAATGTCTCTTTAACCCCGATGCGGCTGTGCGCGCTGAGATCGTAAAGGTTATCGATCGTGGTCTTGAAGTGGCGCGTGAATTGGGCGCCGATGTTGCCCTCATCCGTCCCG
Organism: Caldilineales bacterium; assembly: GCA_038225095.1. Classification (GTDB taxonomy): domain Bacteria; phylum Chloroflexota; class Anaerolineae; order Caldilineales; family Caldilineaceae; genus JAPLGZ01. Next base: position 594 of record JBBREZ010000566.1, read on the forward strand.
GTAGTCTCAACCCCGCCGGCGCCTATGCCCCTTCGCGCAAAAACCACGAACCGGGCTGTATGGAGCGCCTCATAGAAACCTTACGTCGAGTGGCTGACAAGGCTGAAGCCGTAGGCCAAACCATCGTCATTGAAACCTATGCGTTAACGATTATGGATTCGCCAGAGACCAACACCCAGATTGTCCAGGCCGTGGGTTCGGATCGCATTCGCATCGTCATGGACTATGTCAATCATTTCCAAAATCTTCAGCAAGTATACCATAGCGCCGATCGCATTAACCATATCTTTGATGTCATGGGGTCGGTCTGTCCGGTCGGCCATTGTAAAGATATCAGCGTCGGCAATGGTCTTGCGCTCCATCTGGATGAAACCAGCCCTGGCATTGGTGAACTTGATATTGCCACTGCGCTCCGCCGTTGGCATGCGCTGCGACCGGATGGCTACATGCTGCTGGAACACGCCCCCGGCGATAAGTTACCGAATGAGGTGAGTCTGGCCGATCAAAAACTGTTCGAGCACGCACCCCACAAAGGCTATGCATTGGCGGCACGCAATGTTCATCGGATCGCGGCTGAAGCGGGCGTGGAAATTTATTAAATTGCAAAAAATGTGAGCCACCCCCTTATGAAACGCAAGCAACTTGCCCTGTTATCTATACCGGTCAGCCTCGTCATTGGCCTATGGATGGCCGCGCCCTGGTGGTGGCCCTATGTACAGAGTTTGGGGGTGCCGCTCGACCAGAACGCCGCTCGGATCCAAACGATTGCCAGCGTGCTGAGTGTGTTGCCGTTCGTGCTTGGCTTGCTTTTCTCGTATCTAAAGAGTCTGGGCTTCTTCCCCTCGACGCCGACGCACGACCTGTTTTCCGAGACAGCGGTGCTCGAAGCCATTACGCCCGAAGCGATTCGCGCAACGATGGAAAAAGGGGGCCAGATCAACTGGATTGACCGCGTCGCAACCGAGCCGCGCGATCTGCAACGCTATGGCCGGTTGGCGATTGTCGGGCGCTCGCGACAGGGCAAGACACGAGAAGCCGCCGAGTTGATCCGCCGCGCGGTGGCGCTGGACCTGGTGCGCACAGCGTGTATCTACCAGCCCGGCCAGGCGTTGCGCTTTGTGGCCGAAAGCAGCTTACGTGCTGCAATCCTGGCGCGCGTGGACCGCCCACAGGCGGTGCTCTTGTTCATTGACGATCTGCCCTACCATTACCCCAGCGCGCCCGACCTGGCGCGGCTGCACACGGCCTTGACCGCTTTGACCGAATGTAAGACGGCCTATGTGATCATCACCGCGCGCGACGACCAACTCACAGTCGACCATGTCGCCTGGTTGGCCGCACAGCAGTTTCACCAGGTCGCCGTGCCAGATTTGAGCGCTGAACAGACAGGGCGGCTCGTGGACAATGCCGCAGGGTTATGGCAATTGCAGGTGAATGCTGAGGCGCGTCAGGCGTTGATCGACGGCAATAATGGCACACCCGAACTGCCGCTGATCAGCTTGAAGTTTTTGGACAGTGAAGGTATCAAGCAGGTGAATGGCCCTGCGGTGACGCAGGTGCTGCGCGAGAATGTAGCCGCAGCCTGGGAGCAAATGCGCCGGGAGACGATTGAAAAACGCCAGCCGGCCGCGGCCTATCTGCTGGACGCCCTGGCTGATTTTCATGTGGCCGGCGTGCGCAAAGCCGCGCCACTCGTGCTGGCCTATGCCATGCATTTGTGGCAGCACAGTCAAAAACAGGCCGGTGGGTGGTTTCGCCTGCACCGGGAACATACGTTGCGCCAGGCATTAATCTATCTGCGCCACTTTGACATCACCATCAACGACGGGCAGCTTCGTCACCCCGACCAGGTCGTCGAAAATGGTCGCGATTCATCGATTGCGGCGCAATCAGTCGGGGAGTTCTTGCTCCGTTACCGCCAGTGGTTGCGCCACCCCTGGCTGCGCCGCTTCCAACGCGATCAGGAAGCACAGCGGTGGGCGCTCTTTGATCTGGGGCTGACCGCGCAGAACCAACAAGCCCAGGCAGCGGCCAGCCGTTATTACAGCGCGGCGCTTGCCATCGAACCCCATTTTTGGTTCTACAACAATCGGGGCAACGCCCGCGATGCCCAAGGCGACCTGCCTGGTGCGATCACCGACTACGATACGGCCATCCGCCTCAACCCCGCCTATGCCACCGCCTACAACAATCGGGGCAACGCCCGCAAAGCCCAAGGCGACCTGCCTGGTGCGATCACCGACTACGAACAAGCACTGGCCCTTACCCAAAATCCTGAACATCGGGGTATCATGGCGCGCAACGCTGCTCGTACCTATCAAACGTTAGAACGCTGGTCAGAAGCGCGCGACGCCTATCAGCAAGTGGTGACCAGCCAGCCAGATAACCTGTTAGATTGGATCAGTTTGGGGACGGCTGCGCGGCATTGTGCGGACGAAGCGACCCGGCAAGCGGCGATCCAGCAGGCGCGCCACTTGGTGCCAGCAGAGGATTTGTACAACCGGGCCTGTCTCGAAAGTGTGGCTGGCAACGCAGAACAAGCCTTAGATTTATTGGCGCAGGCCGTGGCCGCAAAACCAGAAGCCAAAGTCCAGGCGCGGCAAGATCCAAATTTATATTGGGTGCGGGCAGCGCCACACTTTACCGAAATCATCGGGCCAGAGGAAATATTACAGGATAAGGAGTAAATGGGCGTGACGGCAACAAGCAAAGCAAAGAAGATTCGCGTCGGCATTATCGGCGTTGGACGCGGGCAAAGTTTTGCGCGTGGGGCAACTGAGACCGTCGGCATGGAATTAGTTGCCATTTGTGACAAGTGGGGCGAAAAGTTAGCCGAAGTTGGCAAGCAGTATGGCGTGACGACTTATACCGACTACGACAAATTTCTAGAACACGACATGGATGCGGTGATCCTGGCCAACTATTTCCATGAGCACGCGCCGTTTGCGATCAAGGCGCTGCGCGCCGGCAAACATGTGATGAGCGAGACTGCCGCCAACAAGACGCTGGCGGAAGGTGTGGCTTTGTGTCAGGCCGTCGAAGAGACGGGCAAGATCTACATGTTTGCCGAAAACTACCCTTTCACCGCCTTTAACCAGGAGATGGCGCGCCTCTATCGCACGGGTGAACTCGGGCGCGTCACCTATGCGGAAGGGGAATATAACCATCCCATGGCGCCCGATGCGATCTTGCGCATCTCGCCAGGACACAACCACTGGCGCAACTGGCTGCCTTCCACCTATTACTGCACCCACGCCCTCGCCCCGCTGATGTGCATCACCGATACGATGCCCATTTCTGTGAACGCGCTCTCTATCGCCGTGCCTGAAATGACTGCTGCGCTGGCGCGCCATAATGATCCTGGTTCGGTGATTTTGTGCCGCATGGACAACGGCGCGGTCTTTCGCATCCTCGGCGTGGGGTTGCCCGGCCATAGCAACTGGTATCGCGTCCACGGCACGCACGGCGCGATGGAGATCACGCGCGGGCCCGGCTATTACGGCCCTGGTCAAATCCGTGTCTGGCACGAAGAATGGGATTGCCCAGCCGGTGTACCAGTCGAACGCACCTACCTGCCCGACTGGCCCGAACATGGCGACTTGGCCCGTAAGTCTGGGCATGGCGGCGGCGACTTTTGGACCAATTTTCACTTTGTCAAT
>JBBREZ010000567.1:0-4194 GCA_038225095.1 Caldilineales bacterium
GGAGATATAGATGAAATTGCAAGCTTTTTCAAGACATTTTCGACGACTGCTTGTATTAATAGACAAAACATTTAAAACTCATAAAAATTAACGGTAGGAGCGCTGCTTGCTGCGCTTTGGTGTGGACAGCAGGCGCAGCAAGCAGCGCCCCTACCGTTAATTTTTATGAGTTTTAAATGTTTTGTCTATTAGCAATCGATAACGGTGAACGTCAGGTAAGTCGTGGGTAATTTATGTAAAATGTCGGCGTTGTCTGTTTGACAAAATATATAGCGTGCGCTATAATTAACGTTTGGGTATAAGTCTCGTCTTTGAGTTGATATCCAAAGCTTAACCAACTGAGCCAGCATTTGTGTTCCTTCCCTTTGGGAGCGCAAAGCCGCTCTCCAAAGTTTCAGACGGGCAGTACAACCTATCTGAACGCGGCTGAGAAAGGGAGTAAAAATGTACGCAATTATCAGAACCGGTGGCAAACAATACCAAGTTGGCCCCGGCGACATTCTCGAGGTGGAAAAGTTAGAAGGCACCGTTGGTGACACTGTCACGTTGGACGATGTACTATTGGTAGCGAATGGTGACGCGGTGACCATTGGCCAGCCTCTAGTCACCGGTGCCAGTGTCACGGCCAAGATTACAGGACAACATCGCGGTGATAAAATTCTAGTTTTTCGCTACCGGCCCAAAAAACGCATTCGAGTTCGTAAGGGGCATCGCCAATACTTGACTCGGCTTCAGATCGAATCAGTGAATGCCTGATTGATTCGCAGCGCGAACTGTACAGCGATACAGGTGTATGGCTGTGTAAATCTCAATTAAAAAGGAGCAAACAAAATGGCGCATAAAAAAGGTGGCGGTTCTAGCCAGAATAATCGTGATTCAAATGCTCAACGCCTCGGCGTCAAGCGTTTTGGTGGCCAGCAAGTGACGGCTGGCAGTATTCTTGTTCGCCAACGTGGCACCCACTTTTATCCAGGCACCAATGTTGGCATTGGTAGAGACGACACGCTCTATGCGATGCTAGATGGCTTCGTTGTATTTGAATGGGCCAAAAAGGATCGCAAGCAAGTGAGCGTTTATCCTGAAAAGGCAAATTAACATGAGACCAGATATTCATCCAACCTATTATCCAAACGCCAAAGTGACCTGCTCCTGCGGCGTAAGTTGGACCACGGGCAGTACCGTACCCGAAATTCGCACCGATGTGTGCAGCAGTTGCCATCCGTATTACACCGGGCAACAGCGCATCATGGACAGCGCCGGTCAAGTGGATCGCTTTATGAAGCGCCTCGAGCGCCGCCAAAGCGAGACCTCACGGCGTGAGATTGAAGTCAAAGCGCGCAAGGAAGCGGATGATGCCGCTCGTAAAGCCCGCGCACGTGGCGACAACCCAGAAGCCGCCGCAGCGGAAGTCCTGGCAAAGTATGAAGTGACCGCCAGCTAGTGCTTGACGAACAACAAAAGATAAAGAGGTTGTTTACAACCTTGGGCAGAGGCTCCGGTCTCTGCCCTTTTCATTTAGGAACCCCACCCCCGCCCTCCCCTGGTAAGGGAGGGAGCCGTTGGTCCCATAGAACAAGTGACTTCGATTGCCCCTGATCGATCCCCTCCCTTACGAGGGGAGTGGGAGCCCACTGGGCGCGGGTGGGGTTCCGGCGACCAACCTATTTTTGGAGGGATGAGATGCACTATCAGCCAAGCGGTGGCTGGCTTGAACTGATCTGTGGTTCGATGTTTAGCGGCAAAACCGAAGAATTGTTACGCCGCATCCGGCGTGCCGAAATTGCCCGTAAAAAGGTGCAAGTGTTTAAGCCGCAAGTTGACTTTCGCTATGGCGTGGAACGGGTGGCCGCGCACAGTGGCGCTGCACGTGACCATGTGATTGTTGTCGCCAGCGCGGAAGAAATTCTGAGCGAGGTCGCTCTCGATACCGAAGTAGTCGCCATTGATGAAGTTCAGTTTTTTGATTGGGCGATTGCCGATATCTGTACGCATCTAGCGGATCAGGGCAAATGTGTGCTGGTGGCTGGGCTGGATCAAGATTTTCGCGGTGAGCCGTTTGGGCCGATGCCATTGCTCATGGCGCTAGCTGAGCGCGTGGATAAGCTGCATGCCATTTGTGTTTGTTGTGGCGCTTCGGCCAGCCGTACTCAACGCCTGATCGATAACCGCCCCGCCCGTTATGACGACCCAATTATCTTAGTGGGTGGCAGCGAAAGCTATGAGGCCCGTTGTCGCACCTGTCATGAAGTGCCAGGAAAAGCGTAGGCGGCAATTTGTCTCTACTGCCGCCCGATTGGCGCTTTTTTTTCGCCGCATAGCGTCATTTGAATCACCTATGAACCTCTTCGACCAAGCTCATCAGGAGCGCCTACAAAAGAGTGCGCCATTGGCCGCACGGATGCGCCCACGCACGTTAGACGAGTATATTGGCCAGGCGGCCATTATCGGTCCCGGACGCCTGTTGCGTCGTGCGATCCAGGCTGACCAGCTAGGTAGCCTGATCTTTTATGGCCCACCCGGCACCGGCAAGACCACCCTGGCCCAGGTGATCGCCAACACCACAAAAGCCCATTTCATTTCGTTGAATGCCGTGCTTTCCGGCGTCAAGGAAATTCGCGAAGCGATTGCCGAGGCCCAGGATCGCGCCAAATTGTACAGCCAACGCACGATCCTCTTTATCGACGAAGTGCATCGCTTTAACAAGGCGCAACAGGATGCCTTGCTGCCCTGGGTGGAAAATGGCACGGTCATTTTAGTGGGCGCTACCACGGAAAATCCCTATTTTGAAGTGAATAAAGCATTGGTCAGTCGCAGCCGTATTTTTCAACTGACCTCGCTCACCAAAGAAGATCTGCGCGAAGTCGTGCACCAGGCTTTGGCTGATCCCGAACGTGGCTACGGCAAACTCACTGTGCAGATCGACGACAATGCTCTGGAGCATTTGGTTGACGTGGCAAACGGGGATGCGCGGGGGGTGCTTAATGCGTTAGAATTGGCCGTCGAGACCACACCTGCGACCAACGATAACCATGCTGACCTAGATTCCGCACTTCGCATTCAACAATCCGCACTTCACATCACCCTCGCCATCGCCGAAGAGTCGATCCAACGGCGCGCCGTGCTGTATGACAAAGAAGGCGATTACCATTTCGATACGATCAGCGCGTTTATCAAAAGCTTGCGCGGCAGCGATGCCGATGCCGCCGTCTATTGGATGGCTAAGATGATTTACGCGGGGGAAAGCCCACGCTTTATCTTTCGCCGCATGTTGATCTTTGCCGGTGAAGATGTGGGTATGGCCGATCCTAACGCGATCCAGGTGGTGACAGCCTGCGCCTCGGCGTATGAACAAGTCGGGTTGCCGGAAGGACGTTTTCATCTCGCCACAGCCGCACTTTATCTAGCCACGGCCAAGAAATCCAACACCGCCTTTGCCTTTTTTGATGCATTGGCCCAAGTGGAGAAAGAAGCCGATAGCGGGGTGCCCAACCCACTGCGCGATGCCAGCCGCGATAAAGAAGGCTTTGGTCATGGTGAGGGCTATCTCTATCCACATGCCTATCGCGACCACTGGGTGGCACAGCAATATCTGCCCACGTCGTTGCAGGGCAAAGTCTTTTACGAACCTTCGGATCAGGGTTACGAGGCGCAAATTCGCGTGGAAGTGGCGCGCCGCCGCGAAGCGCAACTGGCGGCGATGTTGGCACTCGAAGCAGATGACAGTAGTGAAATGCTCACCTTTTCGCCGCCCAACGCCGCCCGCGAACAATGGTTGCAGCGCACCATCTCCAGCACTGGTGTGCGCTTGGGCGATCTGCGTGATCGGCTGCTCGATGGGGCTAAATTGGCACGCCATAGCTTGGTGTTGGATCTAAAAGCCGGCAGTGGCTTGTTGACCTGGGACGCGCTGCGCCGTGTGCCCGAGGGCGGCGTCTATGCCCTGGCGCGCACGGCGCATGACGCCGACGCGCTCCGCCAACAGGCGCTGCGTCTGAGCGAAGTTGAGCGCCCCAACGTCCTCCAGGGAAATTTGTCTGATCTGCCAGTTTTGCTCGCCGACCAGCCTGACCTGCGCTTTGATGCGATTGTGGGGCACAATGTCCTGCTCGATTTTCCCGACAAAGCGGCGGCCTTGCCGTTAATCCGTCCTTGGCTGGCTGCGAACGGTGTGCTCACCCTGGCCGAGCGCATCGC
>JBBREZ010000568.1:0-4192 GCA_038225095.1 Caldilineales bacterium
CGTGTGGTCGCTCACCGCCGCGCTGACCAAGCCTATCTTCGTGTAGCCGTTATAAATGGCCGTTTCAGCCGATTTGAGTAAATTGTCCAGCGGTTGTTCACGCGCCGGGCGGTACACATAGCCGGCCAGACAAAAACGACAGCCACGCCCACAGCCACGCGCAATTTCCATCAGATGCATCTGGTTGAATTCGGTGTCGGGCGTGTAGAGCGTGCTGCTCGTGCTGAAATTTGGTAAATTGCGCACCCATAGTCGTTCGATTTTGCGGAATGCTTCATGATTGCGGTTGGAAGGGCGCAAACTTGGCACATACCAACCTGGCGTGCGGTCGAGCGTCGCCAGCAAATTGTCGATGTCATCCAACCCTTCGCGACACAGTTCGATCAACTGTGGCACGGCCTCTTCGCCTTCTCCGATCAAGATCGCGTCGAAGAAAGGCGCAATCGGCTCGGGGTTCATCGTCACCCCAGGCCCGCCGGCAATCAACAGCGGCCAGTCACGCCCATCCCATTGTTTGGACGTTTGCCGATCTTGCGCCAGTGGCGGGATGCCAGCCTGACGGAGCAACTCAACGACGTTGAAATAGTCCATCTCCCAGGAAATGGTAAAGGCCCAGACATCAAATTCGTTTGCCGGGCGCTCGTTTTCCAGCGAGAGCAACGGCTTGCCACTTTGTCCAAAACCCTTTTCCCAGAAGATCCGCTCGCAAACGATGTCCGGTTCGTCGTTGAACATCCGGTAGAGGATCTGCAAGGCCAGGCTGCTCATGCCCACGTAGTAGGTGTTGGGCATGGTAAGCGCCACCGTGAATTTGCCGCCCCAATTTTTGTAAATGGCGCCAGTTTCGTTGGGCGTGCTTTGATAACTTTGTTTGTCCGATTTTGCGGTCGGCCCGCGATGTTTCAAATTTGTTTTTGTCATGCTAGGCTAATATAGGTTTCTCATTGATAGTAGGTGCGTTATGTTCTGTCATCTTCTGATCAGCGCGCGCGGCCAGGAAGCGCGCAAAATCTAATACTTCGCGCGCGGCATCGTTCGATAAATTAGCCACGATCGCCGTGGCTTGTTCACTGAGCGGCACCCATGCATGTGTTGCATTGCACCAGACCACGATGAATTGATTGGTGATTAAAGTGGCAAGTTCTAAAGTCTCACCTTGTTGATTAGAAAATTCAATTAAATAAGCTAGGTCAGAAAACTTTTCGACGATAGTGCCCTGCATGCCTGCCCGTACATTTTCTTCGGGTATAGTGGTAATTACTTCTACGACATCGAATAATTCTGGCATCCGCATTATCCTTTTGTCACATAAATTGTTGTGAGACGTGCTGAACGCGTTCCTGGTTTTATGAGCCAACCGGTGCGAACCAGTGCCTGGTTGTTATTGTCACCCTCAATTAATACATCGATTTGATATAAAGTTCCCTGTTCAATTTCTCGATAAAATTTAGCATTTGCGTGCAAACACTTTGCCTTTAGCTGGCTAAGTAGCGCCTGATGATTGTCTTTTGTAAACCCTAACACCTGTTCAAAGATGAAGGCCTTATGTTTCCCGTGCATAGAATTATAATCCAGCGCATATTCGGTCAACTTGCGGTGATCAATCACTATTTCGTCAATCAGATCGGAAAGTTTCAAGCACTGCGCCTTTAACAGTTGGTCATGTGAGCTATCTATATTATAACATAATTAGGCAAGCAATGCCGTATATGCATATAAGCTTGTAGCTTACCTTTCGCCTTGAACTTTGAACAGCGTTTGCAGATTAGCTGGCAATGGATGGCGAGCTTCTTTATTTACCCATAAATTTGACGGGTAATTGGCCGCTATGTTTTGCGTGCTGCACAAGAAAATACCGCTTAGTCGCTGATACGCACGAAAAAAATCGGCCCCATCACGCGCATCGCTGCGCTTGAACAAAAGTGCGTCTTTGGCATCGGCGCGCTTTTTTAGCTGAAGCATGGCGGCGCTCACGTCGAAATTGCGTACAAAGCGATCCTCTGCGCCAATCATCAGCAATTTGATCATGACTGGCAGCATCTGGGCTAGTTTGCCAGCGATCACATACTGAAATTTGCTGCTTTGCCGTCCGGGGTCATCCGCTGACATTGCTTGCATACGTGTAACTTCTACGCTAAATGTAAATTTTGTCGTGAAGGTGACTGCGAAATCAGGCCGTCGCGTCTGGCCGATCTCCTGATATTCATAGGCCAGGTTGAGCCGCGGTTCCTGTAATAATCGATAGGCCGTCGCCAATTCAAAGGCCAGGTCGTGGAGACTTTCGGCGTCGTGCCTGGCCTTGATTTTGGCGCGGATTTTTGTGCGATAATTTTCGGCAAAACTGCGGAAGCCTTTGGACGTAGTGAGCCAGGTGGTGAGAGGGACGAGCAGAGGATGGGATCGATCTTCAAAAATTTCGGCGAGCAATTCATCGATTGTAAGTGTACGGGCCATGCTAGAAATCCGGGTGCTTATCGAGAAAATAAATAAACTTCAGACCATCGAGGAGAGAGTACGCCTGGCGCAACCCGGGAGTCCCTTGGGCGCGGCACCTTGTATGTCTCCTCAATCATCTAGCCCGTTGATCGTTGCCTAGTCCTTTTGTGTTCACTGCCCGCGCCGCCCTTCAGAGATTTCGAGCCGATAGCCATCTGGATCATCGGTATGCATTGAGCGCTCCCAGCGCGTGTCATGCGGCGGCTGGCGGAAATCAATGCCCCGGTCTTGAAGCTGCTGATAAAGCGTATCGAGATGATCGACGCTCAATTCAATATGAATTAACTCACGCTGGTGGCGCGGCCACGGGGCTAGATCGACCTGGAACAACCCGATCGTACCGTCACCGAGCCGGAGTAGGGCAAAGTTCGCTTGTTGCACCTCCGCTTTAAAACCAAACTGTTGATAAAACGCGACAGATTTTGCCACGTCACTGACGGGCAAGCTGATGCCTTCAAAACGCATCGTTTCTGTTATGTTTGTGGTTTGAGCCATTGTTTTTTCTCCAATCCAGTCCCTATCATTTACCTTAACGCCAGCCGCGCCATTGATAGAAAAGCGCGCCGAGCTTTTCTTTGATCGCCCGTGAAGTTAGTTGTAGATCATCGGCGCTCGGAAATAAATTCATCAATTGCACATCAACCGACGGCTGCGTGTAATAAGCCCAGTCGTCATCGGTCACCATAAAATCGGTTGGCGCCGGGATCACGGTGAGCCCTTGTTGCTCAAACAGACGCACCGCACGTGGCATGTGCAAGGCCGACGTGACCAGAATGATCGAATGTACACCTTTGCTATCGAGCATTTTACGGCTTTCCACCGCATTTTCCTCGGTGTTGCGCGACTTGCTTTCGAGCCACAAAACTTCTTTCGGCACGCCCATGATGTCCAAAATTCCGGCCATCACTTCAGCTTCGGGTGGTGTCTTCTTCAGCCCACTCCACGGGGCATTGCCGCCACTGAGCAGCAGATGCGCGGCTTTGCCGTGTTTATAAAGCCAGGCGGCATAGAGCACCCGATCCCCAGCTTCGTTCAGTTCATTGATGGGGCGCGGCGCGACGCCAGCCTTGGTCCCACCGCCGAGCACCACCACAACACTCTTGTCTGGCAAGCGCGCTGGTGACATATATTGGCGTTCGAGCGAACTCACCAGGGTCATTGTCACTAGGCGGTTGCCGCCCAGCCAGAGCAAGGCAAAGGTAAGCACGATCAAAGTCGTCTGCCAGGAGCGACGGCGGCGCAAAATTAGCGCTAGCACAAGGATAATACAGGCTAGGCCTAGCGGATAGATGAAAAGAGGTAAAAATTTAGAGAGAAATAAGACCATGGAGTAGTGGTTACCAGATCGTTTGTACAAATGTTGAGAATTGAATCACTGGATCGTTGACAAGGATCGACCGTTAACCGTTAATCATTCCTCTGCTTCCGGCGTGACCACGCGCAATAACACGCTATTCTCTTCTGCCGTCATCTGAAATTCACCTAAATCGGCGGGGAGCAGCACCCAGTTGACACCCTTGATTGTCAGCGGTTCGCCCTCCCAGCTGAGCGTGACCGTGCCACTGAGCACCGCCCAGATTTCAAACGTTGCCCCGTCGCAGAAGCCATAAAAACTACTCCCATCGGGAATGGTCAAGCGTTCGGTTTCAAAATAGGCACACTGACCGATCTGTTCGATGCGCAAGCCGCCGTCATC
>JBBREZ010000569.1:0-4155 GCA_038225095.1 Caldilineales bacterium
GACAAACGCCACAACCGACAGCCACGCCTGTTCCTGTCGCAACAGCCACACTTGTTCCGCCAGTGACGGTCACACGAAACGTCTATCTGCCAGTGATTAAACGGTAAGTGCGGGAGAGTAGGTTTAAGCTATCGTTGTCCAGATAAGAAAGCAGCCAGGGTGATCAAGCGGCTAGCGCTTGGTCACCCTGGCTGCTTGTCGCTTTGCATCGGTCTTGGAGGTATCTTCGCACGTGCTATAGCTGTCGTCGTTCGCTGGGTTGATCGTGAGGTTGACCGTGGCCACATTACGTATTATTACTTTATCAATCCGCCAAATTTCTTAATTTAATTAGGCATGTTACGCAGACAGAAGATTTGACGCAAAGGCGCAAAGAAAAATCAATCAATGCGTTCACGCAAACGTTGCTTGCTCGTGAGGGACAACCTTTTGCGTGCTTGTTTTTGTTCTTCTTTGCGTGGCTTTGCGCCTCTGCGCCTCTGCGTCAGGTTTTTTGCCGTCCATTGCATCACATCAGTTAATTAGGCATTGGTACTAAGTACACTGTAAACTAAGTTTTCTTGTATTTTGTAGGTGCGGTTTCTAACCGCACCTACGGAAACCGTATAAACTTAGTTTACAGTGTACTAATCGAGAAATCAAATAAACTCCGCACAATTGATGAGCAGGTATACAGGGTGCTGCGCCCAAGCTTCGACCTAAGCTCAGCCGAAGGGGGCTCCCGAGCCGCACGAGGCGTGCTCCCTGCTCAATTGTGTAACTTTTAAATGGTTTCTCTATAAGCTACGCCGCTTTTTGTTCCCTAGCCATCAGACTGCTCTCGCCATTCGGTGGAAAAAACCTCAGCTTTCCACGAATCAGCGAAATTCATGTTACAATGCAGAGCAGAATGCCCATCAGGTGGGCAGCTTATCTTTGACAGGAGTGATCCATGACAGCTGTTGCCGTGCAGGCGAGCAAGCTAACCAAAATGTTTGACCAAAAAATCGCCGTCGATCACCTGGATCTTACTGTACAGGAAGGTGAATTTTTTGGCTTTTTGGGACCGAATGGCGCGGGCAAATCGACCACGATCAAAATGTTGGTCGGCTTGTTGCGCCCGACCGCAGGCACGGCCTTGATTGCTGGCGTCGACATCTGGGCCGATCCGTTACAGGCTAAGCGTCTGATTGGCGTCTTGCCAGAAGGCCAGAACATCTACGAGCGGCTGACCGGGCGCGAGTTCATCACCTTTGCGGGCGTCATGTATGGTTTAAGTGAGGCGGAGGCGGGTAAGCGCACCGAAGAATTGCTCCAACTATTTGATTTGAGCGAGGCCGCCGAAAAGCTGATCATCGACTATTCGCAGGGCATGCGCAAGAAGACCGGGCTGGCCGCCGCGATGATCCATGCGCCAAGGGTCTTATTTTTGGATGAACCCTTTGAAGGTGTCGATGCAATTTCGGGGCGGGCGATCCGTGATGTGTTGCAACGGTTGCGCCAACGCGGCACGACGATCTTTTTCTCATCGCACATTTTGGAAGTCGTCGAACGGCTATGCACGCGCGTGGCCGTGATCGCCAACGGGCGACTGGTGGCCGAGGGCACGATCCCCGAACTGCGCGAGCGGGCGCATGCGGGGGAAGCTTCCACGCTCGAAGAGATCTTTTTGCGCGCCGTGGGCGCCACCCACGAAGATGGCGCGCCCGAAGCCGAACGGAGGCTTTCTTGGTTGGCGTGATGAACCGTCTGTTCACGCGTTTGGGCCTGGACGCCACCCGCCAATCGGCCTTATTGCGCGTACGCGCCCGCTTGACGCTCCGCACGTTCATGCGCCAGCGCGGCAGAATCGTCGGGCTAATCTTAACCGCGCTTTGCTTTGCCCCCCTGATTTTGGGGGCAGCGATTGGCAGCGCCTATGGCTATTTAAATTTACCCGACCCTTGGCCGGCGCAACTGTTGGGCGCCGTATTGGTGTTGTTGTGGCTGATCTGGATTGTGGCGCCGGTGTTGGCCTTTCGCCTCAACGAAGGGCTGGACTTGACGCGTTTGCTAATCTATCCGCTACGCTCACGCGATTTGGTGGCGAGTACACTGCTCGGCACGCTGTTAGATTTCCCCAGCTATCTAGCGCTGCCGATCTTTGTCGCCGTGTTGGTGGGTTGGGGCGGCAGTTGGGCACTGCCGATTGTGCTCGTGGCGCTGCTGCTCTGCTATGCGCATATGGTCATCATCAGCCAATTGGTGTTGACGGCAAGTGGTGGACTGTTGCGCAGTCGCCGTTTTCGCGATGTTTCGATTGTCATTCTATCGTTGCTTGGTTCCTCTTGCTTCTTCATTAACCAGGGTATTCAAGCGCTTGTCCGGCGGATGGATCCCAACCGCTTCATCAATTTTCGCCCTTTGGATTATTTACAATGGTTGCCGCCGGGCGCAGCGGCCCGCGCGATTGAGCGGGCGACCATTGGCGATTGGGGCGCAGCGTTGCTATGGTTGCTCTATACGACCGTGTTGTTAGGCTTGGTTAGCTGGCTCTGGTGGCGATTATTGTTGCGCGTGGTCACTGGTGAAGGGTTTTGGCAACCAACGCCACGCTTAGAAAAATCGATTGCGCCGCCACTGACGCCGCGCAATGCCTTGCCGTCCAGCCAATCCTATCCACTATTGCGTCCGCTATTGCAGCGGTTGCCAGAGGGGGTACGGTTAATTTTCCTCAAAGAACTTAAGGCAATGTGGCGCATTCCGCAACGGCGCATTGGTCTATTGCAGGGCCTCTTAATGCCGATTTTGTTGCTGGCGTTTCTCCTCTTTGGTCGCGGTGGCCCCTCATTTCGTCTGACCCCCTGGTTGGGGCTAGGCCTGGCAGGCTACACCATTTTCACCACCTGGTTTACCACGCTCAATATGTTGGGATGGGAAGGCAAAGCGCTCTCGATGTTGTTGGCAACCCCGGTGCCGCGGCACCAAATCTTTTTTGGCAAAGGATTGGCATTGATGCTGATCATCGCCTTGCCCGTGACCGTGGCCGCGTTGGCGTTCGTTGGCTTGACCCACAGTTGGCTTGGTATTGCTGGCTGGTTGGCTTCGTTTGGGGGGAGCATGGCCACGATGGCGGTGACCACAGTGGCGTCTGTGCTCTTTGCCTCTCCAATTAATCTGGAATCGACCAGCCGCCAGAGTGCCTTTTCTGGTGGCTGTGTCACGGCGCTTGCCAACACATTTCTGGTGCCACTCGCGATCGGGTTGGTCTGTTTGCCGTTGGTTGCGCTGTTTGGCCTGGCTTTTTGGTGGCAGCTTGAGTGGTTGGTAGCGCTGGGCGTGGTGTTTGCACTGCTCTATGGCGGTGGCCTCTTCTGGCTCGGCACCCGTCAGGCCGAACGGCTCATGTTGTCGCGCGAGGCGGAGATTTTAGTGGCGACGAATCAGGCGGAGACATAACTTACCGTGGACAACGTGTTGTCCACCGCAACCACCATGCTGGGGTGACAACGCCTAGCCGCTTGCTCCGTGATAACCGCAACGACGATGCCACCCGACGCCTAACTCTACTCCTTATAAACCAAGACAGTAACGCACAGCTTCTTCGATTTGTTCAAGCACACTCCCTGTCACCTTGCCCGCCGGGGTGGATGTAAAACGGTTAGCATCTAACGAGCGTAATTGAAAGCATAAAAAGACGGTTTCCATCAGTAGGCCACTATCGGCAGCCGCCACTCGGACATTGGTCGGATAATCCCGTGGCACATTCGCCCCCTTTGTGCCCACGACGACCGTAATCACCAGCGGCAGCCGATTGATCGCGTCAAGTGAGAGCACCAAAACTGGTCGTTGCCCTGCCTGCTCACGCCCTTGCACTGGATTCAAGTTTACAAAATAAACGTCACCGCGCTGGATCGTCATGTGCCACGGCCTAGACCATCGGCTTCTGTACCGGCAAATTCCGCCTCAAGCTCACGCAATTCGCGCTGAATATCTGGATCATTCGCCATCGCCATCAGTTGGCTTTCTAGCAAAGAGCGCACTGGCTGCGTAGGCAAGCGCAGGCGATGGAGCAGACGTTCCACCAACCAAAGTTGATCCAGGAAGGGGAGTTGATTAATCTCTGCTTCGATTCGTTCGATCAGCATAGCGTTCATTCAAGCGATTCCTCTTTAGACGTGATTAATGCATAAAACG
>JBBREZ010000570.1:0-4155 GCA_038225095.1 Caldilineales bacterium
ATCGTCGTTACCCGCCGAGGCAAAGAAGTAGCACGTCTCGTGCCGCCGCCCCGCATCCCGCAACAATTTCCTGATCTAACCGAATTCCGCGCCTTGATCAGGCTAAGTGGCGAACCGCTCAGTGAAATGATTAGTAAAGAACGCCATGAAGCTCGCTACTAAGCTATGAGCTATCTAGACCCCAGTATGTTGGTCGCCTATTATGGGCCAGAACCTTTAAGCCGGCGCGTCCAGCAGGTCTTGAGCTCTGCACCCTCCGTAACCTTGAGCGAATTAGCACAGGCCGAATTTTTTGCCGCCTTATCACTATGTTTACGGATCGGTGATTTGGCACGCACCAATGTAGATCAAATCGCAAACATGTTTCTGAATCATCTCGCCCGGACATTCATTGCTCGTTTTGATCTACCGTTAAAAACACCGGATGCGCTTCACCTTGCAGCGGCTAGCTTTGCGCGACTTCAGTTGATCACCGCCGACCGTCAACTTGCCCGCAACGCTAGGGCGCTCGGCATAGATGTCGCTCTTCTAGAAGCCTGAAGCTTTCCCTGAGTTGCTTATTTTCTCTCACGCCTGGGCGCAGAGAAGCAAAATGACTCTTCCTGTGTATAATTCTTCAAACCCTTCTTAAACATTGATTGATAAAATTTAGAAAGTCAGATATGACGCAATCAACCGAATTCGATTACAACGCCATCGACCGCGAGCAGTGGCTGCACATGTATGAACAGATGTCTAAGATTCGCTCGTTTGAGGAAAATGCCAATGAGCTTTACCTCAGCCGCAAAATGCCAGGGCTAACCCATCTATATATTGGCGAAGAAGCCGTCGCCGTCGGCGTCTGCGAGGCGCTGCGCAAGGACGATTATATCACCAGCACGCATCGCGGGCACGGCCATTGTGTGGCCAAGGGTGCAGCGCTCGACCGCATGTTTGCCGAGTTATTGGGCAAAGAGGCCGGTTACTGTCGTGGCAAGGGCGGCTCCATGCACATCGCTGACCAGGATACGGGTAACCTGGGCGCCAATGCGATTGTCGGTGGCAGCGCGGGCATTGCCACGGGTGCGGGCCTGTCGATCAAAATGCGCGGCACGGATCAGGTGGCCATCTGCTTTTTTGGCGATGGTGCGTTAGGCCAGGGCCTGCTCTACGAAACCATGAACATGGCGCAACTTTGGAAGCTACCTGTGATCTATGTCTGCGAGAACAATCTCTACAACGAATACACGCATAATCGCGAAACCGCGGCGGGCAGCTTAAAAGCGCGCGCCGAAGCGTTTGGCATCCATGCGCAAGAAGTCAATGGTCAAGACGTGCGCGCAGTCTACGCCACCATGCTAGCATTGGTGGCGCGGGCGCGCCGGGGCGAAGGGCCAGCCTTTTTACTTTGCCAGACCTACCGCTTCCTCGGTCATCATGTGGGTGATGTCAACCGGGAATATTATCGACCAAAAGACGAAGAGACTTTGTGGAAGACCGAGCGCGATCCGTTGAAAAATTTAGCAGACTGGCTGGTCAGCGCAGGCTTGGCTGAAGCGACGATCTTCGGCCAAATTGAAGAAGACGTCCAGGCCGAAGTGACAGCCGCAGTTGATTTTGCCCTGAATGCTCCCTTTCCTGATGTGTCTGAGGTGACCGAAAATGTCTACGCCTAAAGCCAATCCAAACGAGCGCATCATCACCTTTTCCGAAGCGATCCGCGAAGCGATTGCCGAAGAGATGCGCCGCGATCCGAGTGTCTTCATTATGGGCGAAGATGTGGCCGAAGCGGGCACTGTCTTCAAAGTATTAACCGGGTTGGTAGAAGAATTTGGTCCCCAGCGCGTGATCGATTCACCGATTTCCGAGGCCGGTATTGCAGGCTTGGGTGTCGGCGCCGCCATCACGGGCATGCGACCGATTATCGACATCATGTTCGGCGATTTTATTACGTTGACAATGGATCAGATGGTCAATCAGGCTGCCAAGACCCATTACATGTCGGGTGGCAAGCTCAAGGTGCCGATGGTATTGCGCACCACGTTGGGCGCAACCCGACGCTCGGCGGCGCAACATTCACAATCGCTGCATGCCTGGTTCAGCCACGTGCCCGGCCTGATTGTGGCGATCCCTTCGACCCCCTACGACGCTAAAGGGCTCATGAAAAGTGCGATCCGTAACGATAATCCGGTCGCGATCTTTGAAGATAAGATGCTCTACCAGACGAAAGGTCCCGTGCCGGAAGGTGAATATCTGATACCCTTCGGCGTCGCTGACATTAAGCGCGAAGGGACCGATATTACGCTGGTGGCGACGAGCAGCATGGTGCAAGTGGCCTTAGAAGCCGCCACTATGCTGGCCGAAATTGGCATCAGCGCCGAAGTTGTCGATCCACGCACGACCACGCCGCTCGACAAACAGACGTTGATCGACTCGGCCAAAAAGACCAGCCGCGCCATCGTGATCGATGAAGGCTACGAACAATATGGCGTCACCGCCGAAATGGCCTCGGTGATCGCCGACGGCGCTTTCTATTATCTGGACGCTCCAGTCAAGCGAATGGGTGCGATGAACGTGCCTGTGCCTTTCTCGCCCGTGCTCGAAGATGTCACGGTGCCCTTGCCGCAGGGTGTGGTGGAGATGGCCAAGATGCTTTGCGGAAAAAACTAATCAAATAATTGATTGTGAATTGTTAATGATTAACTGTTCTCGATTGATTATTTAAGGAGGCTTTCTTGGCAAAAGAAGTCATCATGCCCGCGCTGGGCATGGCGCAAGAGACCGGCACGCTGCTGGCATGGCTCAAAAAAGAGGGCGATGCTGTGACGAAAGGCGAGCCGTTGATGACGATTGCGACTGACAAAACCGATGTAGAAATTGAGGCGAATGCCTCTGGCATTTTGATGAAAGTCACGGCCAAGGTGGGCGACGAAGTGCCCGTCGGGCAGGCGATTGCCATGATCCTGACGCCCGCCGAAATGGCCGCCAGCAAAGCAATCGCGCCGGCACCCGCCAAACCAACGTCCGCCAGCCCAGCCGCGCCCGCCCAACCGGTGGTCAATGGTGCGGTGGCGGCTACGCCGGTTGCGATGCGGCTGGCCACGGAACATAACGTAGATCTCAGCCAAGTTAAAGCTGGCAGCACTGGCAAGATCCAAAAAGAAGATGTGATGGCCTATATCGCGAGCCAAGACAAAGCGCCCACACCAAACGCCACAAATCGGATTCTTGCTTCACCCAAAGCCAAGCGCCTGGCCAGCGAGCAAAATCTTGACTTGGTTACGATTAAAGGCAACGGTCCCGATGGGGCGGTGTTGGCCGCCGATGTGTTGGCCGCTGAGCAAAAATCTGCCACCCAGCCGGTCCAACCAACCGTGCAAACGACGCCGCCCAGCGAACCAACGGCAGCGCCCGTTCAACCGAGCGCCCAACCAACTACGGCCTTTACGATGAGCCGACCCTGGCGGATTATGGCGCAACGGTTGCAACAAAGCTGGACGACAATTCCGCATTTTTATTTGGAACGCGAAGCCAACGCCAGTCAGTTGGTGCACTGGCGTGAAACGGTTCAGACACGCGCCAAAGCCAAAATCACGTACACCGATTTGTTGGTGAAACTCGTCGCCTCGGCGTTACGCAAACATCCGCGCGTGAACGCCAGTTGGATCGATGAAAATATTGTGTTAAACACCGAGATCAACGTCGGCCTGGCCGTCGCGGTGGAAGAGGGGCTGTTGGTGCCCGTTGTGTTGCGCGCCGATCAGCTCGGCTTGGCCGCAATCGCGACGCGTCGCGCCGAAGTCATAGAACGAGCGCAAACGGGTAAATTAACGCCCGCCGATATGAGCGGCGGCACGTTCACGATCAGCAATCTGGGCATGTATGGCATTGACAGTTTTAACGCGATTGTCAACCCGCCACAAGCCGCAATTCTGGCGATTGGCCGCATTGCCGACCGCGTAGTGCCGGTCAACGGTCAACCTGGTGTGCAACCGATGACGACCTTGACGCTCTCCTGCGATCATCGCGTGGTCGATGGGGCGCGGGCGGCACAGTTCTTGCAGACGTTGGTCGGTTATCTGGAAGATCCATTAAGCGTGTTGGATTAGCATGTTATATGCGATAAGTTTGAAGGAAACGCGAAAGGCCACAAAGCAGAGATTGCTTTGTGGCCTT
>JBBREZ010000571.1:0-4151 GCA_038225095.1 Caldilineales bacterium
CAGCCCTGGTCGCCATACCGGTAGGGGATGACAAACGTCTCAGCCGTCTCCCCTTCGGCGGTGAATTTGCCCACCCAGTGATGCTCCAGGCTCATTTCGAGCGTGCGCGGATCACGCATTTCGCCCAGCGCCCAAACATGATCTAACTGGCTGCGCGGTAAATCGAGATAGGCAGGATTGCGCGTCAACAGATAGGCATTCGTCGCCGCCACGGTCGCCGCCATGCCAATGTTATAGTAACCATGCGGCCAGGTCCAGCCATAAAGCCCACCATACCACTTGCCGTTTAGATATTCACCCACCTGGCCAGCAAGCCCAACATTGTCGGGGAGTAAGCTGCCATTCTGCTTAGCACGCGCCATCCAGGCATCCACATATTCGGTGATCCAATTGCGATATTTGGCGTCACCGGTAATCAGATAGGCGTTAGCGATCAGGCTCGTGACAATCAAATTGCCCGCAACATCGCCTTTGCCCATGCGCTGCTCCATCAGTTCGCCCATCTGCCGTGCCTTGGCCGGATCTTGCAGATCGTCATAATGCTTGATATCCGGCACGTCATGATAGGGCAGACCATAGATGCGCATGCCCGGCCCCCAATTGTAGGAGGGTTCACCGTCCATCGTGCCCCAGCGCGGGCCACCACTGCCGTTGTGCGCGGCCCGAATGATTTGATGATTGGAATCGTAGTTGGGCGCTTCTGGATCTTCATTCAGATAGAAACCAGCAAAGCGCTTGGCGCGTTCCATATTAACCAGATTGGTGGGGTCGGCCAAGCAGAGAAAGTAGAAGTAAATGTAACTTTCTCCTTGATGAAATTGGTCATAGCCAAGCTCGTATTCTTTGTGCACCATGCCCGCCGCCGTGAGTTGGCGCGTGATAGCGTCCCATTGGCGCTGACCAAGCGTTAACAGATGGTCACCGCCGCCAAGCAAGTAGAGTAGCGGCCAGTTATAAGAACTTTCATAGAAATCATCGGCGCCATCCCGCGAGCCGGTGCCGCCGGCGCGCCAGATCAAGGCGCCGTCTTCTCGTGTATATTTTTTCAAAAAGGGATAGACCGACTCGTTCATCAGGTCGATCAGTTTACGTTCTAGAATCGCCCAGGTGGGCGGGTTTACACAGGGAGTGGTAGCGGTAATACTAATCATTGTGAGCTACTCGCTTTCTTACAGATTCGAATAAAGTCTATTCAATCACTAGAGGGTAACGACTAGGTATAACTTTGCACCAGAGCAAAGTGGTAACGCCAACTATAACGGAGTAGCTACCCCTTTGTCTAGTCGATAGGCAGCAAACTATCTGGTAAGTTGTAAAGTTTTCGTCTGCACGTTACAATTTGATTATCTTGCCGTGCCAATAACCGCCTGCACAAGTGTGTTTCGATCACCTATCGGTGAAGTAGCCGTTCAAGACTTTGCATTGAGAGCAGTATTTTTTGATGCGGAATATTAGGAATTGTGCAATGGATCAAGTAACTGAATATCGAAAAATTGTGAAAGATTTAATTACCAAGTATGCTCAACTGAAGCCAGCCTACGGTGATATTGAAATCAAGAGCCTCTTTGATGAGACACATGATCAGTATGCGCTATTGTATGTGGGCTGGGACAAGTATCAACGAATCCATAATGTGATTTTACACCTCGAAATTCGCGGTAATGCCAATGACTGTAAAGTGTGGATTCAATATGATGGCATCGAAGGTGGCGTCGCCGAAGAACTAGCCAAAGCTGGCATCCTACGCGAGAACATTGTTTTAGGGTTCCACCCAGAAAGCATTCGACACTATACAGAATACGCGGTAGTGTGATGATGCCGAATATGGACGGTTGGGAACTCTGCCGCGAGTTGCGCGCGGCGTACGATATGCCGCTGCTCATGCTCACCGCCAAAGGCGAGATGGCGCAGAAAGTCAAAGGCTTCCAGTTGGGTATGGATGATTATCTGGTCAAGCCGTTTGAGCCAGTGAAATTGGTGATGCGGGTCAAGGCGCTGTTAAAACGCTATCGCATTGCGGCCTCGCAGACGGTGCAGATCGGCGCGTTGTTGATGGATCGTAAAACGTTTGCGGTCAGCGTGCGCGGCGAACCGCTCACCCTGCCGCTGAAAGAGTTTGAATTGCTCTTCAAGCTCGCCAGCTATCCCGGCCAAACCCTGGCGCGCGACCAGTTGATCGAAGATATCTGGGACTATGATTATGAGGGGAATGAGCGGACGTTGGATGTGCATATCAACCGGCTGCGTGAGCGCTTCCCCGAAGAGCAGCACAGCTTTAAGATCACGACCATGCGCGGGTTGGGCTATCGCCTGGAGGTGCGGCGATGAAAAATTCTGGGGACGCGGCGGCGAAACATGCGCATCTGGAATCAGTGCTAAAAGGCATTGCCGGGTTCATCGTGGTGGTGGTTGCCCTCACCCTCACTTTTAGTGCAGCCTATCTCTTAATGGCCCAGATCTATCTGCGCCTGGGTCTGAACCCTACCCCATTAGTAGGCCAGGTGATTAACTCGTTTGTTGGTCTTTTCCTACTCGTCATCGTAGGCAAACTCATGGCGGAGATTTTTCACTCTAGCGCGTGGGCGCAACAGATGAACATGCTTGCGCCGTTGCTTAAGGCGATGGAACAGATTGCGCGCGGCGATTTTAGCGTCCGGTTAGAGCAGCCCAACCGGGGCAACATCAGTGATCCGATCAACAAGTTTTTTAAGGGCGTTAATGACATGGCGCAGGAATTCAAGCAGATGGAGGCGATGCGTCAGGAGTTTATCTCGAATGTGTCGCACGAAATCCAATCGCCGCTGACCTCGATTCGCGGCTTTGCCCAGGCGTTGAAAAATGACCAGATCAGCCCGCAAGAGCGGACGCACTACCTCACCATTATCGAAACCGAAAGCACACGGCTCTCTAAACTCAGCGACAATTTGTTAGCGTTGGCCGCGCTGGAAGCCGAGAATATGAATTTTGAGCCGCAACCCTACCGGCTGGACAGGCAGATCCGCCATCTGACCCTGGCGTGTGAGCCGCAATGGATGAGTAAAGGGCTCGACCTGGAAGCGAGCCTGGACGAAGTCATGATCACGGCCGATGAAGATTTGCTGAGCCAAGTCTGGATCAATTTACTCCACAACAGCATCAAATTTACACCAGCGGGTGGCAAGATCTATGTAGATTTGCAGCAGAATGCTGGTCAAATCGCCTTCAAGATCGTTGATACGGGGATCGGGATTGCCGGTGAGGATCAGGCATATGTTTTCGATCGCTTCTTTAAAGCGGACAAAGCACGCGAACGGACGCAGGGGGGCAGCGGATTAGGACTTTCCATCGCCAAAAAAATTATTGAAATGCACAAAGGCGGCATCGCGGTGGAAAGCAAAGTAGGCGCGGGCGCGATCTTTAGCGTCGCTTTACCAGTGGAATGATCATTACCAGGCGCAAATGGAATTTGGCCGCTGACAATAGGAAGTGCCCTCAGGCACTGAGAGTTTAGTCGCTGCGGCTTCGACGTGCGGCTCGACAAGCTCACCGCCCGTGCCCTGAGCGGGCGCCCATTGGGCGCGAAGGGCAGCCGAACGGCGACTTATTGCTGTCAGCGGGAGCCTTCTGGGCGCGAATTTATTCCTGCCCCTTATTCCTGCCCTCAAAGCGAAATACATCTACATCGCTCGGTTATTTTGCATGCATGGAGCCGCGTGTGGTAGACTCTAGCCTGATTTACTCTATAGCTCATCTACCTGTCCATAAAATTTTGTTCCACCACGCGGGCAGTGGTGCGATATGAAACTTTGACGGGAAACCACACAAGGAGGCGTAACAATGATAAATGTACTTGCTCGTTTGTCCATTGTTAGAACGCGCCTGCTGTGCTGGCTAGATCGCCAAACTTTATAGAGCATCAGGAAATTTTCTTCCATTCTCATACTAGATCATGGAAACCGAAGTTTTTCTGAAAACTCTGGCAAGTTCATGCCGATCTAAGCAAGTTTTTAAAACAGTAACGGTCACGGTTGCGTTCTGCAGCGTGGCCGTTTTTTTATGGTGCGTTTGATAAAGTCTGGCCCTTGAACAACTCAGGCGGTTGAACTTTTATCAAATGTTGACGCTTTGCAAACGGCCACGGGGAAATTGCCCGCGGCCTTTTTTTATGTCAG
>JBBREZ010000572.1:0-4141 GCA_038225095.1 Caldilineales bacterium
GGCACCGGTGTGTATGACAACAACCATGCCCAAATCCGCTATTTTGGCAGTTGGGTAGATTCAACCTATACAGTGGGGGCCTATAACAGCTCTTTAAAAGTTTCAAATGTGGCACAATCCGGTTTCCGCTTTACATTCACCGGTGACGAAATCACCTATATCTATAGCATGCACTCCAACCGTAGTACTGCGGTAGTCACCATTGATGGTATTACTCGCGAATCTATCAACCAATATTCGGACGATCTACGCCGGCAGATGGGACGAACCTTTTCGGGATTGGGGGCGGGAGTTCATATTCTCAACGTTGTTAATACGGGAAATTCATATATTGATTTAGACGCATTGATTGTTGGTAATGTTTATAATCGTACTGCTGCGGTTAGTTATGCGGATCAGTGGGCGCATAGCCGTAACAACGCTAACTACCCTAACTATGGGAATGATGGTGATAATCCGTGCAATGACTGCACTAACTTTCTATCGCAGGTGTTAGAAGCTGGTGGAATGCCTCGGATTGAATCTAGCGGTGCATCAATTGATAATCAATATTATTGGTATATTTGGTGGGATTTGATTTCGGGCTGGCGTGGTTCTAAGTCCTGGGCAGCAACCCCTGATTTTAAAAGCCATGCGGACACTTTTTCATCAAGATATCAATTTATAGGAACCACATCCTCCGCTGTCACTGGCCTTAATGAAGGTGATTTTGTCATCATGGACTTGCAAGGCAACCCCTTTAACGGGCCAGATCATGCCTTCATTATTGTTGGCATCGGTCATCCTCTAGAGGGGGATCAGAGGGATGTGGATCTACTATTACGGGACGCGCATTGTAATGATCGAAAACATGTTCGATGGGATTATGGTCTTATTCCTGGAGACAAAATTGTGGGAGCATACCACATTACCTATTAACCTTTTGAGATTTTTTGGAAGTTATAAAAAACATTAATATCCAGAGATGAAGGAATTCAAATGTTTACAAAAATGCTGTCTAAACTGTTACTTCTCGTTGGTATAGTTTGCATGGGGATAATAGTATTTCTGGTGTTTGGACAACGTTCCAAAGCAACTAATATTCCCGACACGCCGGAAACACGCGAGATTATGGCCACGATGCAACGCGCTTACGAAGTATTAACCATTGCACACGATACAGAAGATGTGAATAAGCTTTCCGAAGTGTTTATTGATGATCCGGATTTCTTGCGTGCCATTGGCCCAGAACGTCAAACTCAATTGCAAACTTATATTCGTGAAATTCTTGGCTCAACTGCATCTGAGAATTTTGGATATTTGACGGCTATGAAGAACAAAATTACCCATAGGCTGCAAGGTGAGAAACTTTTGAAAGCCGCGCTGGAAAAGGCAAAATCTGAAAATCGTGAGTTGACACCAATGGAATGGCAAAAATTGGCGGAGCAAAATCACGGCGAGCGACCTTCGCTCCCGAATCTCGAATTTGCGAATAATAAGCGTCAGTTCCTCTATAAGTCGCTTGAGATTGACGGTGATACAGCGCGTGCAGTTTATGATGAAGGCGTGGTAACCCGCAGAGCGATCTTGAAGCGGATCAATGGGTGTTGGTTCGTGGCCGGTATTTTCTAAGTTTTAGTTGTGAACAAGAACAGTGGCATTAGCGTTCACGTGACGCTGCTGTTTTTGTCTATCCCTCAATGCCAGAAAAGGAGCAGGATGCGTAAGAAAATACGAATACAAGTACCTGTTCTCATGGCTGTTGTCTGCTTTGGCGTTGCACTTTTTCTACTATTGACCTATTCTGCTCGCGCTACTGCAACCCCTGACACGCCAGATACCCGTGAGATTATGGCCGTGATGCAGCAAGCTTACACATTGATGAGAGCTACACCTGTACGAACATTGGATATCAAGGAGTTTGCTCATGTTTTTACAGATACTTCTGATTTTAAGTTCAGTCCAGGCTGGAAAACATACCTTGGCGACATGCTTGATCCAACAGCCACACAAAAGGCTGGTTATCTGAGCGCAATGCAGACAAAGTGGAGCCACTTGCAGCAAGGCGATAAATTGCTGAACGCTGCTATGAGTAAGGCCAAAGCAGAGCAACGCAACCTTACCCCAGAAGAATGGCAAGCGCTCACGAAACAAAATCATAACGTGCCGCCCCCTGTTTTACATGATGAGGATCTCGCCACCGTCAAGCTTGAACTGAAATACGAATCTATTGAAGTGAATGACGACAAAGCCGTTGTACGCTATGACGATGGTGCTGCCTTGCAAGAGGCTATCCTGAGAAAGATCAATGGACGCTGGTTTATTGCGGATATCACGGCCATTTGGGTGCATTTCTAGATGTCGATAGCTGGGCCGAACAGCAATATCAAGGGGCTTGACATCGCTGTTCGGCCCAGCACTTAACGCCGGAATTGACTTACCGGTCTTGCCTGCCAGGTTCAAAAAAGTATAAATCTATGGCACCAAAACAACTCACCCAAACTATCCTATTCCTCCTTGCCGTTCTATGCCTGGCATGGACAACAAACTGGCGCAAAGCAACAAACCTGGTGACAAAAATTTCCCCTAGAACACAGGCAACCATTATATACGTCACGGCTCAAGCGACGCCGATCCATGTGCAGACATTACGCTTTATCGCTTCACCCTTGGCAACACCGGCGCCTTTGCAGCCAATTACCGTCACCGGGCAGGCACAGCTGCCTTCGCTTACACGCGATTTATTGTTTGCGAATGAGCAGGGGCTAATGCGTTGGCGGCATGCCACCCATCACTTTGATTCATTAATAGCCTGGAAAAGCCCTGGTGCAGAAGTTCGGGGCTGGCCTGGCGTCCGTTTTGAAATAAGCGCCGATGGGTTGAAAGTTTTAGTGGCGAATAGAGGGGTTGTAAATAACGTCGATCACTTTGCGCTCCAACTGTATGATCTGAAAACAGAGAAGATTACAACGTTGGTGACTGATACGACTAGTGTATTGGATATCGCACTGGCCCCAGACGCTAGCTGGATCGCCTACAGTTTGCTGGTAAGGCCCCAATCCCGGCCACGCCCCTGGTGGAAAAAGCTGTTCGCGATGGGCGGATGTCAATGCGGTGAGGCTCCAGTAACCGGGGTTATCTACGCATTGCGCGTCCAACCCCCGTATCAAGCGCTCAAGTTGAGCGACTGTTCCGAATTTGCACCCGCAGAAAATTGTTTTGGCCTACGCGTATGGCCTATCGATAAAATCAAGTGGGCTGTTCAACTGCGAACGCCTATTATCGGTTATGCAGGAAGCAGTGCTCACCTCGTTGCCTTACCCGAATTGCAGACAAATTTGGACGTTAGTTTATCACCCTTTACACCGCGTTTTCCTTTCGACCGCTATGTGACCGTCTGGATACACCACCGCCTGGAAAGTAGTGACGGCATTCTGGATACACAAACGGCGAAAGTAACTGAATTGCCTGGAACAGTGGTACGTGAAACTCGCACACGGCAGACAACTTGGTTGAGCGATGGCCGGCTAGCTGTGGTCCGCCCCGCCCTAAGTCCAGGTGAACGTTATCCGGCGATTGAACTCTGGTCGATCAATCCAACAGGGCAACCTTTGCTCAACCTAGATCAATTGCTGCGCCTACCGATCAGTGCAGCCAACTACCCAGGCGAGTCTACGCAACTAGAGAATGGGCAGTTGGCCTTTGCGCTATTTAACACGAATCTAGAGAATGATTTTGAACGCGGTTTATTTCTATTGGACTTACACCAGAATGAGTTGCGTAAAGTAAACCGTTTACCGACATCAGCACTCAGCGAACTTTACCCAGAAGCAGGCCCACTATCAGCAGATATAGTCTGGTCACCCGATGGCGCAGGCGTCATTTTTGTTGGGCACAATGAGCCCAAAACCAACACCGTCTTGTATATTCCCGCCGACGGCTCCGCACCTTATGATCTTCGCCAAATGCTAGGTGAACAAGCCTGGGGTTTTACCTGGTTACCTGAATAGCGCGCTTCACCGCTTAGCCGGCAGCAGAAGATATTTGATAAGCGTGCCATCATCAACAAGCGTTACACAAACGGAGGGCAGGCTATCAGCTTGCCCTCCGTTCACATAGGCACCATTGGTTTTGTTTTGTCTATATGTTACAGTTACGCCCC
>JBBREZ010000573.1:0-4135 GCA_038225095.1 Caldilineales bacterium
GCCAGTCGCCAAGCCTAAACGGCGAAACATATTCTCCACCTGGATCGGGGTAAACCAATGGTACATATATAATGGCGCACCCGTGCCCATATCCAAACCGCGGTGCAAATAGAAATCCACACACCAGAAATTGATCAGTAAAACCCCGCCCGGTTTCAAAATTCGCAAGGCATGATAGAGTGCGGCTTCGATGTCATAAATCACACAGGTGGTGAACTGGTTGACAAAACAGTCATAGACATCGCCCGGCACATGATCGGCGCGGCTTAGATCGGCGACGACGCGCACTTCGGGGCTGTGGGCGGCCAGATCAATCGCATCGGCTTGGGTGAGGGCTGAACCCCCATATTGGCGAATCGTCGTTGTCTCACCAACTTCGAGGGCATGACCGCGGATATCAGCCTGGTATTTGTCCAGAAAAGCCGCCCAATAATAGCGGATGACCGACAAGCCATTCTTTTTGCCACCATCCAACGGCGTCAGACGGCGAAATCGCAGGCTACGCCACTGGCGAATCAGCGGCCAACTCCGCCAATTGCCTTGCTGTTTGACAGTGCGATAACGTTCAACCAAGTTGTCGTTTTTCGACAAGATTCATTCCTTTAGACTCTGCTTCAAAGATCTTGAAAAATTCTAGCCGCGGCGCCGATTAAGCCAGCATCGACGCCCAACGCGGCTGGCAAAATCGGTAATTGGCGGGCATCATCGGCATAGATATGGGCGCGCGTGGCGGCCACAAAGCTCTCCCAATAAAGCCCACCGGCCAGCCCAAGTCCGCCCCCGACGATCACGGCTTCCGGGTCTAAGATATTGACCAGAAAGCCGACGCTATTGCCCAATGCTTCGCCGGACGATTGGATGATCTCCCTAGCCGTTAGATCGCCGCTTTGCAGGGCGCTGAAGACTTCTTCGGCGCGGCTGACGATCTTGCCACCCGCGTGATTGTAACGGGCAACGATACCCGGTCCTGAAGCAAATTCTTCCAGGATAGGATTCAAAACGGTTCCACAGGTTGTACAGGTGGTCGTCAAGGGCATACTGGCCAGCGTGATCGCGTTACCGCGCGCCCCAAGGAAGGGTCGGCCTTCATTAAATAAACAATAGCTGATGCCTGTGCCGACGGTCACATAGGTAAAAAGGTCAAACGGCTTTCCCACGCCGAACATCGCTTCGGCCAAGGCTGGCGCACGCGCGTCAGATTCCACAACAGCGGGCGCGAGTTGCGAGAAAGTCTCCTGCACCGGCACACCGCGCCAGTCAAAGCTATTATGGCTGGTGACGTTGCCATCCGGATCGACCAATTCGCACACCCCAATCCCGATGCCCAACACGCTCAAGTTCAGGGTGCGGGCTTCAGCCATGAGCGTTTCGACCAGGGCCAGAGCATCGCGCAATACAAATTCACCACCGCGCTGGGCCAACGTGGGAATCACTTGGCGCGCAAGGACTTTGCCGGTGGCGCGCTCAACCACGCCACCGGCAATTTTGGTGCCGCCCACGTCGAGCCCGATGGCGCAGGTTTGAGGGTTAAAGGTCGAAGTTGGTGACAACATTGGCTTCCTTGCTAAGCAGTTTCAAGCACCTCAACGCGCACTTCGTAGCCAAGACGGGCTAAAAAGTCCTCAAAATCTTCCCAAGTGAGACTAAATTCGTTGACATCAGCAAGCCCCAGGCGGCTGAGAACGTCACGCACAACCTCAAAATCGGCTTGTGCAAATTCGCCATCCAGCATAGCTGCTTCTGCCCACTGAACAAGTTCAGATAAGGTAATTCGGTTCTGTAAGTAGTCGGTTAACTTTTTTGCGATTATATGCCGTGTGATCATGGCTATCCTCCTTGACTGAACTTCCGATGACCCGTATCGACTGGATATTTTTGATGAATTTCTACCAGTACGCCTTGAGCGTTGTAAATTTCTTGATAAAATCGGCGTGTATTTTCATCGGAATCGGTCTCTTTAATATATCTTGCCCGCCAACCATGTCGGCCCATTACTTCATACCAGTATCGCCGACCACCATCTGGCAGCGTATCCCAGAAACCAAATTGCTTCTCATTCTGCTGAGGCTTTTTCTCATCCATCCAGGGCTACACGTTTTGCTATTTTATGAAGGATACTATCGATGATAGAACTGCTGTTTATAGCTGCGCTTGTTCACGTAATTGTCTGGCATAGATTGAACTATCTAGAATCTCGGTGCGATCTTTCCATAGTCCTACTAGGCCCGAATTGAGCAACTGACGGGCCGTCATGCGCTGGCGTTTCGCCTTGGGCGGTGTGGAGCGCAACAATAAGACGACTTCCACCTGTTGGCCTTTTACGACAGGTAGATTTGGAATGTATAGTTCGCCATCTTCTTGAACAATTTGCTGTACACGAATGGCTTCCATCGTTTGACCCTTTCAATCGCGCTCAATCAATCAGGCACAGTCACCGCATAATCTCGTCACTACTTATTATCAAATGATTCTAGATGAGAGACCGAGGTCTACATGTTTCTACTTTGCTGCGCCGCCAAAAACTGCGGCAACAGATCGTTCTGCTCGGGGATCAAGGTGATCTTGGCTTTGCCTTCCAACATGCGATCAACCTCAAGAATATTAAACATCGCATTGGCGACATCCGGGTCAGCATAGATGCCTTTCAGCGCTTCGCCGACGATCTTGGGGCGCATGGCTTGGGCTTTACCAAACTCGATCGCAGCCTGGCGATCGGCAGTGCTGGTGATAATGCTCACCTGGTTCGCCCCATCCTGACGAATCGCCGACGTCACTTGGCGCAGCCGATTAACGACCTTCGCTTCAATTTGCTTGATCATCGTATTATCACGAAAATGTACTTTGCGAATATAGACTGAACCCAGTTTATAGCCCCATTCGGTCGATTTAGGCGAAACTTCGGTGCGCACCGCCTGGCTCATGGCGTGGCGACTTTCCAGCATGGCGGCCAGGGGCATATTGCTTAAGGTGCGAATTGTGGCATTGCTGACGTTGGCGGCCAGTGAACCTTGTGGGTCGGTGTTCTTAAACAGATAGGAGACCGCATCGCTGATGAACATTTCGTACCAGACGCCAATCCCCATCGGTGCACCTTCTTCGGAATTGACGGGCAAGCTGCGCAGATACTTCTGGTCAAGCCGCATATCGAGAATATGGCGCTTGCCAAACCAGTTGACGATCACGGCGGCCGGTCCCCATTTCAACCACAAAAAGTAGAGACCGGGCTCCTTGAGCACCCCGATCACGCGGCCAAAGAGCACATAAACATGACAGGTGCCTTCTTCGACCACGGCATAGAAGCCGATCAGCCGCATAAACCACTTTAGAATTGGCTCACCGATCAGGCAGACGAAAAAGGTGACGACAGCCGTCGTCATAATGCTTTGGAGGCCTTCAATCATGATCGTTTCTCCTGCAAAATGACCTGTTCCGCCTTAGCATACAGGCGCAAACGGACGTTGCGTAAATAGGCTTGTAACGCTTCTGCCCCGCTTGCCTTCAATTCTAGCAGTTGGCTCGCCAACGCACTCAGCGGCTCGACTTCGGCCAGGGCTTTCAGCGTTTCAATTTCGACTGCGCGTCGGGACTGCACAATTTTCTGGTCGGCGCTGGCCTGGGCCAGGCTGATGTCCGACGAGACTTGATTGTGCGCCGTATTGATGGCGGCCAACGCGGATTCAACCTCGTCGGGCGGGTCGATGGCCGTGATCAGCGAGGCATCCAAGACAATCCCATAGCGCGCCTCGGACGAGCGGCAATCTTCTTCCATCCGGTCATTGAGCGTGCTCAAATTCTTGCGAATATCATTGATCGAAATGCCGGCCATAATGCTGGCGTCTTCGTCTGTGCCGGTCAGCGGAATCGGCGGCGCTTCAAATTTAGCAATCCGCTCGCGCAACACCGAGACAAAGTAACCCATCACATGCATCACCGGCTGTTTGATGCCGAAAAGATAGGCATAGGCATTCCGTTCGGAGGCGCGATAGCGAATCTGCCCTTCCAGACCGGTGTTGAGCTGATCTTTGGTCACCGCTTCCAGGATCGTACCTTTTCGGTTGGCATTCGCATCTTCAATATCCTTGGCCATATTAATCGTTTCCGTGGCGACGGAGAATTTATAAACCTTTTCCCACGG
>JBBREZ010000574.1:0-4131 GCA_038225095.1 Caldilineales bacterium
CAGGCGAGTATTAGGCAGGTGGAGGAGAAGCTAGATTACCGCACGCTCAATTTGGATGGGAGCCACTCGCTGGCAAAGAAAGGCGGCGAGTCAGTTGCCTATCAAACGCGCAAGAAAGCGAAGACCTCCAACATCTTACCGATGACCGATGCCAGTGGCTACATCGTGGCGACCACCGGGATTGTGGCTGGTAACCATAACGATGCCTTTCACCTCAAGCTGCATTTGCAGGCGGCCTTCAAAGCCATGAAACGCTTGGGCTTACCGCTTCAGGGTGCTTATTTCATGCGGATGCGGCTTTTGACACGAAAGAGGCCCACAAAACTTGCTTCAATTACGGCCTGATTCCGAACATCGCCGAAAATAAGCGCAATCGACAGGACTCCCAAACCAGGTTCAAAACGCTTCTTTCACGCAGACAGAAGAAACGCTTTGTGGCGGAACGCACCTTTGCTTGGCTCGATAAGTTCAAACGCATCCTGATCCGTTTTGAACGCAAAGATGCCTACTGCTTAGGCGCTCACTACATGGCTTTTGCCATGATTAATTTACGCTATTGCCTTGCTTGAATAAGCTTCAACCAGTTCGATAAGAAATTACCTAGATATAAGAACACCACTTTGTGTAGTGAGTGTTCCGTCGGATACTTGAGCAGTTAACCAAGCATCCGGTAGGATTTGCTATTTTTTTTGGGGCGCCATTCGGGTCTCGAACCCGAAACCTCTTGATCCACAATCAAGTGCTCTGCCATTGAGCTAATGGCGCCATAATACCGGTTTTGATCGAATTGACCGCTGACTGCATGACATAGAGATAACCGGGACAGGTTGTCCTGCCCCGGTATGGCTGGGGGACAGGGATTCGAACCCCAATTAACGGCTCCAAAGGCCGCAGTCCTGCCATTAGACGATCCCCCAATAATAATTAATGGTTAATTGTCAATAGTTCATTATTATTGAAAGGGGCTATTTTACATAGCATTTCACTAGCAATTAACTATTAGTCATTCATAATTAACCATTATTTAGGTGCCGAGACCCAGGATTGAACTGGGGACACCAGCATTTTCAGTGCTGTGCTCTACCGGCTGAGCTATCTCGGCAAAAGAGTCGGCCTGTTGGCCGACCCTTTAGGAATGACAGAGCGGGCGATGAGATTCGAACTCACGACCTTCTCCTTGGCAAGGAGACGTTCTACCGCTGAACTACGCCCGCAAAACGATTAAATTCTTACCAGATTAGCCACAGAAAGGCCTAAACTTCTGGAAGGTGGACCCGGTCGGATTCGAACCGACGATCTTCTCCTTGCAAAGGAGACGCCTTCCCGCTAGGCCACGGGCCCGCAATAATTATTAATTATATACATCACTGTAGAGCGCTTATTCATTAACAATTATTACTTCACCATTGACAATGAAACATTGCCCTGGTGCCGACGAGAGGACTCGAACCTCCACACCTTTTCAGGCAATAGATCCTAAATCTATCGCGTCTGCCATTTCGCCACGTCGGCATTCACGAAACGTTATTGTAGCCGACATTAGACAATTCTGCAAATAGACAGACTTACAAATTTAGAGCAAATTCATACCCCCGATTCTGTCAATTTTATGCTGCATTACCCTAAGATAGTTCATCATAAAACTGTTCCGTCATCTGTCTCATTGCTTTACGGCGATTTGTGGCCTGCCAGGTGTTACCTGACTTCACCCGCATCGCTGCGACGAGATCGCGCCAATCAAACCCTAAAAAGGTGTGATGACTAGCCCAACCCACTCGCCTTGCTTCCAGTTGCACGCTCGCCTAGCCAAACTCATCACTGAATTTGCTGGTAGGCTCTTACCCCACCGTTTCAGCCCTTACCAATTTTCCGGCCTTACCAATTTTCCGGCCTTACCAGAAAACTGGCGGGATTCTTCTCTGTTGCGGTTGTAGTCAAGCTGTTATGCACAGCCCGCCCTCACTTACTGTTTCGTGAGGCAACCTTCTAGCTTATATCACTACAAACCAGGTGGAAGTCGGGAAGTTCCTCTACTTGTGCTTGACAAGCAGCGACGGATCGAATTTGCTCAAATTTATAATTGTTAATTTGCCCGCATCTAGTTGCAAAATTCATCTACAGACCAGACACAATCTAACGGTTAGCAGCAACGTTAGCTGTCATCCTGATAGGCATAATTTAACATGAGGCTTGCCTCATGTCAAATTATGCCTTATGTGCAAGCGCTATATAGCTGATTTTCCAACTGTTTCTGGCTTGGAAAGGTCAAGCTCCGGTTGGCGCGGCCCTTCTACCCACACTTGTCCATCCGCCCAGTTTTCTTGTTTCCAAATGGGCACCACCGCCTTCAAACGCTCAATCGCGTAGCGGCAAGCCTCAAAACAGCCGTCATCGCGATGGGGGGTAGCCACCGCAATCAGTACGCTCGTTTCGCCAATTTCGCAGCGGCCAATCCGATGCAAAATGCTCACGGCGGCCACCTTTGGCCACTGGGCGACGATTTCTGCGCCAATCCGCGCCAACATTGGCTCGGCCATCTCGGCATACGCTTCATATTCCAAAAAATCTGTGCCACGCGCGCCTGTTTTTGTCACGGTCTCACCGCGCACCACACCAGCAAACGTCGTGATCGCGCCACAGTCGGGGCGACTCACCCGCGCTGCGATGTCATCTAATGATAAAGGTTTATCGGTAATCTCAAAAAGTTTCTTGCTATCCATAGCCACGGCATTCTCCCTGGATGTTGTTATGCGTCTTACGTAAATTTGCTTGTCGCGCCACATCGATTAGGTTCGTGATTGAAGCTACCACCAGATACGGGCGGGAAGAGCGCAACCTCATCCCCAGTCCGCAATAATTGATCGAAGCGCGCATACTCCTGGTTGACAGCGGCGTACAGGGAGCGGCCAGTCAAGGCCAGGGTAGGGTAATTACGCTCCAAAATTTTTAACAGCTCCCCCACATTGGTTGCGTCAGGCGCTTCTATAGTCTTTTCTTTCCAGCCAGCATTCTGGCGCAAAGTAGCAAATAACAGCACTTTGATCTGTATCATCATGACCCCAATTTCATTGACGATTGACGATTTTAGATTGACGAAGGCGCGTCGCAGACAAATAGTTCGTCAATCTAAAATCGTCAATCCAAAATCGTTACTCCTGGCGTTGCCAATCACCCGATTTACCGCCGCGCTTTTCCAATAAACAGATATTACTGATCATCATTGTCTTTTCGAGCGCTTTGGCCATGTCGTAAATCGTCAAGGCTGCTACGCTGACGGCGGTCAGGGCTTCCATTTCAACGCCAGTTTGGCCATGACAGCGCACGGTCGCCAGGATGATGATGCGTTGACCAGGTTCATCGATCTCAAACTCTACGGCCACTTTGCTTAACAACAAAGTATGGCAGAGTGGAATCAATTCTGGGGTGCGTTTCGCCGCCATAATGCCCGCAATGCGCGCCGCAGCCAGTACATCACCCTTAGGCACAGCGCCGTCTCGAATCGCGTCCAGCGTGGCGGCCTGCATATGCACCTCGCCGCGCGCCGTTGCGATGCGCGATGTAATTGCCTTATCAGCCACATCGACCATCGTGGCGTGGCCTTGTTGATCGAGATGGGTTAATTGGTTAGCCATAAGTAAATGCCAGTCACGTTTCTAGAGTCGAAATCTATTGATTGAGCAACAAGGCCGACACCACCGCGCCGGCAGGTAAGCTGCCTTCTGCCTGGGGTAATTCGAGCAGGGCGTTAGCTGTTCGGGCGCTCAGCAAGCGACTACTCGCTTGGCTACCGGTGCTGGTGGCCAGAAAACCACCGTTGCCCTGATTCAACGTGTTATCCCAGCGCAGCGTGGCGCGATGATATTCAGGCCGGTAGGCATCAAGCGGGAGCGGCTGAGCCAAATGCGCCTGGATTCGTTTTAGCTGCGGCTCGGGCCAACCGGCTAATTTGCGCAGCGCGGGCACCGTCATCAAATAAAACGCCACCAGACTACTGACCGGGTTGCCTGGCAGGCCAAAGATCAACTTGCGCCGCCCATTGACCAACGTGGTGGCAAACGTCAACGGTTTGCCCGGTTTCATCCGGATCCGGCCAAAATGCACCGTGCCAGCATTTTCCAGCAACGGTTTGAT
>JBBREZ010000575.1:0-4130 GCA_038225095.1 Caldilineales bacterium
GGCAGTGACTACCAATTTCTTTCCACCATGGAGCGTTACGACACCTGTACGCGCCGCTGGGAAACGATGGCGCCGCTGCCCGCAGCAATTGGCTTTCCCGGCAGCGGCGTGCTCAATGGCAAGCTCTATGTAATCGGCGGCGTTGCCGTCGCCGCCGAGGGTCAGTCAGTTTCAGCCGTTAGCGATCAAGTTTATGTCTACGATCCGGCCACCAACCAGTGGTCTAGCGCAGCCAAGTTGCCCACAGCGGCGGCCAGTGTACCGGTGGCAGTGGCCAATGGTCAACTTTACGCGTTGGTTGACGGTGACACCCCTGGCCCTGGCCATATTTATGCCTACGAGCCGCAGCAAAACCGCTGGCAAGAAAAATCGACGCCCCCCGGCACGCATAACGTCCACTTAGCTGCGGCGGCCCTCAACGGAAAAATCTACGTAGCACGCGACGAGTTTGAGCAGGTTTATTTTGACGTGTATGATCCGGCCACGGATAGCTGGTCGAGTGCCGCGCCCTTGCAGGCCACGCTTAGCGCAGCGCCCGGTCTAACCGCCGGCCCTGATGGTTTCTTGTATGCCACCGGCATCCCAGCCAAAGGTAGCGGCACCAGTCTGGCCGAGCGCTATGATCCCCAAACGGATCGCTGGGAAACGCTCTCGAATTTGAACAACCAATACCATTTTGGCGCAGCGGCTGTGTATGCCACTGGCCGCATCTTTACGGTGGGCGGCCTGAATGGAGAAAGCACCGAAGCGTTACCAATTGCCAACTCATTTTGTTTGTCCGACAAAACAACCCAACAAACAACGGTGACGCCCGGCGGCCATATCACCTATACGGTCAAATTGAATGCCGATCCTGGCAACTTGAGCAACGTAGCCGTCACTGATCCGCTACCCGCGCAGACGATATTCGCCGGTTTTGGTAGGAATGAGATTGGTGCGGTCTATAACGCCGCGCAACGCCAGATCGAGTGGCGCGGCGCTCTAACAGCCAATCACGCGCCCTTGTATTTCACCTACGGGTTGGATGTCGCTGGGGAAAATGTGCCGGCGGGTGCGCTGATCGGCAGCCAGGCCACGTTTGACAACGGCAGCAGTCTACACTTCGCCCGCGCCGTTACCAGCACCGTGATCATGCTTGATCTTGCGGCCAGCTCTAAAGCCGTTGATCGGGCGCAGGCGCTCAGCGGCGCTGTGCTGACCTATACGATTGACGTGCGCGGGCGGAGCGCAGCAGGCGGTCCGGTGCGCGTGCGCGATCCGCTGCCTGCCAACATGACCTATGTGCCGGACAGCTTGAATTTTAGCGACGGCGTTGGCAGTTATGATGCGGCGACGAAGAGCGTTGTCTGGGACGGCCAATTGCGCGCCGGAGCAAACGCGTATTTGAACACCAGTGATCGTTATGTCTGGGGCGATTCAGATGCGAATGGTCAACTGCCGCAAGTGCGCTTTGATTGGATCGACGTGGGCCAGACTGGAACAGCCGTGCGCAGCGGCGATGATGTATATGTGTGTAATCTGCCGATTGGCTTTGCGTTTTCTTTCCACGGCGTAGCGCAAAGCACTTTCTGTCTCAGTTCCAATGGGTTCATTTCGTTTAATGCCGCCAGTGATCCTGGTTATAATAATATTTGTCCGTTGCCCGCGCCGGCCACCAGCGGCGACGATCTGATCGCGGTGCTTTGGGACGATCTGATAATTGATGGCGGTATGCGCTATCAAACCTTGGGCGTTGCGCCCAATCGGTATCTGGTCGTGCAGTGGAATGGGGTGCTTTCCTATGCTGCGCCCGCCACCCACCAGGCTAATTTTCAGTTAATTCTTTATGAAAATGGCACAATCCGCATCCAATTTCTCAATGCGGACGGGGCGAAAGGGGGGGCATCAACGACTGGCATGGAAAACCAGCATGCCACACGCGGCTTGACCTATGCCTGCAACCAAGCGGACAGCTTACACGACAAACTAGCGGTGCTCTTGGTGCCACCCGGTGGCGGCACAGGTGAAGTTAACAGCCGTTTGCAGTTTAAAGCAACGAGCGCAGCGGCTTTGGGCGTCAATACGTGGCTGACCAATACGGCCACAATTGCAACCTTGCAAGGCAATTTGACGCGCAGCGCCGCTAGCCTGATCAATTCGGTGGACCTCAGCGCATCGACTATGCAACTGAACAAAAGCGAAGTCAATGTGGGCGAAATTGTTGAGTATACAGCGATTTTGCGCAATACGGGACTGGTGGCAGCCAGCAATGCCAGCTTTGTGCTGCCCTTGCCCGCCGCCATTACCTATCTCCAGAACTCGCTGCTCTGTAGCAACGGCCAATGCACTGTGGCTGCCAACACGGTTCAATGGTCGGGTGCGCTCGCCCCTGGGGCCACAGAAAGCGTTCATTTCAGCGCCCAATTGACGGCCATACTGCCGGATCGGACACCAGTGACCAGCACGCTGCAATTGAACGATGGCTTTGGTCGGGATTACATCATGCTTAGCACTTTCCTGGCGCGCCGTTCTGATCTGAGCACGTCAACTCTCCAAATCGTGCCGCCCTACGCCGAGCCGGGGGCAACGGTCAACCTGGAACTCTTTGTGCGTAACATTGGCAGCGTGGAGACAAGCGCCGCAGCGCAGATCACGGTACCAGTTGGCTTGATTTACCAAACTGACTCACTGGTGTGCGGTACAGGGGTTTGTACGATGGAAGCTGGGATAGTCAAGTGGCAAGGCAATGTAACAGCGCGCAGCCTGGTTCCTATTCGCTTGCAGATTATGTCGCCAGCCAGCGCTCACTACGGCGATCTGTTTACTGGCAGCGCCCTGGTTAAAGATGTCACGTATGGTGACGAGTATCCTTTGACCGCAACGCTCTGGCTGGCCCACAGCACCTATCTACCCATCATCGCCGCGCCGCTTGGCAAATATCAACTTTATTTGCCAAGCGTGGTGCGGTAGGCGGTCATGCAGGCTGCATAACAAAAACAAGGGGGCGGTCCCTTATTTCACCCATATCCATGTGCTTAACCGCTATCCCTAATTATCCTAGTCGACAAAATAAATAACACATGTTACGCACTAGCAAATTGGTAGGGGTAGGCATGCCTACCCCTACCAATTTGTGACTTTTAGCTCGTTTGCCCATAAGTTTACCGGAATAACTTATGGGCAAACCAGTTGCGAACCTTTGTCTATCGGAAACGAGCGCACGGCGAATGAACGGTGCTCAAGGCGTCATCACGACCTTGATGCAGCCATCTTGCTTGTCGCGGAAAGTTTTGTAGGCTTCCGGGGCATCGGCGAGTTTGAGGCGGTGTGTGATAACAAAGGATGGATCAATCGCGCCAGCCTCGATCTTCTGCAAAAGTGGCTCAAGATAGCGCTGCACATGCGTCTGCCCGGTTTTGATGGTCAGACCTTTATTCATGGCTGCGCCAAACGGAATCTTGTCTAGCAAGCCAATGTAGACGCCAGGCACCGAGACCGTCCCCCCTTTACGACAGCACATGATCGCCTCACGCAACACATGGGGCCGGTCGGTGCCAAGATACACCGCTGCCTTAGCCTTGTCGAGCACGGCATCTAAGCTGCCGCTGCCATGCGCCTCAGTTCCAACCGCATCGATGCAGCGATCCGGCCCGCGCCCCCCGGTCATTTCCATCAGGCGGTCGTAAACATGTTCTTTATCTAAGTCGATAATCTCAGCTTTGCCCTGTTCTGCCGCCATTTGCAACCGTTCCGGCACCCGGTCGATGGCGATCACGCGCCCAGCGCCAAGCATCCAGGCGCTCTGGATCGCAAATTGTCCAACTGGCCCACAGCCCCAGATGGCCACCGTGTCTCCAGACTCAATCTCGGCATTCTCGGCGGCCATATAGCCGGTGGGAAATATATCGGATAAAAACAGCACCTGCTCATCGCGCAGTCCAGATGATATCTTGATCGGACCGACATCAGCGAACGGCACGCGTACATACTCTGCCTGGCCGCCAGCGAAACCGCCGAGCATATGTGAGAAGCCAAACAGACCGGCTGGCGACTGACCCATTGCCTTACGCGCCACCTCTGCATTGGGGTTTGAAGTGTCACAAAGCGAGAACATACCCTTGCGGCAGAAGTAGCAGGTGCCACAGGCGATC
>JBBREZ010000576.1:0-4105 GCA_038225095.1 Caldilineales bacterium
CCCTGATCGTTGGTACGCTGACCGCGGTGGTCATTGTCGGGGTGACTTTCTTCCACAATGCCGTCATTACGCAACTGCCCAAGCAGGATGCGATTCCGGTGGGGGCATTGCAACCGATCACGTATGGGGCGGCGCTTGTGCTTGGCATCTTGGTGGCCGTGATCGTGGCAGCGCTGCGGGCGCACCCGAATCGCCAGCGTGGGCGCACTGGACTATTGATATTGGTGCTCTTTTTTGCCATCATCTTTCCCTTCTTTGAACAAAGTGTGCAGTTATTCTGGGCCAGTGCTGTGATCGTGTCGATGATTTTCACCTTGCAAGCGTTGGGGTTGAACATCGTCGCTGGGTACGCCGGCATGTTGGATTTAGGCTATGTTGCCTTCTTTGCGATTGGCGGTTATACCATCGCCTTTTTGAATTCACCCCAGTTCAACCTGAATGTTTCCTTCTGGCTGATCATCTGGATCGCAGCGGCAGCGGCGGCGCTTTTCGGCTTTATTCTAGGCGCGCCGGTGATTCCGCTGCGCGGTGATTACCTGGCCATCGTCACCCTGGGCTTTGGTGAGATTGTCCCTATCGTCTTCAAAAATCTGGAAGCAGTGAAAATTCATGAACCAGTCAGCGCCATCTTCGCTGCGCTGTTCAATAAACCAGAGTGGGTGCGCTGTCTCGTCGGCTGCGTTACCCCGGTCAATATTACAAATGGCACCCAAGGCATTACCCCGATCGGCCGACCTGAGTTACCCGGCATAAAATTTGTGACTGGCCAGTATATTCCCTGGTATTTCTTGATTTTAGCGATGCTCTTGCTGTCGGTCTTCTTCATCTCTCGCCTGCGCAGCAGCCGGATCGGGCGGGCGTGGGTGGCGATGCGCGAAGATGAATTGGCGGCCACGTCGATGGGCATCAATATTGTGCGCACAAAGTTGACCGCGTTTATTCTGGGCGCGATGTTCAGTGGGTTTGCCGGGGCGTTTTATGGCAGTTATGTTTCCTTCATTTCGCCTGACGCCTTTGATTTTAGCATCTCAGTGATCGTGCTTTGTATGGTTATTTTAGGCGGCACCGGCAGCATCACTGGTGTAATTCTTGGCGGTCTGATTATCAAGATGTCTGATCTGTTATTTCTAGACAAATTTCAGACGGTATTGGGTGGCCTGTTGCAGGCAACCATTTTTCAATCCGTCAAATCGCAAGCGATGACGAATTTTCTGGAAAGCCTGTTTAACGCCAGCCAGTATAAATTACTGCTCTTTGGGTTAATCCTGGTCTTGATGATGCGTTTTCGGCCACAGGGGCTGGTGCCGAGCGCTGGTGATGAAGCGCCGATCTAGCCGGGCGAACGGTAACGTGCCGGGGACGGACGGGGGATAGATCAGGGATAGGGCAAGCTTGTCGCCCCGTCCGTCCCCGGCACGTTCAACCCGCTATTTCACTAACTTATTGTTACTTGAACGCAATCTCCGAAATACATTATGACAAAATTACTTGAAGTCAAGCATGTTTCTAAAATTTTCGGTGGTTTGATCGCCGTGAACGCTGTAGATTTCACCATCGAAAAAGGCATGATCGCAGGCTTGATCGGCCCGAACGGCGCCGGCAAGACCACCCTGTTCAACAATATTACGGGCGTCTATGCACCCACCCGCGGCGAGATTTTGATCGACAGCCAGCTCATTAGCGGACTGAAACCCTTCGAAATTCAGCAGCGCGGGATCAGCCGGACGTTTCAAAATATCCGTCTATTCGGCCAGATGAGTGTGCTGGAAAATGTGTTGGTCGGCATGCATTCACGCTTGAAAGGCACGATTATTGAAGCGTTCTTTCGCCCGCCGCGTGTACGCCAAGAGGAAAAAATTGCCGAAGAAAAAGCGTTAGATTTGCTCGATTACGTCGGGCTAGGGCGAGGGATTGCGCATCAAATAGCGCGCAATTTGCCCTATGGCTCGCAACGCCGGCTAGAAATTGCGCGGGCATTGGCGTCTGAGCCAAAGCTGCTCTTGCTAGATGAACCAACGGCGGGCATGAATCCGGTCGAAACCGCCGATCTCACCGATTTTATCGCACGCTTACGGCGCGATCAGGGTCTCACCGTTTTGTTGATCGAGCATGACATGCGCGTGGTGATGGGCATCTCGGACCGTGTGACAGTGCTCGATCATGGCGAAAAAATTGCCGAAGGCACCCCAGCGGAAGTACAGAATGATCCCAAAGTGATCGAAGCCTATTTGGGCAAAGGAGCTGTCCATTGATGCTACAAGTCAAAGATATTCACACGTATTACGGCAATATCCATGCCCTCAAAGGTATTTCGCTCGACGTTAATCAAGGCGAGATAGTTACCTTAATTGGCTCTAACGGCGCTGGCAAAACTACCACCTTGCGCACGATCCAGGGCTTGCTACGACCACGCACAGGCTCAATTATGCTGAACGGCGAGGAGTTAACCCAGGTGCCGGCTCATCTGATCACCACCAAAGGGCTCTCGCAATCACCCGAGGGTCGTCTGATTTTTACGCGCATGACTGTGTTGGAAAATTTAGAAATGGGGGCCTTTGCCCGCAAGGATAAAGATAATATTCAGCGCGATTTAGCACGCGTCTTTAGCACTTTTCCCCGTTTGAAAGAGCGCATCAAACAACGCGCTGGTACGCTTTCGGGGGGGGAACAACAGATGTTGGCAA
This sequence comes from Caldilineales bacterium, assembly GCA_038225095.1. GTDB lineage: Bacteria > Chloroflexota > Anaerolineae > Caldilineales > Caldilineaceae > JAPLGZ01. Next base: position 2,685 of record JBBREZ010000576.1, read on the forward strand.
TGGGCCGGGCGCTGATGAGCAATCCACGCGTGCTGCTGTTGGATGAGCCATCAATGGGGCTTGCGCCGATCCTGGTTGAGCAAATTTTTGATATTATTCGCGAATTGAATCAGCAAGGCACTACGATTCTGCTCGTTGAACAGAACGCCCAGGCGGCGTTGCAAGTGGCCCATCGCGCGTATGTGTTGGAAACGGGTAAAATCACCATTAGCGGTGATGCCAAAGCATTGCTCAAAGACCCACGGGTGATCGAAGCTTATCTAGGGTTGTAGATCGGAAGTACGTATGCTATGGAATGCGATTGCGTCTGGTCATTGTGACGTAGCATACGTGCTGTCCGATTTTGGTTGACGCAATCACGACACTTGCACAATCTCCCACTTAACAGACATATTCCCCAGCCATCAGTAGCGCATCGCTTTGTCCTCGATCTTGGTTGTCCACACCTTAAGCAAATGATGGCTTACGCACAGATTTCTTACCGGACGCTGTAAAACCCAGATAACATAGCACTCAGCATAACAATTTTAACTAGTCATGCGTATATATTATAACGTCAAGTTTAGCGCACCGGATGCGCACGTGCCCCAGCGCCTTGGTAACGAATGCGTGCAAAGGCTTCTGAAAATACGAGTGCACACAGAGCAAAAATTGTTTTTTCTCTGCATAGTTTGTATGATGATGTCTAGAATCTCCGCGTAACGTGATTACTAAGGTCTCAAAGGGAAATTATATCAAAAAAAATTTGCGGTTTTTCGCGCCATTAAATGATATTTCCTAATAACGCTAACGGCCAGACCCACAAAATTTCTCTGGTTTTTCTTTGCGCCCTTTATGATTTTCCGCTAGCTAACGTAAATTCCGAGAAAAAGCAAAAAATTGGGCCTAAAGTACTGGTACAGAGGCTATGCCCAATCTGCTATAGTAGTCTAGGTTCTGTTGACATTTCTATGTGAGCCAGATAAGGGCAGAAGCAAAGCTGAGAAAAGCCATGTATCGAGCGGCATATTTCTCAAAACGGGAAAAGATACGCCGATAGTGCTTGATTTTGTTCATGAAACAATCAACTACATGACGAACCTTATAGATATGCCAATCTGTCGCTCTTTGAATCAAGCGGTTCTTCTTGGCTGGGATCACGGCTTCTGCGTCATTTTGGGCAATAAAGGCGAGAATCTGCTCGGTGTCATAGCCACGGTCAGCCAGCACAGCCTCGAAGTCAAAGCCTTCAAGCAAAGCAATGGCTGGCGTGGCATCACCGCTTTGCCCGCCAGTCAACAACAAGCGCCATCGATTCCCCAATGCATCAACGGTTACATGAATTTTTGTACTAAATCCACCGACACGCTTGCCCAATGCTTGCTTTTCTTGCCCACCGTTCGCTTGCGCAGCGCCAGCTGCACACGGATGTGCTCTGACTA
>JBBREZ010000577.1:0-4097 GCA_038225095.1 Caldilineales bacterium
GCTTAAATCGATTTGGGCTGGATCGAATTGGTTTATTACAACGCCATCGGTGTCGATGGTCATTTCGATCAGGCCATACACGCTAGTGCGGGTTTGGAGCGGCCGTAAGACCAACTTAGTCGGCGCTTTGGGGGTAACCGGCATGACCATCAATGGCGGCGCGGTTGCTTCAAACCGATCAATCATAGCCGCATTGGCTTGCGCGGTTGCAGCCAGCCACAGTAGGAAGAGTTGGCTGGCAAGCACGAGCAGAAAGCGAACCGATCTAGAAAAACGTTTATGCATGATCGATGCTCCGTGGGTGTGGGGGAACGAAAGAGCTAGCGTGGCAATAGTACATCGCCAATCCCATTTTCGCAACCTGGATCCCATCTCATCTAGCGGATGATCAAGATTGCAAAAGTTTAAAGGCAAGCCGTGGCTGGCAGATCGGCAATCACGGCGTAGCGCTCGTCGGTCACCGCGCCACCCCAAAGCGCCGGAAGATCGCTTAGATTCTGAATCAAGACATTCGTCAAGCCCGCGGGCAGGGCTTCCACGACGGCTTGTGCGTGCAAACCACCACTCGTTTTCCAATAGCCTTCGATCAGCAAGAGCCGCCCGCCGGGGGCCAGCATCCCCACCCAGCGTTGGAGCGCGCAGGCCGGTTCTGGCAGCGCCCAAAGTAGATGCCTGCATACGATCACATCAAATGGCGGCTCGGCAAGCTGAGGATTGGCAGCGTCCATAACTTTGAAAGTGATCCGCTGCCCAGCCGCGCTTGCCTTCGTTTCAGCCTGGGCAATCATCCGCGGGGCCAGATCGATGCCAGTGACTGCGTGACCAAGTGCAGCGCATAAGACGCTGAGCGATCCGGTTCCGCAGCCGATATCCAGGATCCTCACCGGCGCTGATGGCAGCCAGTTGACCAGGAGCTCGGTCCACGCGCGCCGCACAACGGGGTCACGCAGGCCGTGATCGGGTTCATGATCAAAAACAGCGGCCGCATTGTCCCAGTATTGACGTGCTTCATAACGTCTCTGTTCGTTATCCAAAACTATTTTCCTTCTTGCATGCGTGCAGCGCATGGGTCAACCGGTGGTCGCTGCTGCGTATTTGGTGTAACCCGTACAACGCACTCACGAATCTAACGTTGTCGGAGTAGTTGCAATCAATTTTACAACACAAAGCGTAGTGGTTATAAACCACAAAACATTTGTTCTGTTTTTTACAGAAAATTAGCAAACGAATGGACAAAAATTTACCAATTAGCACACGTTTCATTTTGACAATGCATTGGCTTGTCCCTATACTTGAGTTGTTATTTGAATATAAATCCTCTTCGACTGGCGAATTTGCACACGGCAAGCTGGGTGCAAATGTGGAGCGAAACCACAAGGGAGAAGAGTTGATTTTTTGACACTACAGTCGTACGCCTGGGCTGGGCAGTCGGACACATGGATGTCCGGCTGCCTTTTTAATTGGTGCATTTTCTATCAACACAAGGAGAAATTACGATGTCCCAATGCCGAGCCCTACTTTCCGTTTCTGACAAGGCCGGTCTCATTGATTTTGCCCGCCAGTTGCATACGGCTGGCGTCCAGTTGATTGCCAGCGGCGGCACGGCGCGCCAACTGGCTGATGCGGGGTTGCCGGTGATGACGGTCGAAGCGTTGACTGGTTTTCCAGAAATCTTGGGTGGGCGCGTCAAAACCTTGCACCCCGCAATCCACGGCGGCATTCTGGCCCGGCGCACACCGGAACACCTGGCCGAATTAACGCAACATGATCTGGCGCCAATTGACCTGGTAGTCGCCAATCTCTATCCGTTCCAAAACACGATTGCCCAGCCTGGCGTGACGGTAGCTGACGCCATCGAACAGATCGATATCGGCGGCGTGACCCTGCTGCGCGCGGCGGCCAAGAACTTTGAAGCGGTGACGGTTGTCTGCGATCCAGCCGATTACGCCGTCATTGCCACGGCCTTTGCCAATGGCGGCACGACGACGATTCAACGGCAACAGTTAGCGCTTAAAGCTTTCCGGCACACGGCAGCATACGATACCGCCATTTCAACTTATCTGGCCGAACAGGAATCCGCAGCCGCAACGACTAACTTGCCAGCGCAGCTCAGCGTGGACTTAGTGCAGATTCAGTTGAATCGCTACGGCGAAAATCCGCACCAACAGGGCGGGCTCTACGGCTATGCGGGTGAACAACCACCGTTTGAGGTGCTGCATGGCAAGGAGATGAGCTATAACAACTGGCTAGATTTGGATGGCGCCTGGCAGGCGGCCCAAGATTTTCCTGAACCGACCGTGGCGATCATCAAGCATGGCAACCCGTGCGGGCTCGCCAGCGCGCCGACCTTGCTGGCCGCCTATGAAAAGGCGCTGGCCTCTGACCCGGTGAGTGCATTTGGGAGTATTATTACGGTCAATCGCCCGTTCGATGCTAGTTTAGCCCGCCGGATGGGCGATCTGTTTGTCGAGGTTGTGGCCGCTGCTGAGTATACGCCCGAGGCATGGGAAATCCTGCGCAAGAAGAAGAATTTACGCATTCTCAAAGCTACAGGCACAAAATTGCGCCCGATCACGCTGCGCAGCATTTACGGCGGCGTCTTGGTGCAGGAGATCGACCAAAGTCAGGATGATATGAACCCCATGAACTGGAAGATTGTCAGCGAGCGCCAGCCCACAGCCGAACAATTGGTTGATCTGGCCTTTGCCTGGCGCGTGGCGCGCTATGTAAAAAGCAACGCGATTGTCTACGTGAGCGACCAAGCCACCGTGGGCATTGGCGCGGGCCAGATGAGCCGGGTTGATTCGGTGATGGTGGCCGGGCATAAGGCGGGCGACAAGGCACAAGGTGCGGTGATGGCGTCCGATGCTTTCTTCCCGTTTGCCGATGGGATTGAGGCAGCCGCACACGATGGGATTGCTGCCGTGGTGCAACCGGGCGGCTCGGTGCGCGATGACGAAGTGATAGCAGCGGTCAACAAACTGGGTTTGGTCATGGCCTTTACCGGCGCCCGCCATTTCCGCCATTAAACTACCGCGGGAATAAATTCCGCCGCTGACAGTAAGAAGTGCCCTCAGGCACTGAAATCCTAGTCGCTGAGGCGACTTGCTACTGTCAGCGGCGGAATTTATTCCCGCCCCAAATTGAAATGCGGCCCATGCTTTACGCATATAACTGAACAACGCTTTGCGCCTGCTGAACAATCCTTTCACGCAACGGTTGCGGTGGACCCCAATGTCAAGACAGTGAGCGGGTGAAAAATAGAATCCCACGCTCCTTTCTTTAAAGAAGCTGTTGTTGTGGATTAGGTATGGTAATGGTGTTGGCAAAATAGACCTTGGCCGGCGTCAAATAGCCGAGCGACTGATGCGGTCGATGACTATTATAGAAGTCAAAGTAGGCTGTCCGTTGAGCATGTGCCTGTTTGGGTGTCTGATAATCGTGCAGATAGACCTCCTCATATTTGATGGTACGCCATAAGCGTTCGGTGAAAATGTTGTCGAGGGCACGGCCTTTGCCGTCCATACTGATTTGTACAAGCCGCCAACAGGCGTTGCGTGTACGGTGGACGCGTGAAATGACTGCCCTGATCACTATTCCAGATGAGTGGTTGGTGATGCAGCAAGGCCTGATCGACGGTCTGTAAGACGAAATCGATGTCCAAGCTATCATCCAGTTGCCAACTCACGACATAACGTGAGCACCAATCCAACACGGCGACCAGATAGAGCCAGCCGTGCTGGAGGCGCGCCCTAAGGGCACCCGAGGTAATGTCAATGCCCCAGATGTGATTCGGATAGGCGCCGGTCACCTGGCGCAGCAGATACGGATAAACCTGCTGCATCAAATGGCGTTGACTCAAGTTCGGGCCAGGACAAAGGCCCGCAATGCCCATCTCGCGCATGTGGCGCTGGACCGCTTTGTGATTGAGCATCAACCCCTTGCGCCGCAACTGGACCGTGATGCGGCGCGAACCATAGAAAGGATAGGCGGTATAAATCGCATCAATGCGATGTTTGAGTGCCACCTCTTCGGCTGAAGGGAGAACCGGCTGATAATAGAGGCTTGAACGACTAAGACGCAAGCGTTCAGCTTGT
>JBBREZ010000578.1:0-4057 GCA_038225095.1 Caldilineales bacterium
TGGTGTGTTGGTCGATGTCCTCGTTGGCGCTGGGGTAGATGTATACGTTGCCGTTGGTGGCAGCGGCGTATTGGTGGCAGTTGACGTATTAGTTGGCCTGGCTGTCGGGGTGGCTGTAGCCGTTGGTGTTGGCGTTACCGATGCCGTTGCGGTGGCCGTTGGTAATGCTGTTGGCGTAGCCGTATTAGTTGACGTTGGCCGCGGTGTATGGGTTGGTGTGCTGGTTGATGTGCTGGTTGAGGTGGCGGCTGGTGGCAACGGTGTACTAGTTGGCGGTTGGGTCACGGTAACGGTTGCGGTGGGTGTCAGCGTAAGCGTTGACGTTGCCATCACCGACGTAGTGATCGGCGGTTGGGCAGTTAGCGTAACAGTTACAGCGCCGGCAGCGAGAACAGCCTCAGGCGAAATGGGGGTAGCCGTCTGGGCGGCGGCGACCGGCGGGCATGGATTTTCTGTGCTCGCGGTGTTGGTCATACGCTGGGCCGCTTGGACAAGCTTTGTGCTGGTGAGCGTTTGGGCGGCGGCCACAGCGAGGGTTGCGGTGGGTGTAGTAGTTTTTTTCAGCGCCATCCTCGATTGGCGGGTAGCGCTAACGCTGGCGATAAGTTGCGTGGTTGCGGTGGATGACGCCCTAGGCAGGGATGTTGCTTGACTCACCACGCCCCGTGCGGCATTGGCCGACTCCGGCGCAAGGTATGTACTGGTAATTAATTTTGGCAAAAGTGAGCGCACAATAGGCGCGGCGACAACGACCAGAATCAGCAGCAGCATCAGGCCGATGGCGACAAGCCTGGGTGAAAGCGGCCAAAGCCAGCGTTTTTCAACGACCTGGACCGACAACGGCACGCGACTGACCACATCGTCCATATTGACATCGATCCAGGTGGAATAAGTTCGCCCTGGTTCTAACGCATGGGTATTAACCCCCACCATAAATTCAATCGGAAAAGGCTTATCTGGATAAATCCGTGCGCCTTGAGTTACGCGCAGCCAAGGCGCTTGTTCGTCGTAGCTTAAACGAAATTTTTGCGCTGCGCCGCCTGTATTGCCCACTTGAAAGGCAAGTGTTTGCTTGTTACCCTGGCGCACTTTGCCAAAGTTGAGCCCATCCGGCGGCAGGACCACTGGTTGCGGTAGCACCGAACCATTCCGCAGGAACCAGTCGCGGTCAGGATTGGCGAGCGCGTTATATGCCTCATTAATTTCTTTCAACTTCTGTTCAACAAAAAGTTTATCATCCGGATCGACCACGCGATCTGGATGATAAATACGCACCAATTGGCGGTAGCGGGTTTTGATCTGTTCCTGAGAAGCGCCTGGCGACACCTCTAAGACACGGTAGTAATCAGTCATGTTTGCGCCTATCTTAAGAATAATTGCTGTTATATAATATATAATCGTAAAACAGGCCCAGATCCTTCGCGCTTTTCCAGATTTTGTTACAATATCTTAAAGATTCATATGATTCAGATAGGGTCAGGGACAGCATGGAGAAAAACACTTTCATTCACACCTAATTACATGATAAATCTCATCTAATCACAGAGAATGTAGGAGAAATTGATACTGCTCATTGCTCAGTCTTCCTAATAATATTAAATTTTGCGTAAGCAGCCTAGTCTATCTTCTATTCTTGACAATACACTAAGGCTGCTTACGCATTATACTATGGCGGCATTGAACATTTTCTCCATCCAAGCCCCATTGTCATTGTCAGTATTTAAAAGCACTACTGCTTATAGAGCACGATTGCTTATAGAGTAACGTCTCCAAATGCATTTTTACCGCTGGCCATTGATTGGCGAGGATGCGGAACCAGGCCGTATCGCGCTTACGATCTTTAATGATCATGTGGCTTTCTTGAAGACCTTCGAATTGAAAGCCCATCCGCAGAGCGGCGCGACGCGACCTTTCATTCAGCGCGTTGCATTTCCATTCCAACCGTTGATAGCCCAGGTCAAAGGCGTGCTTCAGCATCAAATAAGTTGCCTCGGTATTGGCGTGGGTGCGTTGGACAAGCGGGCTATACCAAATGCCGCCGAGTTCGATTTTTAGGTTTTCGGGACTGTTATTCATGAAATTGGTCATCCCGATTGGTTGTCCTGTTGGTTGATCCACTACACATATACACAACCCATTGGCGGCAGTGACCTGGGGCTGGACATAAGCTTTAAACGCATCCAGATCGGCAAAAGGTCCAGCGAATAAATATCGCCAGATCAGTTCATCGGCATCATAGGCGGCAACGGTGCGCTCACCCAACGTGGTAGGGGCGCCATTAGAACTGGCAAAAAGCGTTGCCGCGTCACGGTCAAGCACAAGTGGCGTCAGTTGGACAGTTTGACCAGTTAAGGTTACAGCATCCGGCTTGAGTGGCAAATTCGTACGCAAAGCCAGCAATTCGGTGGGGAGGGGCGGTGGCAATGGCGAAAATGGCATAGCAAGATCTCCTTATCGATTGTTTCCTTATTGATTACTACTTAAAAATTTCCAAATAATCCGATGGACCACTTGCTCAACCGGCGCGCGATCATCGGTAAAAATTGGGGTCGTGGCGGCAGGCAATCCTGCACGGCGCGCCTGGGTGGTTGTCGTTTGCGCAAATTGGCGAAACTCAACCGGAAAACGGCTGGGCAGGGTCGCTACATTCATCGTAAAATTGGTTACCTGCGTAGGTTGCACCGTCGCCACCAAAAGCGAATTGCTCAAATTATCCGCCGGCCCCGGCTGGTCGATCAGGTAGACGGCGGGAAAAACTTGGCCCACGGTTTTGCTTAAGGCATCAACTAGGGCAAAATCGCTGGCGGTGCGGCCCACATTGATCGCCAAAACACCTTGCTCACTCAAATGGCTGCGCACCAGTTGAAAAAATTCCAGCGTGGTCAGGTGAAAGGGAATATAGGGCGGGCGATAGGCATCTACTGCGATCATATCCCAACGGGCAGCGGCTGGCTGTTGCAGCAACCAACGCCGGCCATCCGCCGCAACTGGGGTAAGGTTGGGCTGGTTCATGTGAAAATAACGTTGCCCCACCGCAATAATCTGCGGATCAAGTTCGATGCCGGTGATCGGCAGTGGCCCGTAAATGTTAGTAAAAAGTTCGCTGATCGTCCCGGCGGCCAGCCCGATCAGTAACAAGTTTTTCGGGGAAACCGGTTGCGTTGTTGGCGATTTAAAGAGTGGCGCCAGCAAGAAATAGTCCCAGATGCCGTCGCTGAGCAGCATTTGCGGATGATAGACACTGTGAATGCCGATGCCATCATTCAGTTTGAGATGGCGTTCGCTGCCCCACTGCCGGACCGCAATGTAGTTGTAGGCACTTTCGTCTTCGTAGATAATTTTCCCATTTTTGCCATCGTCCCACCCGCTGCGGATCGACGAACCCGGCTGGATCAAGACAGCCAACAAGAGCACCCCGACCAAACTAAGCAGCGGCAACCAACGATACGGTTGGCGGATGCTGCCCACGCTCACGATGATTAGCAAACTGAGCGCCAACAGATAAAAGGTCCAACGGGTGCCATAGGTTGGGATCAGCCAGAGCACAGGCAAAAATGTGCCAACCAAACTGCCCGCCGTGGCAATCGCATACAGTTGACCGGCCGTCTGCCCACTTTGTGCGACATCTTTGACAGCCAGGCGCACGGCCCACGGGCTAACCGTGCCTAACAAAATCACCGGCAAGCTAAAAAGGATGAGCACGGCCAGCAGCGCACCCACTAATAAGCCGATGTTGAACGTATCCAGTCCGGTGGCCGCCCAGTGCAACACGCGGGGGCTAAGTGTAGGTACAAGCGCCACACCAAGCGCGCCCAGTATAATCATCGTTTCTAGCCCGCGCCGGTGTGGAAAACGGTCAGCCAGTTTCCCGCCCAACCAAGCGCCCACGGCAAGATAGAATAAAATCATCCCGATCAGCGCCGCCCAGACGATCTGATTGTTGCCAAAGGCCGGCTCTAACAGGCGCGAGGCGCTCAATTCTACGCCAAGCGTTGCTGCGCCGGTTGCGAAGACTAGCAAGGATAGGTATTTCACGCGAGCTTGCTCCAAAAACATA
>JBBREZ010000579.1:0-4050 GCA_038225095.1 Caldilineales bacterium
GTTGTCGGGCATTACGACGATCGCCTGATAGCCCTTGAGCAGGCCGATATAGGCGGTGCCGATGCCAAAATTGCCGGTGCTCGGCCCGACCACCGCCTTATCACCGGGGCGCAGCTGCGTCAGCGCTTCAGCCTCGGCAAGCGTGACATAGGCCGGCCCGACCTTCATACTGCCGCTGGGAAAGTTGCGCCCACTCAGCACGATAATGTTCGCCTGTACGCCGGTAAGCTCCTTGGGCAGCACAAGCTTTTCTACCTGTTCGCTGGTATTTTTCCAGTTGATGTTAAAGAGATTGCGCGGGTTGGTCTCATCCTGGCGCGCGCGGTTGGCCGCATCACGCAGGGCGGCGGGCAGCAATAATGGATTGCGCATTTCGGCATAGGTGGGGCCAGGGATAATCGATTTCATTAAAATTCTTGATCCTTGCTAAATAATTGAAGCTGACTTTGCGGTTCAGTTTACATGGCGAAATAAATGGCGTCAAGCTGTGATTTTAGTTCTGCATGGGAAAGCGGCGTATTACCCACGGCGCGGGACGGTAAACTTTGACGAGTGGCGATGGGTAAAAGTGGCTAGTAATGGTCGCTCGAATGGTCGGGGTCTGCGCTGATTTCGGTTGGTGTGATGGCTTGGTTAATCGCCACGTAGTCATATTGGGCATCTAAAGTAAAATCAATTTGAAAACCGGAATTTCACAATGTAGGGGCAGCGCCTTATACCTGCTCACAATGGGTTGCCCACACCCCTATACCCCTACCCGTAAAATTCTTGGTTTCTATTTGATCTCACTTTAGGGCGCCTAAATCGCTGCCCAGGTTGGGCCGGCAAGCGCAAACATATTCGATGGCCGTAGGCGCATATTCAGCACCACAGCATAGGCAACGGAGCGACTGAAATAAAATAGAATCTGATCGGGTTTGCCTATAAAAATTCTTGATTTAATTGACGCCGATGGAGTAAATTTTCGCAAAGGAGCTTACGATTTTAATCTGAATTTGGTGGTATAATGGCTAAAAATTACGTAATTTGTGTGGTTACTTTTGCAAAATTTGTGGTATGATTAACGAATGTATTTAAGCTAATTTTAATATTTGATGGTAGACATTTGCAAATGATTGCGCGATAATGTATGTGTGGTATTCCCAGATAGCGTGAGGGTCGCAAACAATGGTAGCAAATCTGATGCACTCGCATATGGGAACGATTTTTTTGCTAAAGCCATCTCATGAGAAAATGGGTGAATTTGCGGCAAAGCACAGGCGGTTAGGCCATTAACCCTCTGGCTTATTAGCCCACTCAGCCAATAAGCTGAAATGGATCGGCTTATTGGCTGACCAACTCTAGGAATTAACTCTAGGAATTAACTCTAGGAAGTAGTCTAGGAAGGTATTTTGTTATGACCAATCATGCACGCTACCCAAGCTATGTGAACTGTGTGACGCGTGTCCTTAGCAATTCGCCACAACCACTGAGCGTGAATACCCTGATTTCGCACATTGAGCATCAACGCCCGATTACAAAAGGTGCAAAGCGAGCCGTTTATCGCGCCATTGGTCAGTTATTTCAAGCCGTGCCAGTGACAACGAGTCATTATGGCTGGCTGTCTTGTCTGTTAAAAGGCGATGTTTTTCGCCACCCTCTCACCAATGACGAGGCGCGCAAAGGCTACTTGTTGCTGGATGAGTTGGAGCATGCGGTCTTTTTCCCTCAATTTTTTCAGACCAACAAGCCCGATGAGCGTAAGTTGGAGATAGAGTTGATGGGGGGGGGCACCATCGAGGCTGAAGCCTGTATTGAGCGCCACACCTGGTCTTTACGCTTGGGCCATGACTTTGTTGAATGGATCGAACAGGCGGGCGGCCAGGGTCGTGATGATGTTTTAATCAAAGTGAATGATGCGATTGCTGGGCATTATATGCTACGTTTGCAACCGCGTGAAATTCGCGACAACAGTGCAATCCAGAATCGTAACATTCAATTGGCGCTGATGGCCGAGGAGATTGTCTCAAAAGATCGTAGCTCGCGCACGGCGATGCCGGCCGCCGAGTTAGCGGCGCGCTTGATTGGGCGCGGTTTTTTTAAGGAATCTACGCCAGCCGATGATTTGCATTATGTATTGCACCAATACAGCCTTTTGCGTTTTCGCCAAGGCCAAGGCTATTCGTTTGCCGACGATGATACGATGTTTGTGCCGGATCGGCGCAATATGGGCGGGGTGCCGCGCCATATTGCCGACCCGTTGAGCGATTTTACGATGGCTGGCTCCGACGAATTCAACCATGAGTGGGGTGAATTGTTGGCCGAGATGCCCGAAGGGGAACTGGTCAATGAATTTGGCGACCTGCTAGAAAATTCTTGCGCCAGCTATGAAGCTTATTTAGACAGTTTTCGCGATGGCGACGAGGTCGGCGAGTCGCTCTCGCATAGCGATTTTCACTTGTTAGAAGCCGAGTTAGAAACGTTGATCAGCCTGGAATATGAATTTGGTTATTTGCTGCCGGAACAACAAGCGCGCAAAGAACAACTGGCTGAGCAACTTTATATTAATCCAGACACGTTATTGGATGATGATACCGATTTACCCGATTATCCGGATGAGGACGATTCGCCTTTCTGGGAAAATTAACGTCCACTGAGCTATTGCATGAACAATCCTATCGTCAATTGCCGTTACTTTCACGGAGATTATTTCCGTGGCAAGAATAAAGAAGAGTGTCGACTACTTGAGGCTAGCCCAAATAACGAACGTACTTGGCGTCGCTCATTATGTAATTCTTGCCCTGTGCCAGCCCTGTTAATGATCAGCAACTCACGCAATTTATTGTTGGAGGCAGAAATAAAACGGAAATTTCTGCGCGAACAAGTTGAAGTAACCTTTGCTATCTGTTCTAAACACATGCTTGAACTGGTCAATCCTCAGCATTGTCCAGAATGTGCCAAAGAACAAAGCGCCTTAGAATTAGCAGCCGATTCAACGAATCCTAATCGAGAACGCAAATAAACTCCGCAGCTTCGACTGTACGGCCACGCTATAGTGTAGCTCTACGATTGTGCGACTTCTATTTGCGTTCTCGATTAGGCCAACACAAAGGTCAGCACCAAATCCAAAGGCTCATCTGGGCAAAGTGGGCAAATCGCTCAATTACTCTTTGGAAACGCAAGTCGCGTGCCCACTTTGCCCAGATGAGCGAATACAAATCGAATACAAATATTGTAAGGGACAACCATGTGGTTGTCCCTTATTTTTTTGGAAACACTTGTCATTGGGTAATGAGTAGATTTCGGTGGTGCCACGCTCGCTTTGGAAATTTGCAATAAGGGTAACTTGCAGTATGATGACGTTTAACAAAATAAACCGGGGGAGCTTGGAAGTGCCAGGCTGAGAGGGGGGCCATTCTGCCACCGACCCGCATACCTGATCTGGATAATGCCAGCGTAGGAAACATAAATCATCTTGTGCCGCGCTGCCTTACCCGATTGGGGTAAGGTTTTTTGTTGCTTAGGCCCAATTTGTCGTTGATTGTTCATGAAGGAAGGGAATATAATGCACAAAAGTAAACTTTTAATGGCTCTTCTCTGTGCTACCTGGCTAACGGTTGCCTGTCAACCAATTACCCAACAGAGAGGGGCAAGTGCTGGCACAACGCAGGCCCCAGCAACGCTTGTGGTGGCGACCCACGATTCATTTAATGTGAGTGATAAGGTTTTAGCCCAATTCGAGCAGGCGAACCATGTGAAAGTGCAAGTTCTCCAATTAGGCGACGCTGGCGAGGCGCTTAACAAAATCATTCTTAGCAAAGACGCGCCGCTGGCCGATGTTTTCTATGGTGTGGATAATACCTTCCTGAGCCGCGCGCTGGCTGCCAATATTTTCGTGCCTTATGCAGCACCCGCACTGGCTCAGATCCCAGACGATCTGAAGCTAGATGCGAAGCACACCTTGTTGCCGGTGGATGTGGGCTATATCAATTTGAACGCAGACAAAAAATGGTTTGCCGATAAAAATATCCCAATGCCGCAAACGCTGGACGATTTGATCAAGCCGGCCTA
>JBBREZ010000580.1:0-4048 GCA_038225095.1 Caldilineales bacterium
GTCAGACAAGCTTCCCGGAAGATGAACTCTACAAATTATTTCTGGACGATTACTAGTGTTTCCATGATGTCATCGAGTTGACTATTTTTTTAGCTAGTCATATTGACTAATCATACTGCAAACGTGTTTGTATTTTCTAAATGTATAGTGTCTGAAAATCGATATTATGGTTGCCGCCAAAAAATGGATATGGCCCGTTTGTCTAGACTGGGTTCGGCTGGCTGGTCATGTTAAATTTTAGGTAGGGTTAGGAAATTGAATCTTGAATTCAGTCCCCTTATTGTAGTGAAGCTCAATCGTCCCGTCCAACTGGTTGACTAATGTATTGACCAGTTGCAGCCCAAGCGAAGCCGTATTTTGAAAATCGATATCAGCCGGGAAGCCGACCCCACTATCACGGACCGACAATATAAAAGGCTGTTCCTGGTCAGGTTGGGGATTGAATGCGCCATCGACCCGCAGTTCAATCTGGATTTCACCCGACGCGTTGTCGGGGAAAGCATGTTTGAGCGCGTTTGACACCAATTCATTGATGATCAGGCCGCAAGGCACGGCGGTATCGATGCCCAGAAACACGTTGTCGGCTTGTACTTGGAGCTGGATGGCGCCGGCATGCGCGGTATATGAGCGAAACAAGTAGCTGGCCAGATTGTGAATATATTCGCCTAAATCCACTTTTGCCAGATCTTTGGTTTGGTATAACTTCTCATGGATGAGGGCCATCGATTTGACCCGGTTTTGGCTGTCACGCAGGATGCTGAGCATTTGTGGATCTTGAATTTTTCCGGCTTGCAGGTAAAGCAAACTGGAGATAACCTGCAAGTTATTTTTTACTCGGTGATGAATTTCTTGTAACAGCACCACTTTCTCTTCCAAAGATGCCTTAATTTGATCTTCTGCACGCTTGCGTTCGGTAATGTCCAGACTGGCCCCCAAGATGCCGATAACATTGTTATTCGCATCATACAGTGGCATTTTGTGGGACAACATGATGCGTGAGCCATGCGGCGCATCGAAGTGTTCCTCGAACACGAGCAGTTTACCAGTGGCCAGGACTTGTAAGTCATCGGCGCGCAACTGCTCAGCCACGTCGGGTGATATCAATTCTATGTCGGTGTAACCAACTGGATTGCGCGGCCAGTAGCCCAGCGCATTTGCATTGGCGCTGGTATAGCAACCCGTTGAGTCCTTGGTGAAAATGGCAATCGGCACTGTATCGAAAAGTATTTTATAGCGCGCCTCAGACTCGCGCAGCGCGGTCTCGGCGCGGACGCGTTCGACAATTTCGACGCGTAAAATTGCATTCGCCTCAGCCAGTTCTATAGTTCGTTTTTGCACCCGAATTTCTAATTGATCGTGGGCAATCTGCAGCGCATCCTCAGCCTTCTTGCGTTCAGAGACCTCCGTCGCCAATTCAACGGTCTGCGTCACGAGCTGTTCCTCGCGATTGCGTAATTGATCGGCCATTTCATTAAAAGCCTGCGCCACCTGGCCCACTTCATCCTGCTGCACAAAGGTGATGCGATGCGTCAGATCACCCTGCCCAATGCGTTGTGCGCCGGCTTGGAGCTTTTCCATCGGCTGGAAAATAACGCGTCCCAACAATTGCGTTGTAATGGTTAAGGCCAGTGCGCCAAAGATCAACATCCCGCCGCCCAACAACCACGCGGCGCGCCGCGTAACCGCAAAGGCCTCCGTTTGCGCCAGTTCGGTGATCACAACCCAATCCGTGTCCGGCACCGGGGCGGTGGCGCCGACTACCGCTGTCCCTTCGAAATTAATATAAGCGCCTGTCCATTGATTGCTAGTCGCTTGCAGCGCAGCGATCAATTCTGGTCGCTCACCCAGGTTCATGTTGGCAAGCGTCACTTTTGCATCGGTATGGGCAATCACCTGACCAGCCTGATTGATCACATAGGCTTGACCTGTAGTCCCCAACTTAATCGCAGCAATCGTTGCGCCTAATACTTTCATCTGCAAACGGGCTGCCACCACACCGCCATCCGGCGCCGGCCCGGCCATGACCACATAAGGTTCATTGTTCGGCGAAAGTTGCAGATCCCCCAGATAATGTTCCCCGTTGCGCGCATGACGAAACCAGTTTGATTGCGGAATGGTGAAGAGCGCGGCAAGCACAGAGGCATCCTGATGCACATTGGCCAATAAATGTCCATCCCGATCTAGATAAATGACTTCTAATAAAGCTGGGTTGTCGTTGATGAGCCTAAGCAGTAGTTCCGGTTCACTTTTTAGATCGTTGCGGCCCAACAGGCCGATCGCGTTCAATGTGGTGTTGACCCGTTGCACGAAAGCCGCCACCGCCGCTGCGGCATTGCGCGACGCTTCCCCTTGCCGACCCTCCCAGGCAGTTTGCTCAGTTTGTGAGACGAAGCCCGACACGCCTAACCCAATGATCAGCAGGGTAAATAACAAGATCACGCCAAGCCACTGTAAGAGCCGCCAGCGTAGGCTCTGTCGCCGACCGATCAAGCTACTGTTGCCCCTGGCTTGGGTTGGGAAAGCGGCTGCATTGATCAGGTTCTGTTTGTTCAGACTCATGGCTTATATCCTACTCGGCTTCATCGTACAGATGCTGCGCCAGATGAACGTCTAGGGGATAGGATCGCTAAAAGCCTTCCCAACGATCATTTTATTTGTTCTACTTGGGTGCAGACTGCGGTGTAATGGGTGCTGCCGCCAGAAAGCGCTTCCAAATCTCGTCGTACAACTTTTGTCCTGCTGGACTGGGCGCCATCATAATTTCAGCGTTTTTTAGATCGGCATCGGGTGGGAAAACCATGGGATTCTTCAAGATTTCTGGCTTGATGAAGGCCCGCGCGGCTTCATTCGCATTCGCATAATAAAGTTCATTGACAATTTTGCCGCCATTTTCTGGCCGTAAGACGAAGTTTATAAAAAGCTCAGCGGCCGCTTTGTGGGGACTGTTGGCTGGAATGACCAAATTATCCCCCCACAGAATGGTGCCCTCATGCGGTAATACATATTCAATGTTCTTATTATCGCGTTGGCTTGTCAATGCATCGTAGGCCCAACCATAGGCAAGAATTGCCTTGCCGCTGACCAGCGTAGGCCCGACGCTCCCTTGATCGAGGTCAACATAAATGATGTTTGACTTGAGTTCGATTAAAGTTTGCAGGGCTTTTTCGAGCTCAGCCGGTTTTTCCGAATTAACCGAATAGCCCAGCCGTTTGAGCGCAATTGGGATCAACGGGCGCTGTAAGGCCCAGATCGCCACTTTGCCGGCATAACGCTTATCCCACAAATCGGCCCAGCGGGTAATCGGGGCTGAGAGCAAGTCGCGGCGCACCAACAGGCCGGTGGTGCCCCAGTTAAAAGGCACGGTGTGTTGATTGCCTGGATCATAAGCTAGATCGCGAAAATTGGCCGAGATATTTTTGAAATTAGCAAGATGACTCAGGTCAATTTCTGCTAATAGATTATCTCTCAGCAATGGGGGAATCAGATCGTTGTCGATAATGACAACATCGTATACCTTACCGGCCCGCATATGGTCGATTGCTTCTTTTTGCGAAGCATACGCCTGATAATCTACCTTAATCCCGTATTCTGCTGTAAACGCATCCAGAACTGCTTGCGGCATATAGTCTGGCCAATTGTAGAGCACCAGCGTCTCCCCAGGTGGCAGCATCGTGGTGGTAGGCGCTGGTGGTTTAGACCGTTCGCAAGCGGCAGACAGACTCAAACCCAAAAGCATGAGGAATAGGAGCCCCACGAATCGCTGTGGCTTCTGCGCGCGCGTTGTGCTGGCGAGTGTCAGTCGTAGGGGAAAGCTTCGTAAGTTAAGACCAGTACAAAGTGAGGATAAATTGCGCATTCTGCTTTACCATTTCATCATTCGCTCTTCGCCCCAAAGGTTATATACTGACGAGCATAAAGAAGTAACACTGGTGGCCAGCGCTTAGAAACGGTCTGAAAAGGGTGGATCAAGGACTTTGTAGGTGCGGTTTGTAACCGCACAATCAGGGGATGACCGAGAACGTGCGGTTACAAACCGCACCTACGAATT
>JBBREZ010000581.1:0-4046 GCA_038225095.1 Caldilineales bacterium
GGGGGGCGATCTGGACGATCCGTGGTTTTCAGCGAACATTCAATAACGAAATTCAAACCATTGAAACAGTAACCTGGTCTTGGGCAAATGCCTGCAAGTGGAGTCTTTCCGTGGGGCTGGTGGGTTGGGTGGGGGGAGGACTGTTTGCTAAATTACTTATAATCACAGGTGTATTTGATTTTTCTCCTGGCCGGATAACACTTGCAACATCTGTAGTGACAACTGGGTTATTTGTTGGGCTGATAGGGGGTCTGGTGGGTGGACTCCGCACAAGGGTCCAGGAAATCAAAAATAGACCTAATTTAGGTGTCCAGCTGTCCCTCTGGAATGGACTGCTGATAGGTGGAACCGTTTGTTTAATCGTAGTACTACTTGTAGGACTGCTTAACAAACCAAGAATTGGGCTGGCTTACGGCGTCATGTGTGGGTTGTGCTTTGGTCTTTGGTTCGGTGGCCTGGACGTGCTCCAGCACAGCATCCTGCGGCTCCTCTTCTACTTCCGTGGCGATGCACCCCTGAACTATACCCGCTTCCTCGACTACGCCGCCGAGGAACTCAACTTTCTGCAAAAGGTGGGCGGCGGCTATGTCTTCATTCACCGTTACTTGCTGGAACACTTCGCAGCGATGGAAGAAGTGGATGAGGTGGGTCAAGACCGGACACTGACAAACACGTCTTCCCCTGATCTATCGGCCAGTGACGTGGTCTAATGGGCTGCTGGATCAACCTATCAGCAAGCACTTCAATCCCAATGGAAAGAAGCTATGCTATAATTCGTTTGGCGTTTCCATTGGTAGGCATGGTGAAAGGGACGGAGAACGATGAACCCACGTATCACTGAAAAAATAGCACGCACAGCTGATCGGGGCAGAAACAAGCAGCCGGTTACATCCGCTAACGGTGCGTTACCACCGCTTGAAAACGGCGACCAGTTGAGCCGCGCCGAATTCGAGCGCCGCTACGCAGCGCATCCAGAAATCCAAAAAGCTGAATTAATCGAAGGAGTTGTCTACGTGGCATCCCCAGTTCGGGTACGTCGTCATGGTGTACCGCATAGCAAAATTACCATTTGGCTCGGTGTATATTTAGAAGCAACCCCTGGTCTTGAGATTGCCGATAATGCCACTTTGCGGCTTGACCTTGACAACGAGCCACAGCCCGATGTATCGGCGTGGATTGAAGGGGGCAATGCCTTTGTCGATCAAGATGATTATTTACAAGGTGCGCCGGAATTGCTGATGGAAGTAGCGGGTAGCAGTGCGGCTATCGATCTGAACCAGAAATTACAGGCGTATCGACGCAATGGTGTGGCCGAGTATTTGGTCTTGTTGACCTACGAACGGGAAGCGCGCTGGTATGCTTTCGAACACGGTGAAACAGTCCAGATCCAACCAGATGCGGATGGTGTGCTGCGCAGTCGCGTCTTTCCAGGGTTGCACCTCCAGCCAACCCTCTTCTGGCAAGTGGATATGGCGGGTGTGCTCGATTTGCTGCGCAGAGGATTGGACACGCCGGAACATGCCGCTTTCGTTGAACGCTTGCGCGCTAATAACCTCAACCAGTCAGACAGAACCAAGTAGGTGATCCCTCTCACTTTGGCAATTTCAATCAATTTGTCGAAAGCGACTACATCGATTGTATTTGTCAGAGAATCCTGCCCTGTTGCCTAGCTCAAGTGTGACATTAAAGATTATTGGAATAACGGTGTATAGGAGTAGGTAGACAAGTAGACAGGAATACGCCACCTGTCTACTTGTCTACCTGTTTTTCCTGTGCTATTTATTCCGAATCATGTCTATTTTATATCTCCAAATTTTACTAAGGCCATTTCAATGAAATAAGTATCCAGTGTTTGCCGAACAAAATCATTCGTAGGTGCGTGCTTTTAGCCGCACGTTCTGCGTATACCCCAATTGTGCGGCTAAAAGCACGCACCTACTGGATACTTTATTCTTTGATTGCGCCTAAGAGCATTACACCTGATCAACTCATCAGCAACAATTCAGATCATCGGTACTAGCCCCCTTTGCTGAACTACGCTACAATACCTAACACATGCAAAACCGATGACTGGCGCCAGTAGGGAAAAGGGTTCCCGCCGTCTCTATTCAAAATTCTGGGGTGAACTCTTGGTGCTTTGTCAATGACCTCCATCCGTGATTTAATCCGCATCTACGATCTCGACCCTAAAAAATCGCTTGGCCAGAACTTTCTGGTCGAAGAAAGCCATCTGGACCACGTCATCGCCGCCGCCGGATTGACGCGTGATGATATTGTACTTGAAATCGGTCCTGGCTTCGGCATTCTCACCCGGCGGTTGGCAGCCAAAGCCGGGCGTGTGATCGCCGTCGAATTGGATGACCGCTTGATCGCCCTTTTGCGCGCTCAGTTTGCCACCCAACCCCAAGTAACGATTGTGCATGGCAACATCCTTGAATTAAACCTCGCTGAATTAATGGCCGAGCCGTTATCAAACATTCCGCATTTTGCACTCTCTCCTCCGCATTCGTACAAGGTCGTTGCCAACCTACCTTTTTACATTACTAGCCCTGTGATTCGCCATTTGTTAGAAGCATCCCAACCGCCAAGCCTGGCTGTACTGATGGTGCAAAAAGAGGTAGCCGAGCGTATTTGTGCCAAGCCCGGTGACATGTCACTGCTGGCGCTTAGTGTGCAGTTCTACGCGCAACCTACGATTGTGCATCAAGTGCCGGCGACTGCCTTCTATCCGCGCCCGAAAGTCGATAGCGCGGTGCTGCGGTTAGACATTCTGCCTGAACGCGCCGTGCCCGATATCGACGTTGACCAATTTTTCAAAGTGGCCCGCGCTGGTTTTAGCCAAAAACGTAAACAACTGCTTAATACGCTAAGTGCGGGTTTGCATTTACCCAAACCCATCATTGCCGATACGCTTGAACGCGCCGGTATCGATCCAAAGCGGCGCGCGGAGACCTTGTCCATCGCTGAATGGGGACAACTTTGTCGAGTTTTGGGTTAGAGTTCGTTTTCGTTGATATTTGGCGATAATCGTATGCCATCCTTGGGCCGCAGCGCTGACTTTCTTCGCCATAGATCGCTGTGCCAGCGAACTTCACAATAATAGGTACATGATCAGGTCTAACGTGCCGTAATTGACCTTGTATGCAGGTGGGACTAGCGTACGGGTATACATTCCCGCCTCTGTTTGGTATAACTGTAGGCACAACTTTCATTCAATCTTTCACTGCTGCCTGCCTACAACCTATGACTCATTGCCAACCTTACCGCATCATTGCCCCCATCGGTGCGCTGGTGTTTTTTGCGATCACCCTGCTCGTTTATTCGCCAGCTTGGGGCCTTGCCCAGCCTGCATCCCTCACGAACGTAGCGTCCGAGGCGCAGGCTAGTCTATCGCCCTTTACAGATACCTCCCCTGTCCAAGTCTACCTGCCGCTGATCGCTGGACTGCCGCCCGCCCAGCTCTTGATCGCTGCCGCTCATATCGACAGCGCGATCAGCGGCGAGCCGGATGAAGCCATTTTGATCTGGAATATTGGCCCCGGCCGTCAAGCATTAGCCGGTTGGCAATTGGCAACCCAGTCGCGCCAGGCTACCTTTCCCTTGACGACTACATTACAACTCCAGCCCGGCCAGCGCATCTGGTGTACAGCCCAAGCCGTTGCCTTCCGTACGACTTTTGGTACAGAGCCAGCCTGCGAATGGGCCACGGATAGTGATCCGTCCGTTTTAAATTTGGACGGCAAATTAACGCTAGCCAACGGTGGCGGGCGCATCCAACTGGTCAATGCCGAAGGTCATGTTGTGGATACGCTGCTTTATGGCGATGAGCAACAGCCCGCTAGTGGTTGGGTGGGGGCAGCCGCACAACTCTATACGCGCGGTCTACTTTCGGCGGCGGGGCAAATCTGGCAGCGGAAAATTGATCCGCAATCGGGTACGCCGCTGGATAGCAATCGAGCCAGCGATTGGGCGGGTGATTTAGCTGATCTGGAGCAAGGGCGGCGGGTGCGCATGCCCGGCTGGCAAGGGTGGAGCCGGGATGATCT
>JBBREZ010000582.1:0-4023 GCA_038225095.1 Caldilineales bacterium
ACATCCATATCATGCCGCACTGTGCGATTGGGCCGGTGGCACTCAGCGCGTGTATGCAGGTGGATGCGGCTGTGCCTAACTTTTTGATTCAGGAATCGGTCGGCCCTGATTGGCTGACGGGCATTGCTCAGCCAGCGTGGCAGATCGTCAACGGTTTTATTGAATTGCCCACCGTGCCCGGCCTGGGCTTCGAGATTGACGAAAAAGAGGCGGCCAAAACGGCCACCTACAACGAAGAATTGGGCGGCGAACATTTCTACGAATCGGACGGCAGCGTCGCCGATTGGTGATAATCAGTTTGGAAGCGGCCCAACGGGAACCGCTTTTACCGGTCTAGTAGCTTCTTAAGGCTTTATGAAAAATTCGCGTGCATTTGCGACTAATGAGGTCTTTGCGCTTAGCCTACCGTTCCAGACGTAACCGTAGCACACGCAAATCATCCCGTTGGATCACTTCGGCTTGACCAATCAGTTCATCAAGATCGGTATCGACATCCAGATAGCGACCGGAAAGCGCATCGGCTTTGCCAGAAGCCAGTTGCAAGACAAGTTCTACCGAGCGCTCGATTGGGGTATCTTTGCCCTCGGCATAGAGTTGGCGGAACCATTGCTGCAACCAGGACGCCCGCTGACCGACAAGTGCTGAATCGTGCATGTATTCATTCATCGGCGTGCGCACGGTGCCAGGATGAATAGCAAAGACGGCGATGCCTTGCTCTTTCGTTTCGATCGCCAAACTTTCACTCAAGCGAATGATCGCGGCTTTGCTTAGGCAATAGGCGGAGCCGGCATCAATCGCCCCGAGACCAGCGCCGCTCGCTAAATTGATAATGCGACCGCGTTTACGTTCAATCATGCCCGGAAGCACTGCTTGGCTACAGAGAAAAGGCCCGCGTACATTGATCTCTACTTCGCGCCACCAGTCGTCTGCCTCCACTTCAGCTATCCGACCAATCGCACGCAGAACACCAGCATTGTTGATCAGCAAATCCACTGGACCCAGATTTTGCTCTACCGTCGCCACCATCTGCCTTATCGCTTTGGCATCCGTTACATCTGCCGGAATCGCAAGGGCGCGACCGCCGTTTTGCTTTATTTCTTGCACGACTTCTTGCAGTTCAGGCGCAGTCCGAGCAGTGACAGCAACTGCTGCACCGGCATCAGCCAGCGCCAATGCATAGGCGCGCCCCAGGCCACGCCCGCCACCAGTGACAATAGCAACTTGTCCGTTTAAATTCATGGTCGATTTCTCCTTTTATATTTTCTCAAATTACTTTGAAATTCACCTGTTTTATAGTAAAATAGCGCAGAACGCAGGGACACGGATCATAGAGCAGGAGGCGAAGCGGATGATGCCACACTCATCTATCACTCAAACGGAAGCGATTATCGCCAACGGCATACACACCAAGAATGGGGATGGGCAGGATGCCTATGTGCCCGAAGCCCTCTATTGGGAAAAGTACTACACTGATTCTCACATCACTTACGAATGGAACAACGGGCAGTTGGGGGGCGTGCCGGCGACGGATTACGCCAAGTTTCTGATGTATCTCTGGTTGATGGATGTGGTGCGCGATTTTTTGCATGTGCAGCCAGTTGCCAGGATTATTGGGTTAGAAATGGGCTTTCGGCTGGCGTTGCCGACCAAGACGACGATTCGCAAACCCGATCTAGGTCTGGTCTTGCATATCAACCCAGTCCCTTTAGCGGATCATGACCGCAGCTATCACGGTATTTTTGATCTTTGTATCGAATCACTTTCGGACAGCAGCCAAGGTGAGATTGACCGTGACATGATCATCAAACGCGCTGAATATGCCGTCGGCGTACAAGAGTATTATATTCTAGATGAACGCGACATCGAAACGCAATTTTATCAGTTGACCCGGCGCGGCGTCTATCAACCCTTGCCTCGCACCGATGGGATCATTCGTTCGCAGGTGCTCCCCGGCTTTCAGTTTCGTGTGCAAGACCTCTATGCTAAACCTGCCCCGCCGCATATGGTGGAAGATCCGGTATATAACACCTTTATCTCGCCGCTTTATCGCGCCGAGCGGCTACGTGCGGAAGAAGCGGAAGCACGCGCCGAACAAGAACGCCAGCGCGCCGAACACTATGCCGCGCTGCTCCAAGCGGCAGGACTGCTGCCCGCAGCGTGAACGCTAATCGTGAACACCCGCGTATCCGCCCAGCCATAGACGACTTCGGGCAGCAAGACCCCGTCTTGATCAAACTCGCGTTCGGCCACGACCCGTCCACCCAATGCTTCATAAAAACGATGGGCAGGTTCATTCGTCGCCAGACAGCCAATCAGAAGGGCCGTCATACCGTTTTGCGCCAGGTGTCCTGCGACCGCCTGGACGAGACGCCAGCCTAGACCTCGCCACTATTCGGCAAGCTTGACTGTTTGGGCGGGCCACCCATGGCCCGCCCGACGACTACGCCCGCCTCGTCTTCGGCCACATAGATGCACTCCAGCGGGTTGACGCTGTCAGCAATCTCATGCAGCGTGCGTCGCCAATTGCGCTCAGATTCGGCATACGCTTCTGCTAATGACGGCTTCAGTAACACCTCGTCAGGGACCTGGCCGTGGTGCGCCGCTCTGCCAGTATCGACAATCACCCACGCCAGTGCTGGTGCATCTTCTAGGCTTGCCACTCGTATGATCATGCGGCAAGCTCCTTGAAATTCTGTTGTAGACCGCATCCGAGCATTAGCCAGCAAAGAGCTATGTCAACGTCAACATGGCAAAAGTCTGCGCCACAATTTTATCATCGCGCACCACAAAGGTATCGGTCGCCAGCGGAAAGACCGGCGGCGCCTGCCAGAAGATATAGGCGACTTCGCCCGCGACATCCTGGCGCATCATCTTGAAATTTGCCATCCAGTCCGCGGGCAGGGTTGCGATCAACGTGGCAAAAAAGTTGCGGATTGCGTCGAGACCATGGCGCGTGTTGTCGGCCAGAAAGAGCACAGATTCATCGGTGTAATCGCTCATGATGGCTTCCAAATTGTTCTGGGCAATGGCGGTCAAATGGTGTTGCAGGGTGGTTGTGGTTTGTTGGGTGGTGGTTGATGACATAAAAGCCTCCTTTGTAGTTACTTGTGGATACCGATGATCACGAGATAGTTACACGACATTGCCCCGCCTTAAATCGGAGCGAAGCTGTCATGCCAGGCAATGAAAACCTAGGGATTGAGTAGGCCTTTATAGGCTATAAACACAACGATTTCGGTTATCCCTGCAAGATCGACGCCCTCTCTTGTCACAATGTCCTGCTCAATCGACAGCTGCCAACGGGTGAACGGACTTCTGCCCCACAAGCGATTCCCACTCTCAGTGGTCATTGATCCCTGTGAAACCGCATTTTTCGCAGCTAATACTGGTACTTCAATGGCTGGCGCGTCAACGGTCACAGTCATCCCGTCTGCCTTCAATATCTCGCTCACGCCAGAGTGCTCCAACTTGCATTCAATGAGCGGGTGGTTGGAGACTGCTCCCACAAGTGAAACGAGTAAATACTCAATTTTGTGTTCAGAATATCCGGCAGGAAAATCGGAGTGCGCTAGCGAGAACTCGATTACTTTTGCGTTCTTGAACATATTGATTTTGGTAGCATCTGCAACTTGATAATAGGCACCTGTTGAATTGAGTTTGCCCTCATACGTTTCGTATCGATCCCGCAGATGGATAAGCTGCGGGAGACGCCCCCAAGAATTAGCGTACTGCTGCAGAAGCCCAGTGACCGGATTGACGGTCCCACGTTCGAGGGACCGAAATGCATCTTCTTCGATATCGGGATGAATGTAGCCATAGTCGAAGTAAATGGTATCCGACAGATCCTGAAGCGTATAGATCTCGAGTGCGCGCGTAGAGAGAAAGATGTATTTAGTGATAATATCCGCATAGCTTCTGGCAAACTGCACAAGGGTACGGGCAACCCGGCCGAGTTGCTGGATGTCACTTGTTAACGCTTGAGTTTGATCCTTGAGAAACTGAAGATCCTGATTGCCCAGGTCT
>JBBREZ010000583.1:0-3945 GCA_038225095.1 Caldilineales bacterium
TGTAGCCCGATTCAACATGTGCGGCCTAAGTTGCCGGCTGGCCTGACGCCGCGCGGCAGCGATCCGCATGTGGTGCACTGGCATCAGGATGCGGGCGTCACCTGGGAAGCAGCCGACCCTTATTTCATCCTAACTGTCTGGTTGCCGTTGACCGACGCCACGCCCGAGAATGGCTGTCTGCGCGTCATGCCGGGCGTGCATAAACAGGGCTTGCTGCGCCACCGTACCAAGTCTGGCCTCGGCACCGCAATCGCGCCGGAAGCCTTGCCGCACACCAAGATTGTGACGCTGCCTTTGCCCAAAGGTAGCGTTCTGCTGATGCACAAACACACGCCGCACTGTTCAACGCGCAATAACACGGACAGCGTGCGCTGGAGCATCGATATCCGTTACCAGCCAACGGGTACACCTACGGGCCGCCCTTTTCATCCTCACTTTATCGTCCGCAGCGCAGCGAATCCAGCCGCAGTCTTGACGGATCATGCGATCTGGGCGCAGACCTGGGCGGAGGCACTTGCCCAAAGCAAAGGAACTCGCGTTCATCGTTGGTCGTAAGCAAGGCTTTGTTGCGGGAAAATGGTAAAATGAGATCAACAAAAATCGCAACGAATTACACGAATTTTCACGAAAGTTAACCATTAGCGTCAATTCGTGTAATTCGTTGCAAAAGCCCTGTGAGACGATAGCTTCCCCAACCAGTGTAAGATAGGAAATTAAACATGAAAAGTTTATGGGATGATCAAAAAGTCGCGGCCGTTGCCGATGATCCGTTGGCGTTACGCGTCTATAGTTCACGCCTGCTGGGTGGCGATCCGGCGTTGGTGTTGCATGGCGGCGGCAATACATCGGTCAAAGCCAAGATGCAGAATTTTTTTGGCGATGAAGAGGAGGTGCTCTATGTCAAAGGCAGCGGTTGGGATTTAGGCACGATTCAAGCGCCGGGGTTTGCGCCAGTGCGCCTCAGCGTGCCCTTGCGTCTGGCAGGGCTCGAAGATCTGAGTGACACTGACATGGTCAAAAATTTGCGCGGCGCCATGCTTGATCCCAATGCGCCGACGCCTTCGGTCGAGACAATCTTGCACGCCATCATCCCGTTTACCTTCGTCGATCACACGCATGCCGACGCCGTGGTGACGATCATGAATACGCCCGACGGCGAGGAACGGATTCGCCAAATTTATGGGCCAAATATGTTGATCATCCCCTACGTTATGCCCGGTTTCGTCTTGGCGCGCACCGTTTACATGGTGACGCGCGACATCGATTGGCAAAAGCTTGATGGAATACTGCTGATGAATCATGGCGTGTTCACGTTTGATAACGACGCCAAACGCAGCTACGAACGCCATATTGAGATTGTCTCCCAAGCCGAGGAATATCTGGCGAACAACGTCAAAGTTAGCCCAGTTGAGACTGTGCCGCCCACAGAAAATCTGTTTGAATTGGCTCGTTTGCGGCGTGCGGTTTCTAGCGCGCGGGGCGGGGCAATTTTGGCGCAACAGGATGCCAGCCCAGCAGCCGTTGCCTTTGCCAATTTGCCTGACATCACCGACATTGCCACTCGTGGCTTGCTCACGCCGGATCACGTCTTGCGCACCAAACGGATTCCGATTGTGATTACAGAAGATATGGAACAGGCGGTGGCGCGCTATGGCGAGGAATATCGCACTTATTTCGAGCGTAACCAAAACATCTATGCCAGCACAAAATTAACCGTTCTCGATCCGGCGCCGCGTTGGGCGGTTTGGCCGGGGCAAGGAACAGTAGCCTTTGGGCGCACGCTGGGCGAAACTGGTATTATTCATGAAATTAACCAACATACCATGCACGCCATCGAGCAGGCGGAAGGCTTGGGCGGCTGGCAGGTCTTGAGCGAGTCGGAAATTTTTGAGGTGGAATATTGGGAATTGGAACAAGCCAAAGCCCGCGCCACCAGCGCCGTCCCCGTGTTACAGGGTAAAATTGCCCTCGTGTCGGGCGCGGCCAGCGGGATTGGCAAAGCGTGCGTCGAAGCGTTGCATGCCCAAGGGGCCGTTGTCGCTGCGCTCGATATTAACCCAGGCATCACGACGCAATTTACGCAAAAGGGCATTTTCGGCCAGGTGTGCGATGTGACCAGTGACGAACAACTCAAAGTGGCGATTGAGCACACCGTGCGCCGTTTTGGTGGGCTGGATATTGTAATCTGTAATGCCGGCATGTTCCCCAGCAGCCAGACGATTGCCGACATAGATCCTAAAGCCTGGTCACGCAGTCTGGAACTGAACCTGACCAGCCACCAGCGCTTGTTGCAATATAGCATTCCCTATCTCAAACTCGGCGTCGATCCGGCCGTCGTGATCATTGCCTCGAAAAATGTGCCCGCACCTGGACCGGGGGCAGGCGCTTATTCGGCGGCTAAAGCGGGGCTGACCCAACTAGGGCGCGTGGCGGCGATGGAATTGGGGCCGTTCGGCATTCGTGTTAATATGATGCATCCCAATGCTGTCTTTGACACCGGCATCTGGACGCCCGAAGTGTTGGCTAAACGCGCGGCCAGTTACGGGATCAGTGTCGAGGAATACAAAAAGAATAACATCCTGAAGGTGGAGATCACTGCCAAAGATGTGGCCGCCCTGGCTTGTGCACTGGCTGGGCCACTCTTCGCCAAGACCACCGGCGCGCAGGTGCCAATTGATGGTGGAAATGATCGGGTAATCTAATTTTATGCGCATCCCCGCTTTCCCGCTCTATCTAAGGTCGCGCCCGGTATGGCTTGCCATCTTCGCCGTTTTGCTAGTTGCGAGCTATGAACTTCACCACCAGGGTCGCCTCTGGTGGTGTGCTTGCGGCTATTTGCGGCTGTGGGCGGGCGACATTTGGAGTGCGGAAAACTCGCAGCAGTTGCTCGATCCGTATAGCTTCACCCATTTGCTGCATGGTTTCGTCTTTTACTGGTTGCTCAAATGGATTTTGCCCCGCCTGGCCCCTGAGTGGCAACTCTGGCTTGCGATCACCGTTGAGGCCGTATGGGAAATGGTTGAGAATTCCACCTTCATCATTGATCGCTACCGCAGCACGACCGCTGCGCTTGGCTATCAAGGGGATACAGTTGTTAACTCGCTGGGCGATATCCTGGTCTGTGGCCTGGGCTTTTTACTGGCCCGCAAACTTGGCTCCCGCCGTTCATTGACGATCTTTATCTTGGTAGAACTCGTATTACTGTTTTGGATTAGAGACGGACTCATCTTTAATATTATCATGTTGATTTATCCGGTTGATGCGATCAAGACATGGCAGATTGGCCATTAACCACCTACGGCTTGTTGTCGCGTGGCTACAGAGGAGTTATTCCGTATGAACGAGTTCTTTCGCAAATTTGCCCATAAAACTTCAGTAATCGTCGGTTCACCCTGGTCTTTTATCGTTGCCGCCGTCATCATCCTCCTCTGGGCGATTACTGGGCCACTGTTTCACTTTTCCGACACCTGGCAATTGGTGATCAACACGAGTACGACCATTATCACGTTTCTCATGGTTTTCCTGATCCAGAACACCCAGAATCGCGATGCCCACGCCATCCATCTGAAACTGGACGAGTTGATCCGGGCCGTAACCGATGCGCGTAACGAATTGGTCGATCTGGAAGATATGTCGGATGAGGAATTACAAAAACTCCAGATCGAATTTTCGCGCCTGCGTGAGCAGAACACCCCGCTGATCATGGACGATATGGAGACAGTGTTGGAAAAACGTAATCGGAAAAAACAAGGTGAAAAATAGGACCTATATCTAGTAAGTATGATTGAGGATATGTCTAAATCTATAGACCTTATTCCGATTTAATTTTGTGCATTTGTAGGTGCGGTTTTTAACCGCACAAGTCTGGATTGACCAAGATTGTGCGGTTAAAAACCGCACCTACAAGACCGATCTGGCTCTGTTTTGCTATCCAAATAATAAATC
>JBBREZ010000584.1:0-3937 GCA_038225095.1 Caldilineales bacterium
ATCAATTCGCAATTGACCCCTTCATCGTGAACAATTTAGTAGTGCATCAAGTGAGAGTTCAAACACCGCCACCGGCACCCGTGCGCCCCAGTTCGTGAGCACCTGCGGCGAAAGCTCACCAAGAAAACCGAGTGCAATCGGAGCGGCTTCCTCTGCCGATTGGCTGGTCACTAACGCCACGCGGCCCTGAATAAACGACGGATGCGTCCAAGGCTCCACCTTAAACGAAATGCCCAGGCTGGCCAACAACGCATAGAGCACCGATTGTGCGGCGTCGAAAGAGGCATCTTCATCGGCGATAATGCCGCCCAGCCGCGACTCGGTGCGCGAGCCAAGATTTTGCGTGAGGTCAAAGACCGCCACCTCGCCCACCTCAAAAATCTTATGCGGATAGAGCGCACCTGCCGAACGTGATTCCACTTCAAGCAGCGAAGGCAAGAGCCAATCGCGCAAATGGGTGTAGTTGAGATTCATGACATTGGCGATGGCGACAGCTTGACCACCGTGGAACGGCAACACCGCGCCGTCCGGTTCAGCACTCACGTCCATCTGGTGACGTAGCTGTGCTAGGTTGGTGAGAATATTACAAATTGCTTCCTCAAAACCAAAACCGATTAGCCAATCGCGCACCAAATCCTCAAAGTCCGTCAGTGGTTGGAGCTTGCCAATTGTGAAATCGGCGGGCATGGCGGGTGCGAACGTCGCATAGCCGCGACTAATGGCATAATCCTCGATCACATCGACCGGGTGGAGATAATCCTGACGATAATCGCAGGCAGTCGCCGTAATCTGCTCGTCCAGCGCGGTCGCCGCAACCCCATACGCCGTGAGTTTGGCAACCACATCCTCCGCAGCGACAATTTCCCCCAGCAAACACCCAAACTCGCCTAAGGGAACCTGCTGCGTCAGAGCCAGCGCATGCGGCGCAGTCACCAAGTGCCCGCGTGACGTAGCATAAGGGTAGCGGGTAGTTACCGGTTCGATGATCCAGCCGCGGTCCGCCAGATTTGTGGCCAAAATATTGAGCGTTAACAAACATTGATCGAGTTCTGTACCGGTCACCTCGACAAAGAGCATCGCCATACCAGGCATCACCTGGCCCAAGCTAGCGCTGTTGATGATCGGCGGGAAAGAGAGCACCGCGCCGGTGGCATCGGTCAGCATGGGCACCAAGCTAAAATCATCCAAGATTGCGGCATATTCGCGGCCGGTTGGGTGCTCTTCAAGAATTGCTTGTGGCGTCATCGCCACACCCACAGGCCACGCCGTTCGCTCCAGCGCGGGGGCTAGTGGCTCAAACTTGATCGCATCGCGCCCGACCGCGCGGTAATGGACAGGAAAGACGATGTCGGCACCATTATAAAGACCAATCGAAACTGTCTTACGCTTGCGCCCAAAGTTGCGGGTCAAAGTCTCCTGCGCCTCGATAAAAGCCAACAAGCTAACCTCATTGACGTTCCCGCCACTAGCGAGGAACCCACCGATATAGGGCCGAATCGACGCTAGCTGAGCATCCACCTCAATCGCAAGTGCTACGGTGTCACGCGTAAAGAAAGTATAAGCAGCCCCATAACCACGCGCATGATCGCGTAAATGGCGCGCAATGCCTTCCACAGACCAAAGGTCGGGGCGGTTGGTATCCTTTAGTTCAATACGTAAATCGTAATTTACGTTGTCATCGACCCAAACGCCCGCGGTCGACCGTAGGCTCTGGCCGTCCAATGTCCGGGCGTTGAGTTCACCTTTGACCAGCGCGAGGTCGTCGTCAAGCGTGGCCAACTTGTAGGATGGGTCCAGATTGGCAAGCCGATATAGATCATCTTTTTGCACCGTAATCGTCGGCATGGCATCAGATCCTTACTTATTCATGGTCCGCAAGAACTGCTTTACAGAGAGCGACAACGCTAACCAATGTTGGCTTTTCCTCTTTACTATCTGTGTACTCTGTGTACTCTGTGTAACCGCTTTTAACTATTACTTGTCTAAGGTGGGCGTTAGAAATTACGGTTATCGGCCAGGCCATTCGGCAGATTGTTGGTAAATAAGTGGCGAATATCACGCTTGCCCAACGCGACCATCGCCATACGGTCGAGCCCCAATCCCCAGGCAATCACCGGCACGTCGATGCCGAGTGGCTTGGTCACCTCTGGTCGAAAGATCCCCGCGCCGCCCAATTCGATCCAACCCAAGGTCGGGTGCCGCATACTGACCTCAACCGAGGGTTCGGTATAGGGATAATAACCGGGTGTCGCTTTGACCGCCTTGGCCTGGGCCATTTCAAGCGCAAAGAGCGAGAGCATGCCCAACAAATGGCGCAAGGTAATCTGCTCGCCCAGCACAATGCCTTCAACTTGAAAGAAGTCCGGCGCATGCGTGGCATCGACAGCATCATAGCGAAAACAGCGCGCCATAGAAAAGTATTTGCCGGGGATTTTTGGTTGGGCGGCCAAGCTGCGGGCCGAAAGCGCCGTACCCTGGCTGCGCAAGACCAACCGCTTGGTACGCTCGGGGTCAAAGTGATAACCCCAACCTTTACTGCCAATCGCCGATGTTCCCTCATGTACAGCGGCCACGTTGGAAAGATAGGGTTCGGCCACCGTTTGGGCATGGGTTGGCGCTTGCAAGAAATAGGCATCATGGATCTCGCGCGCCGGATGAAACTGCGGCATAAACAAAGCATCCATGTTCCAGAACTCATTCTCCACCAGCGACCCGCGCATCTCTTCAAAACCAAGCCCAAGCAGGGTTTGCTTGGTGCGATCCAAAAAGCGGCGATAGGGATTGCGCGCGCCGGCGATCAAACGGGGCGGCAGACCAATGTTATAGCGCCGAAAATGTTTACCCTGCCAACTGCCATCTTGCAACATCGCCGGCGTCAGGCGACTGATCTGATCTTTTGCCACGACCGCCTGATCACGCAAAGCAAGACCGGCAGACGTCAGTTGATAGCTGCGCACTTTGGTCGCTTGGAAGGCAAAGAAATCACGCAGTCGTTTGTCGCGCAACAGGGCCTGTTCTTCAGCGGGAAGCGTCGCCACACTAACTGCGCCGGTCGCGCCGATTTTTTCGATCAAATGCTGGCGGGCAAGCAAGTCACGAATGTCGGCATTTTCTGCGGGGCGCACCAGTTGGCCATCGAGCAGCAAAATCCCACGGCGCTTGAGCGCGCCAAAGGCCGCGCCTGCATCCGCGACGGAGAGATCATCACGCACCTGAAGTTCACGAATCGGCATCACACCCTGGGCGACCAACGTGGCCCACAGCCGCAACTCGGGCAATTGCGCAGTGACAGCGTTCTGTCCAAGTTCGGACAGGGCGACAATTGTCTCCAACCACTCATCAATTTGCGCCAATGCCGCTTTGAGTTTAAGGCGTTCCACCGACGAACGCGCTTGGGCGATTTCAATCTCGGCGCGTATGGTAATCTGCTCCAGCGTCAGCGTTTCCTGTTCGTCACCAAAGGCGAGAATTACCGCCGCTTCAAGTGGGCTTAACACCTGTTCTGCTTCCATGGCACTTTCCCTCACCTTTTTGCAAAGATTTCAGTCACCGTACGGCGCATCAGATCCACCGGCGCAGCCACGCCTGTCCACCGTTCAAAAGCAATCGCCCCTTGCCAGATTAGCATACCAAGGCCGCCAATCGCTTGGGCGCCGTCGGCGCTGGCCTTTTGCAACAGGCGCGTCTGGGGCGGATTGTAGACCAGATCGTAAATAGTCTGATGCGCCGAGAAAGGAACATCTGTTTCCCAGGGCAGACCGGTGGTATGCGGGGTCATACCTAACGAAGTCGTGTTAACAATAAGCTCAGCCTGATCTGCAACTTCGGCCAATACAGTGGCTAAGCGATGGGCGGCAATATGACAGCTTGGGCATAGCGCTTGCATCTGGGTGGCTAAGCTTTCGGCTTTGTCCAAAGTGCGGTTGACAATCAAAAT
>JBBREZ010000585.1:0-3936 GCA_038225095.1 Caldilineales bacterium
CGGTCGATTGTGGAAGGCGTAGCCATTCCTGAATCGCTGAAGACGGCTCAGGACGAGATCGATAAAATTATGGCCGAGCCAGTCAAGAAGTAATGGCTGGTGTGAGGTTGTAGAAGTTAGTAAGTCATGTTATGCAGTCCACCAGTGGTAGGCCACGATAGTTCGTGGTTGTACGGACGAGCGTCTGCGTAATATCAGTGAGTAAGTAGTAACGACTTCAGTCGTTTTGCATTTGCGGAACGATTGAAGTCGTCACTACAATTATTTTGTGAAGGCAGAGGACGTATGGCTGAACAACCATTGTCAACAAACCCCAAGGTTACCAACTCGCACCCGTCAGTGCGGGCCCGTCAAGGTGGCCTGCGCAGCACAATTCGGCGTAGCCTGTTTTTTCGGCGCAGTATTTACGGCCTGCTTTTTGTGGCGCCGGCCATGCTTTTTTTCCTGATCTTTAGTATTTATCCCATGGTCAATGGTCTGCTCCTAAGCCTGACCGATTATACGTTGTTGAAAGCACCAAACTTTGTTGGTTTGCAAAACTATGTCGATTTGTTGAGTAACAAAGAGTTTCAAAACGGCCTGATCGTGACGGCACTGTTTGTCGTAGGCACAACCATTCCCAAATGGATCTTATCCTTAGGGTTGGCTATGCTTTTTGTGCGCGAGTTCTGGGGGCGTGAAACTTTTAAAGTGCTCTACTTTACACCTACGCTCCTTTCCGGCGTCGTTGTCTCGTTAGTCTGGAAACTATTGCTCAATCCAGATGGTGTGCTGACGGCACTGGTTGGGCCGATCGTGCACATACCTGAGATTTTTTGGTTGTCACACGCGAAGCTGACGCCCCTGGCGCTGATTGTGGTGGACGATTGGGCTGGTATCCCTTTCTTTATGATTGTCTGGATTGCTGGCTTGGTTGGCATTCCCCGCGAATTTTATGAAGCCGCGCTGATTGATGGCGCTGGACGCGCCCAGATTTTCTGGAATGTCACCCTCCCCTTATTGCGCCCGACCACGATGTTTGTGATCGTAACGACGACGATTGCGTCGCTCCAGGCATTTTCCTTGCAATATATCATGACGACTGGTGGGCCTAGTAACGTGACGACGACCGTCGCGTTGTTGGTGTATAAATATGGCTTTGAATATTTCCGCATGGGCATGGCGGCCACGATGTCGGTGATTATGTTCCTGTTTATTATTGTGATCACCATTGCACAGATCCGCGGCATGCGTTCAGAGGAAACCAGTTACACATGATCATGCAAAAAAACCGGCATTCTGCCGCTTATAATTGGGCGCGTGTGAGGGATAAAATTTGGTTGTATGTGTTGGTCATCGTGGGCCTGCTGATCTTTTGCATGCCCGTTTATTACATGGTCACGACCAGCTTTAAGGCGGAAACCGAAGTGGTTGCCATTCCGATCCATTGGATCCCGCATGAATTTCATCCAGAGAATTACATCGACGCGTTTGCGCTTGCCCCGTTTGCAAATTATTTCTATAATAGTTTGGTCGTCGCCATCGTGGTGGTGGCCATGACCTTATTGCTCAGCGCGCTGGCTGGCTATGGCTTTGCCAAGTTCAATTTCCCAGGTAAGAATCTCTGTTTCTTGTTGGTGCTGAGCACGTTGATGATCCCGTTCCAGATTTTGCTCATTCCCCTCTACATCCTCGTCTATAATCTAGGCTGGACGAACAATTATGCCGGGTTGATTATTCCCGGCGCGGTCAGCGCCTTTGGTGTCTTTCTGATGCGCCAGTTTTGTTTGACCCTACCCGATGAATTGTTGGATGCGGCGCGCATGGACGGCTGTAGCGAATTACGAATCTTCTTGAGCATTGTCCTGCCGCTGCTCAAGCCGCCGCTGGCCTCTTTGGCGATCATCACCTTTCTGGGCAGTTGGAATAATTTTCTGTGGCCATTGATCGTCGTTAATAAAGCGGATCTCTTTACCCTGCCTGTGGGGATGACCGTGTTTACGCAACCTTTGCGCTCGCCGTATTGGACCTATATTATGGCCGTTTCGACCGTGGCGACGCTGCCGGTAGTGCTTGTTTTTCTGGCATTACAGAAATATTTTATTCAAGGCGTTGTGCTTTCAGGGATGAAAGGGTAATAACCTGATGCGTGAACTCAGCAGCGAATGAATTCGCAGCCTGGTATAACAAACGGGTTAAAACACGTTAAGCACACGTGTTAACCCGTTTCAAGGGTTTGCTATACCAGACGCCGAATCGGGTACCCCTGGGTGCGGCGGGCTTTTTTGATTAAGCACCAGTAGAAAGGCTACAAATCGATGACTGAATTACGCGCCGGCTTTGGCCGTGCTGACATGACACCTAAACTCGGCTGCAAATTGGTGGGCTATGGCAATCGACCGACCGGGGCAACCGGCGTGCATGATGCCTTATGGGCACGCGCACTGATCTTGGATGCTGAGAGTGGCACTTGGGCGCTAATTTCCTGCGACATTTGTTATACCAGCATTGAAACGGTGAACGCCGTGCGGGCTGCGGTGCAACGGCGCGTCGGGATTGCGCCGGAACATATCCTGGTGGCAGACACGCACACCCATGCTGGCCCGCATGATCGGCATCCGCAAAACTGGGATCGACCTTTAGCAGACATTATCGCCGACGCCGTCGAAATGGCCTATCAGGCGCTTCAACCGGCGCGCATTGGCAGTGGGAATGGCGTGCTTTATGGCTATTCGATCAACCGGCGTTGGCTGGATCGCCCCATCGACCCTGGCATTACCATCCTGCGTGTAGACGATTTGAACGGCAAGCCGCTGGGTTTGTTCACCAATTTTGCCTGTCACTCGGTAGTGCTGGGCTACGACAATTTACAGATCAGTGGTGACTGGCCAGGCTATGCCATGCGCAAATTGGAAGAACGCTTGGGGCCGGGGACAACCTGTCTCTTTACGCAAGGCGGCTCTGGCAATATCAACCCATTGACCTCCGGTGTGCGCAAGCATTTACGCGGCAACGAAACGATTCAGGCGATTGGTAATGTCAGCACGTATTACGGCTCAGCAGATGATCCCAACAAGTGGAATATCGGCGACCGCGGTGGCGGCACGTTCGAGGAAGCCGACGAACTGGGCGAAGCTTTTGCTGAGGAGACGGCCTACGCAGCCAGCCGGATCGTGACGACCGCATCCGCCAACGTTATTTGGTCCGAACAGGTAATCGTGAATGCCGCCGCCGAGCCGGGTGAACATGCCACCAAGCCCAATTCCGTCTTGACAACGGAAAGACCGGACATCCAAGATCCCAACAACATCCCGGCTGAGATTACTATCTTAGGCATCGGTGACATGCTCTTGGTCACCCAACCTGCTGAGGTCTTTTCTGAGACAGCCATCAACCTCAAAACCCATCTGCGCGCAATGGGGTATAAAATACCGGCGCTGGTTAGCTACACCAATGGCTTCCTACTCTATCTGCCCGAACCGGAAGACTTCCCCGAAGGTGGATATGAACCGAATTGGGCGGTCTCGCTGGGGTTAAGCAAGCAGTTTCAACCACGTTTTCGGCAGGCGATTGAGCCGGTGTTGAAAAAGTACGCAAAGTAAATTATTCACGTTACGCAGTCCACCAGTGGTAGGGCCACGATAGTTCGTGGCTGTACGGACGAGCGACGGCGTAACATCAGTTAATTATTCTCTTCAATTTATCTGGTTACTTGAGAACTGATTGCCTTTGCTGTAGGTTAAGAATAATTTCTTAACCTACAGCAAAGGCAATTTTGTTTTATAAAAATCACTTTACTCAATGACTGTTATGCAAACTAGCGACCCGACAGTTTGTTTTTAGCCTGAATTGCAGAGGGATATATTGGCAAAAGACTGTTTTCAACGGTGCAACTCACTGGCGTATCTGGTTAATTTCCGATCGTTTGCCTGCAGAACCGACAACTGCGGACGGTTT
>JBBREZ010000586.1:0-3917 GCA_038225095.1 Caldilineales bacterium
GGCGTTATTTCCCTTTCATCTGACGATTCAGCCAGACGAACAGTTACTCCTTTATTACTCATTATTTTGCGCGCTCAGTTTCCACTTACCACGGATCAAAACAATCATAGTTGCGCTGGGCCACAATTTTTCCGTCGCGCAATTCGATGAAGACGGCAAAGTGAGCCCGCATGTTGTCGCCGATCGCCAGTGAACCGATGGGAATCGCCAGGGTGCCAATCCAGTGCATTTCGAAGACGACAAAATTGCCGTTGGCTAGTTCATTTTGGATTTCGTAACGTTGGCTGGAGAGCACTTTCTGGCCGCGCGCGGCGCCATCAAGCAGTGCGGCCAAATCACGCCGCGCGCCTTGTGGCACCAGGCAATTGGGGAATTCTTCTTGGACGACATCCGGCGCAAAAAATGCGGCCAGGGTCGCGCCTTGCTCAATCGCCTGGATGTAGCGCCGCGCAATTTCCAGGTTGGCTGAAGGGGTTGACATCTGCGTGTTTTCCTTTGCGAGAATTAAGAATGGCTAAGTACAGCCGTGAATAAATTCACGGTCTGGTACACAAAACGTGTTGATGAACGTTACATATTGATTTCGATCATGTGGAGTAAGCATCCTCAGGTGCGCCCTAATGGGCAGTTAATTATCCAGTAGGAGAAATATCAAGGGCATATTTAACGGCAAGCCTTTTGACCGTGGTTACGTTGCGCAGAGTCGTTTGCACGGCGAGCGTCTTTTCGAGCCGCGCACCTGAAAAGGTAGAGTCACTGAACTTCTTGTGACATAGCCAGTAGATTTCGCGTTCATGGACATGGAACTCATCCACTTCGTTGTTGAAGGCCAACAGTTTTTGTTGCGTGGCGACGCTGGGTGGTTCGGCGACGAAGCCGATGTACAGCATGTTAGCTTCATCGGCTAGCGTTGCGGCATCGAATGGTTTGGATTGGACAATCTCGACCAATTCAGCGGGTGTTCGGATAAACGTCGCCACTTTGTAACCCAGCGCCGCGTGTAAAGCCGCTTCGATCTTGCTTTCTAACGCCTGGGTACTTTGGCCGGTTGCCTCAAAGATCACATTGCCACTGGCGATAAAGGTTTCAACATTGGCAAATTCTAGCGCTTCAAACAGGCGACGGAGCGCGTCCATTTTTACGGTGTGACCGCCCACGTTGATCGCGCGTAAGAAGGCGATGTACTTTTGCATTCTGCCCCTCTATCAATCATTTTTTGTAATGTTAGGCCAAGGTCAGTCATGCACTCCGTGCTAACTTTCCTTGTCCCCATGATCATGATGATGCTTGTGCGGCACGACACTGATCGAGCCGTTATTTTCCAAGATGGCCGTATGAATTTCGTTGATGGACGCACAGCCAGCCTGGCGCAAAGCAGCGTGGAGTTCATGGTGGGTTAGTTTGGCGTGGGCCATCACATCTTCAAATAGCTTGCCATTATGGATCAACACTTGCGGGCGACCCTCGATAAAGGCCTCCAACTTTTTGCTCCGATAGGTTACCATCCCAACCGCGTAGTTTAGTCCGACCAGGGTGGCGGCCGAGATCAGACCGCCAAGCAATGAGTTATCGCCGCCGTTCATAGAATTTTGCACGGCATTGGAAAGCACTAAAAGCAGAACAAGATCAAAAGGCGCAAGCTGGCCCACCTGGCGCTTACCGCTCAGACGCAGGAGGGCGAGCAGAAATATATAAACGAGAATACCCCTGACAATTAATTCCCACCACGGAACACCCATCCTCAACATGGCTTACATTTCTCCTTCGTAGACGCGCATCTGTGATCGAGCAGAATAATTAATAGTGAATAATTAATGATTAGTGATTATGGCGACCGATTGATCTCATCGACGATACAGCAAAATTAACTATCAATTATTCATTATTAATTATTATCTCGCAACAACGCTAATGTGGCGGTCTACGC
Organism: Caldilineales bacterium; assembly: GCA_038225095.1. GTDB lineage: Bacteria > Chloroflexota > Anaerolineae > Caldilineales > Caldilineaceae > JAPLGZ01. The sequence goes on from JBBREZ010000586.1 coordinate 1,928, forward strand.
TAAACTTTCAACAAATTGACGCAGATAGTGTAAAGCGTCGCTGGTGTTGGGGTGATATTCGGATCGGGAGTGGCGCGATAGGCAGCCAGGATCTGTTCGGCACGCTCGTCGGTTTCCATATCCAGATAACTGGAAGCTAAGCGTAAACATAATGCTGGTGGCGTCACACCAAATGCGGCGTCGGGTAGCGTGGCAATTTGATCGATATCCGGGGCTGCACGCGTTCGTTACTATGGAGGGTGGGTGATGGTGCTAAATTCTGGTTGACAAGGGCGGACAAGCGAAACGAAGGCTGAGGCAACCTAGTTTTCTCGGCTGAACGCACAGGTTACGGTTGTTGGTGCAGGCCTGGAATTAGCGTAGTGGTAATGGTGCGATAGGTTGGCGGCCAGATCACGGCGGCAGTGGCAGACTTTTCCCCGACTGCGCCATATTGCAAGAAGAGCAGTTGTGGGTCTGGCCATTGATGCCACATATAGGCCGGCACGCGTTCGCCATCAGGTGGATTCTTTGAGCCGTAGGGAAACGTGTAATGACCAGAGGCCAACTCAATATCGGTCGTTTCGAGCGCAGCGATAATTTTTTTGGGATCCAGCGTATTGGCACGGGTAATCGCATCAGCCGCCAAGCGTACGGCATCATAAGATTCAAAGGCATAGGATTCGGGCCAACGATTAAAATATTGACTGTAAGCTTGGGCAAATTTCAAACCCATAGCGGGCACGGTTGAACTCCAGGGTCCGTTCCGGCCAACAATAGTGTAGATGCCGTCGGGGACGTTTTGCCAGAAAAGCTGGTCATCCAGCGCGATGGAATTGCGAATAATCAGCGTTTTTTTCTGCGGTCCAATCCCGGCTGCCAACATTTGATTTTGGAGTTTGAATCCTGCGTTGTCCGAAAGATGGATAAAGACAGCGTCTGGCAACATATTCTGCGCCACAATGCGCGCAATGACGGGCGAAAAATCATCCGTCGGCAAATCGACCAAAACTGATGCAACGGTAAAGCCATAGGTGGGCCACCATTGCTTGGCGGCTTCAACGCGACTTTGGCCAGCGCTGTTATTCTCAGTCACGATCATGGCAAATTTTTCACCATCGCGGTTATAGTCGCCCAACGAAGCCAACCATTTAGCGGGCAATTGCATCAGCATCGTGGCCGTAGGCCCAATGCGAAAAACCTCTGGCTCTTGATCAGCGGTCACTTGATCGGCGCGTGGCTCGGCAAAAATAACCGGCACGCCGTATTGATGAGCGATTTTTTTGACCGCCATCGCCACATCGCTGTTATAGACGCCCACTAGAATGCTGGCACAATCATCGCGCAGCAAGCGTTCCGCCAAAAATGCGCCACGATTGGGAATACCAGCCGCATCGTACGTGGTCAGGCGCAGTGGTTTGCCCAGAACGCCACCTGCGGCATTCACGTCTTCGATGGCCAGGTCAAGGGCGGTTTGCATGCTGAAGCCACTCAGCATGGCCCCTGGTTTTGAGAGGGGCAAAATGGCACCGATCACAATTTCTTTGACATTGCCTAAATCGCCGCGCGCACAAGTAATGGCGGGCGGCGTTGGTGTAGCGACGCGGGTAACTTCTACGGGAACAAGCACCGTTACCTGAAGCGGTGCTTGCGCGGTGGGCGTTTGGGGCGGCACATCACTTTGGCGGCAACCCGTTATCCACACCAACAGACCAAGTAAAATGAGCAGGATTTGCGAAAGGCGCTTGTTTCTAGGGCAGCACAAAATTGGCCATGCAGAAAAAGATTTTAATTGGCTGTAAGGTCTTGTTGTTAAAAAAGAACGCACAACCGTTTCCCTTGCTGATGACCTAGCTCAATCGTGGTGGGGAATAGAATATAACATCGAGTGCGATCATCGTCAAACAAACTGAATCGTAAGGATCTCAATCACATAATGGTAGCGTGTAGACCAGGATTGGTTTAGTCAAACTGGTTTGACAGCTTGTCAGGTGAATGTTATACTCTTTTT
>JBBREZ010000587.1:0-3910 GCA_038225095.1 Caldilineales bacterium
ACCGGTACGATAGCCGGACGCACCAGTGAGCAAGAAATTACACTTTTCAAGTCCGTGGGATTAGCTATGCAAGATGCAGTGACAGCAGCGCGGGTCTATGCGCTGGCCATCGAACGCAGCATTGGGCGTCAGGTCGAGCTATAAGGGGGTATTGAGTAACAGGAGGCGGCGTGCTATACTGGGGATAGTCAACCTGTTGTTGCTTGTTTAGGAGGCTTACTATGCTTCACTCAATTATTGGCTTACCCCATCCTTGAGCTTTTCTGATTATTTCAAACTAAACGTTGAAGTAGATGAACTTGTTGCTCACTTCGGTTATTCGTTTCAAGCAGAAGAATATGATCTTCCGTCTGCTGAGATTCAGCCCCAGCGTCTCAACGATCTCCAAGTACGCCTACACGCGAGTCTATCTTTAATCAGTCTGACGAATGAAATGGCCCGGCGGGAGTTCCTGATTGCACCGGTATTGCTTGAAGCAGCCGTACAAACGCAGGCTAGAATTAGGGTAGAGTATGCCTTAGAGACGGTCTGAAAAGAATTCGTAGGTGCGGTTTGTAACCGCACGTTCTCGGTCATCCCCTGATTGTGCGGTTACAAACCGCACCTACAAAGTCCTTGATCCACCCTTTTCAGACCGTTTCTTAGAGCTTAACGATCAACTGAGGGGAACATTAGACTATATATCTTCAAGCGAAAAATAATTTACTGATCGTAGCAGCAAAGAATGCTGACTTGCAAAAAGGGTTCACACAACTGGCTGTCGAACTCATTGCCCTCGATCAATGGACCGAAAGTAAGATTTCTCAACTCTATGGAGCCGTTTCGATAGGCGATATCTGGCGATTTGACACTCTCTGGATCGCCCGACCAAAAAGGTAATCCAGGATTTCAATTTGTACCGTGTCCCTACGGATGTGGCCGAGTTACTAGCGATTTTAGTGGCAATTTTAACCGAATAAGGGCATCTATCATTTATGCAGAAATATCTCGGCAAGGTCAATGCACCGGAATTTCCCACTAACCTGGATTGGCTGAACACGGAACGGGCACTGACCATGGCAGAATTACGCGGCAAAATTGTGCTGCTCGAATTCTGGACCTTTTGCTGAATTAACTGCCATCATAATGTCGCGCAGTTGCGCCGACTCCGTGAAATGTTCGCCAGTGAACTCGTTGTCATCAGCGTGCATTCAGCCAAATTCCCAGCAGAAAAGCTCACCGACAACATCCGTGAAGCCGTCATGCGCCACGGCATCCAACATCCGGTGGTCAATGACGCCGATTTTGCAATTTGGAGCCAGTATGGCGTACGGGCCTGGCCCACTGTCGTGCTCGTCGATCCCCAAGGGAAAGTCGTGGCCCAACAATCTGGCGAAATCGAAGCGGAAGCAGTGGGTCAGATGATTACGCAAATGCTGGCTGAATTTGAGCCAACTGGCTTGCTTAACCGTGTGCCCATCGCTGGTTTACAGTTGGAAACTAGCAAAGAAGCGCCACGCCCACTCAACTTTCCCTCCAAGTTGCTCTATGCGCTTGGTGATCGGCTCTTTGTTGCCGATACCGGCCATCATCGCATCCTGGAAGTGCAACTTAGTCTAGACGGCCTCTCCGGTGAAACTGTGCGCACCTTTGGCTCGGGTAAACCGGGTTTACAAGACGGGGGAATCCGTCAGGCGCAATTCCATGATCCACATGGCATGGCACTCACCGGCCACACGCTTTATGTGGCCGACACGGAAAACCATGCGCTGCGCGCCATCGACTTGGTACGGGAAACGGTGCGCACGGTTGCTGGCACGGGCAACAAAGGCAATGGACGGCGTGCACAAGGCAATACGCCAACCGAAATTGATTTGCGTTCCCCCTGGGCGCTTGCGGCGCTTGACCAGACGCTGCTGATTGCGATGGCCGGTTCGCACCAGATTTGGATCTTAATCGACGAAAAGCAACTTGGTGTCTTTGCCGGCACCGGAGCGGAGGCGCTGCTCGATGGACCACGCGCCGAAGCGGCCTTTAATCAGCCAAGCGACCTGGCGCTGGACATGGGCCATCTTTTTGTCGCCGATGCCGAAGCGAGCGCCATCCGTGCGATTACTTTCGATGAAAGTCCGGTTGTCTTCACGTTGGTGGGTCAAGGCTTATTTGAATTTGGCGATGTTGACGGCGTTGGCGCCGCAGTGCGGCTACAACACCCAACCGGCATTGCGATTGCGCACGATTTGATCTATATTGCGGACAGCTATAATCACAAGATCAAAACGCTCGCTCCAACAACGGGTGCGGTGCAGACGTTGATCGGTACGGGGGAAGCGGGTGCAGCGGATGGAATGTTTACCGCCGCACAATTCTATGCGCCAGAAGGCTTGGTCGTTGCGGAAGCGCGCATTTATATTGCTGACACCAATAATCACCTGATTCGGGTGGCAAACTTAGAAACCGGTCAGTTGACAACCTTAAAGTTGATTTAATTGTGCAAAAAAAGTTCCAGGCAAGCAACAAAATGATCGCGCTGTTTGAGCGGCACGGATGCTAAACATGGATGAGGCCACAAAATTGTAAGAGAAATGTAATGTCATCAAGGCTTGGAAAGGTGTTATCTTGGATGTTGCAGTGTTACTGCTCCCAGTGGCAAAGTTTTGCTTCGTAGCGACAATCATAAACAAAGACTTTATAACTGATGTTACGCAGACGCTCGTCCATACAGCCACGAACTATCGTGGCCCTACCACTGGTGGGCTGCGTAACATGACTTACTAACACTCAACTTCCTAGAATTCTTATACACCACCAACCAGAAAGGAAACGAATGACCACTTGTTTTGTGACCGGGGCGGCCGGTTTTGTTGGTTCGCATCTGTGCGAACAGTTGCTCGCCCAGGGCCACACCGTTACCGGCGTGGATGCCTTTATTCCCTATTACCCGCGCGCACTCAAAGAACAAAATCTCACCAATTTACGTAACGCACCCGGTTTCACTTTTCATGAACTAGATTTGCGCAAAGCCGATCTGACAGAAGCTTTAGCGGGTGCGGAAACAATTTTTCATGTGGCTGCCCAGGCTGGGTTGGTGCGCAGTTGGAGCGAGTTCGATTCTTATATGACGTGTAATATTCAGGCGACGCAACGGTTGCTTGAGGCCGCGGTCAAAGAAGAAGTCCAGCATCTGATTAAAATTTCCACCTCCTCGGTCTACGGCCGCTTCGCCACCGGCAACGAAGAATCGCCCTTAGCACCGATCTCGCCGTATGGCATCACCAAGCTGGCGGCTGAGCAACTTTGTCGCGCCTATGCCGTCAATTTCAATTTGCCCGTCACCGTCCTCCGCCTCTACTCGGTCTATGGCCCGCGCCAGCGCCCGGATATGGGGTATAATATCTTCATCCGTTCGCTGCTCAACGAGGAACTAATCACGATTGACGGCGACGGCAATGACAGTCGCAGCAATACTTATGTGAAAGATTGCGTGCAAGGCATTATGCGCGCCTTCGAAACGCCAGAAAAGAGCATCGGCCAAACGTTTAATATCGGCGGCGGCGAAGAAGTAACGGTCAATCAGGTGTTGGAGATATTGGAAGAATTGAGCGGCAAAAAAGCCCGCACGACGCATGGCCCGGCGCGCGCAGGTGATCAAAAACGTACGGTGGCTGATACCAACAAGGCGCAACAAATGCTCGGTTACGCGCCCAATACCACAGTACTCGACGGTTTACGCGCCCAGGTTGCATGGCAACGGAATTTGAACGGGTAACGCTGAATGGTTAATGATTAAGTGTCACGTATCTTTACATCGTTCACAAAAGAGTGAGCACATTAACAAACGAAAGTATCAATAGATCGTTCATAAGGATGCGAGATGCAGGAAATTTAGTCGAGAGAATAAGCATGTTGGCGCTGGAGCCAAGTAGCGGTT
>JBBREZ010000588.1:0-3910 GCA_038225095.1 Caldilineales bacterium
AGATGGCCTGGTGGACTGGCAGGGTGAGGCTTCGATCGCTTCCCTAAAATGGTTCCAAGGCATGGTAAAAGATGGTTTGATGCCCGGTATCCACACCGACAGCTTCGGCAACTGGCTGAAGGGCGGCACGGCGATCATGAGTTCATTCGACGTGCATGGGACGATGGCGCAACAGGCTTTTGGTACGGATAAGGCGTCAACCGGCATCAACATCCGCCGCGAGAAGGATAAACCAGCCGCGGGCGCGCCGTTCTGGCTCAATGGCTCTGTGGTGTTGAACAAAGCCAAAAATCCCCAAGGCATGATGGACTTCCTGCTCTGGTGGTTCGGCCCCGACAACAAAGCGAGCGGCAAGCAGATCGCCACGGTTGCCGCTAAACCGGCCTACCAGTACACCTACGATGAGTTTATCAAACCGGACAAGACCCAAGCCTGGCAACTGGACGGCATCGAATTGGTGCGCAACTCCGTGCCATTCCCCACTAACCTCTATTGGACTGTCCAAAACACGGTGCTTGTCCCCTGGATCCAAAAAGCCGTCAATCCCGACAACAAGATGAGCGCAGAAGCAGCCATGGACGGCGCTGGAAAAGAACTACAAAAAGAAATTGACGCCATGTTGAAATCCTAGTTAATTGGCAATGGTTAAGGCAAAAGGTAACGATTCAGGCGTGGCGCTGCACAGGTAGATAGGGAGACAGGTAAACAGGGTGTACAGTCTGTCTCCCTGTTTACCTGTTTACTTGTCTACTATCTACACCGGAGCTTAACCGTTACGACGAAAGTTTTCCGTTAGCCATTGGCAATTCTCAATTTTCAATTAATCAGTAGGAAGGTATTCATGGCAGCAAACGAACCAGCTTCGCTCAGTGGCAACCGCGACTTGGGCACGTTGTTGAAAAATTTAAGTAGTAAAGACAAAGGCGTTAGATACAACAATCTGCTCGGTTATACCTTCATTGCGCCGGCGATGATCCTCTATATCGTCTTCAACATCTGGCCAATTATGCGCGGCTTCTTAATGGCGTTTACCGATTATCGTTTCGTCTACCCGGAAACGCGCTGGAAATTCAACGGTATCGACAATTTTACCAAAATGGCAGATGATGAAAATGTGCGAACCGCCCTGGTTATTGCCTTCAAATACACAGCAATGGTCCTGCCCATCACGATCCTGCTTGCGTTGTTGGTGGCCGTTCTGATCAGCCGTGTGCGCCGCGGGGCCGCGTTTTATCGCTGGGTGGTCTATCTGCCCAGTATTTTACCGCTTGCGGTCAGCTTTCTGATGTTCCGCGAGCTGTATGGCTCAAAGTTTGGCTTGCTGAGCAACGTGTTGCTCAGTTTAGGAATCACCAACCCGCCCAATTGGTTGGGCACCACGCAGTATGCGTTGCCCTCAATTGCGGCTGCCCACATCTGGATCATCTTTGGCTTCCCTACTCTGCTCTTCTTAATTGGCATTTACAACATCAGTTCAGAGGTCTTCGAGGCGGCGTCATTGGATGGGGCCACGGGCTGGCAGCAAGTGCGCTGGATTACCGTGCCACTCTTGAAGCCGACGTTTGCCCTGATCATCGTCTTGTTGATCGGCATTATCGGCACGACCGAACCGATGTTGATTTTGACGCAAGGGGGTCCAGAAAATTCCACGCGCTCGATCGGCTTGCATCTATACGAACTGGCCTTTGTGCGCGGAGATTTGCGGCTGGGTTATGCCGCCGCCATCAGCTTGGTGCTGGGCATCATCAGTGCGCTGATTGCGGCGTTGGTCTTTCGTTGGGCGCGTGAATAAATTAGACATGATTCGGAATAAATAACCACAGGGGAAACAGGCTTCGACGTGAGCGACTCGACTGAGCTCGTCGAACGTCTCAGCCGAACGGTAGACAGGTACATAGGTAGACACAACCTGTCTACCTATGTACCTGTCTACCTAGCGCCTATCCGCCGTTATTCCAAATAAGCTTTATTGAACGCAGCACGGTTTTGAAAATCGTGTGCCGAAAAGGAGAAATCGTATGGCAGAAAGTTTGACAACGGGTCGCATCGTCAGTGCGCCAACTCAGATAAAACCCGCGCCACTGCGTGGCTGGTTCCAGCGCAATCATGTGCTGGCGCATCTCTGTCTGATCGCGGTCGTGTTTGTGATCTTGCTGCCCGTGCTTTGGATGATCGCTACATCCTTAAAGGATGGCAAACAGTTCTATACGCATTCGGCTTCCTTGATCCCGTTGCCGCCGAGTACGGTCAACTATGAGTATATGTTTTCCGCTATTCAGGAATTGCCGACGTATATGCGCAATAGTTTTGTGCTGGCGATTGGCGTCGCTGTGATCCAGGTTTTCGCGGCCTCCTTAGCCGGCTATGCCTTTGCGCGGGTAAATTTCCGCGGGCGCGACTTGATCTTTATTGCGATTGTGGTCTCGATGTTTATCCCGAAAAGTGGCGGCTTGATGGCACTCTACGAACTGATGAGTTTCTTAAAGCTGCGCAACAGTCTTTTCGGCCTCATTCTGCTCTTCTCAGCAGCGTTGCCGATTCCGATTTTCATCATGCGCCAGGCGTTTTTGGCGGTGCCACGCGAGATCGAGGAATCGGCGCTGATCGACGGCGCCAGTTGGTTCCAGGTCTTTGCGCAAGTGTCGCTGCCCCTGGTCACCAGCGCCATGGTCGTGATCGCAACGTTGGCCTTTGTGGGCGTATGGAGCGATTATCTCGTGACGTTCACGATGATCGATAAGAACACGCAGATGACGATTTCGGTCGGCATTCAGAAGCTGCTCGCAGCCAGCTATGAAAGTGCGACAACCACTGTGCCGCATCTGCGTGGCAAATTTGCCCACGAAGCGGCGGATGCTGCGATGCTACTTTTCAGCGCCTTTCCCGTGATTGTCATCTATGCCTTGCTCCAGCGTTGGTTTATGAAGGGGTTAACGGACGGGGCGATAAAGTTCTAAAATCAGGGAGTAGGGATATGGGATTAGAGACTTGTGCAGTTTGATCCCGTATCCCTACTCCCCTACTTCCTACTTCTCAATTGGCACACGCACGGCGTTGCCCCATTCTGTCCACGAACCATCGTAGTTGCGCACGTTCTTGTAGCCCAACAGATAGGTTAAGACAAACCAGCTATGGCTGCTGCGTTCACCGATGCGGCAGTAGGCGATCACGTCATCCATTGGTTTCAAACCGGCTTCGCCTTCGTAGATGGCGCGCAGCTCTTCGACGCTCTTAAACGTGCCATCTGCATTGGCGGCACGCGCCCAAGGCACACTCTTAGCGCCCGGAATGTGACCACCGCGCATCGCGCCTTCTTGGGGATAATCGGCCATGTGTAGCAGTTCGCCGCTAAATTCGCGCGGGCTGCGCACGTCGATCAATGGCTTGTGCGCCGCCTGATGCGCCAGCACCTCATCGCGGAAAGCGCGAATTTTGCTGTCGTCGCGTGTGGGCACAGGATATTGGCTCGGCGCATAGCTCGGCGTTTCCTTGCTCAGTTCGCCCCCCGCTTGCACCCACTTCAAACGGCCACCGTTCATCACCTTGGCGTTCGTATGCCCAAACAACTGGAAAACCCAGAATGAATAGGTCGCCCACCAGTTGTTTTTGTCCCCATAAAACACCACAGTCGTATCCGGCCTAATGCCGTGACGGCTGAGCAGCGCGGCGAACTGCTTACTGTCCACATAATCACGCCTGACCGCATCATTGAGATCGGCGTGCCAATCAATGTTCACGGTGCCCGGAATATGACCGGTGCTGTACAGCAAAACATCTTCATTGCTCTCCACCAAGCGAAGCTTGGAATCGTTGAGGTGGGCGGCCACCCACTCGGTGTCAACTAACACATTGTCAACCAACACATTGTCAACCAACACATTGTCAACCAACACATTGTCAACCAACACAT
>JBBREZ010000589.1:0-3903 GCA_038225095.1 Caldilineales bacterium
GATAACCATGAGAATCGCAATAGATAACATTGACGAAGATGATGAGGGTGGCAAAATTGCCGCAAGCACGGGGTATTGCTTGGTACTAGTCGAGGAAAACTCAGGCAAAGCTGTAATCACTATTCATACGAAGATTTTTCATCAGATTGTCACTGTTAACGCCGAGGGTTTTGCAAGCACCGAATACGACTCCCCCAGCGTTGTTTTCGACAAGAAAAAACCCGCTAATTGCCGGCAAGCCTTAGCGAGTTTTTAACTTCGTACACATTGAATTGTTATCGTCGCCGTGATTATATCACACGGCGACGGTAACGCAGCAACAGGAAAATTAGCAATGGATAAATCAGAACGGCTGCAACGCATTACGGACAATGCGCCGTCTACCCTAAAAGCCATTCCGCGCTGGGTTGGCTATAAAATGGTAGCAAAACCCAACGGAAAATTCGATAAAATTCCCTGCGATCCCAATACTGGCAACCTGGCAGCCGTCGATAACCGGACGACGTGGGGCAGTTTTGAACAAGCATTACAGTTTGCACACAGCACCGAAGATATTTACGGCGTAGGCGTCGTGCTAAGCGATGACGATAATCTTGCCGGTGTTGATCTTGATGACAGTATTGTTGACGGCGCACTTGCGCCGTGGGCAACAGAGAAAGTCGCACTCCTAAACACCTATACCGAAATATCACCCTCTGATAAAGGCTCACGCATGTTTGTTTATGGTGAGCTGCCCCCAAAAGGCAGGCGAAAAGGCAATGTCGAGATGTATCAAAATGGACGCTTTTTAACCGTCACTGGCAACCACCTACTGGGCACACCTTACACTATTAACGAACGCTGCGAGGAGCTGGCCCAGCTACACCGCCAAATCTTTGGAGAGGATAAGCCGAAAGCTATTCATTCCACACAAAAGCCTGTATCCTCTTCCTTATTCGCCATTGATGATCAGGCACTGCTTGACAAAATGTTTGCCAGCAAAAATGGTAATAGTATCCGCTCATTATGGGACGGCGACCAGGGCGACAATCACAGTTCAGCTGATCAATCACTTTGTAACCACCTGGCGTTTTGGACTGGACGCGATGCAAACCGCATAGATCGATTGTTCCGCCAGTCTGGGCTGATGCGTGAAAAGTGGGATAGGGATGCACGCACTGGTGAAAAATACGGCGAAGGCACGATAGCCCGCGCGATTGCTGGCTGCGCAGAGGTTTACACGCCTGCTGAGGATATTATGAGTAAAATCATTCATAACGCAACCCATCCCAGCACGAATGGCACCACCAACAGCGAACCAATTCATTGCACCGACTTGGGCAATGCGCGCCGCATGATAAGACAAGCGGGCGCTAATCTTCATTATGTCTATGCTTGGGGCAAGTGGTTTATTTGGGATGGCTCGCGCTGGGCAGAGGATGAAACCGGCGCGATTGAACGGGTTGCCAAACGCACCGTAGCCAGCATCTATGCCGAGGCAGCAGAGGCCGACGAAGAGGAGCGTAAACACTTAGCAAAGTGGGCTCTAGCATCGGAGGGCCAGAATAAAATCAGTGCCATGATTGCCCTATCCCGCAGCGAACCAGGTATCTCAGTCAAGCATAGCGACCTGGACGGCGACCCAATGTTACTCAATTGCCGGAACGGAACGATTGACCTACGCACTGGTAAGTTACTTCCACATGACCGGGCTAAATTAGCCACCAAACAGATTGATATTGACTATGATCCTGATGCGCAATGCTCACTATGGCAAGGCTTTCTGCGGCGTATCATGGCCGATAATCCAGCCTTGATCGACTTCCTACAACGCGCCGTGGGCTACTCACTTACCGCGTCCGTAGTGGAACAATGCCTGTTCTTTCTCTATGGCACCGGCTCGAATGGCAAATCAACCTTTACCGAAACCATTCAAGCGCTATTGGGTGACTATGGGCAGCGGGCACCCACTGAGATGATCATGCTCAAACAAAACAGCGGCGGCGTTCCTAACGACGTAGCGCGTCTGCCTGGTGCAAGGTTCGTTGTCACTGCCGAGGTAGAAGCAGGGCGGCGATTGGCTGAATCGTTGGTTAAAGACTTAACGGGCGGCGACAAGCTGGTGGCCCGGTTCATGCGTCAAGAATATTTTGAATTTGTCCCCACCCATAAGCTCTGGATTTACGGCAATCATAAGCCAGTTATCAAAGGGAGCGACAACGGTATTTGGCGTCGAATCAACATGGTGCCTTTCACCGTCCAGATTCCAGACGCCGAAAAAGACGAACAGTTGAAAGAAAAATTGAAGGCAGAATTGGCCGGGATTTTAGCGTGGAGCGTACGCGGTTGCCTTGACTGGCAGCGTAACGGGTTAAAGCCACCGGCAGAGGTTAAAGCCGCTACAGCCGCATATAGAGCCGAGTCCGACACTCTGTCTAGTTTCATTGACGAATGTTGCGCATTGGGCGTTAACTGCATTGCTGAATTTAGTCCGCTATACGCGACTTACAAAGCATGGGCAGAGCGCAACGGGGAGCGGGTTGAAGGCAGTAGGCAATTTGGCAATTCGTTAACCGAACGGGGCTTCGATTCAAGCAAAGGCATAGGCAATAAATCGATTCGGCGGGGCATAGGGCTTGTGTCTGCTGAGGCCGATGATGACGCACCAAGCGAGCCAAAGCCGGGTTGGATTTCAGTGGAGATTTAGTTACTCTAGTTACTTTAGTTACCCTGTTTTCGGTATAACGAGCTGTATTCTTCTTCGCGGAGTGTTATACGGAAAATGGGTAACTAAAGTAACTAGAGTAACTAATTTAGGGCTTTTTAGGAAGAATATGGATATTCTAGGGTTATTGGCGGATTTACGGGGCTTAGGTCTTATCGTGGAACTAAGCGCTGGCAAGGTAAGCGTGATCGGCCCGTTCCACCCTGACGCGGTACCGTTGATTGCTACGCTAAAAGAACGTAAAGCCGAAGTGATTGCAGCACTAACGTCGCCGCTGCCAGTGGCGGACGGATACACCCGTATTCCGTTACCAAGCTATGCTGAAGAAGAAATGTTTTTCATCGAAGCGATTCACGGCGATGATTATCTAGACGCTGAATGTGTTAAGCAGTGGTCGCCCAAAGCACAACTAGCAGAAACGGCGCGCGACCTGGCACTGCAAAACATTGTACCGCGAGAAGCCTACCGTATGGCCTTATTCGCTGGCTATTCGCCTGGTGAGGCCGCCTATATTGCTAAGATGGTAAAAACTGGTACATGGCGCGCTATTCTTGAAGAAAAATCTATCATGCCCAAAGTAGATAGATTAGCGGCATTACTGGCGGCCGCATGATTGACTATGGCAAGCCCATCCGAACTTTCTACAATAATTTGTTGCATCACGGCATTGTATTAAGCGTTGAGGATGGCTTACTCAAGGTGAGCGGCAACACGGCAAACCTATCGCCGTCTTATCGTGAGGAAATCGTAAAGCGTGCCGGTCTCTTGATTGAACGGTTGCGAGACATAGATCACTAGCAAGATTGACGTAATCCCACGACTAAAGATCAAGGGCTTTCTGCCGAAAAGGATCGTAAAAAGTATTTTTGTCCACCAAACAACAGTACAGGAGACAAACCCAGTGACAGACAATCAAGCAAAGCAACAAGTAGCTGACCTGAACGCAGAATTAGCCGACCGCCACAGCAAGGCGACCGCCGCGCAAGCCAGCACGACGGCGTTAATTAGGCAGATCAGCCAGCTAGGCGCAGCGCAGGCGCTCGACGGCGTTGACCACAGCCACCGTATCGCACAAGCCCGCCAGGCCCTTGCCCAGGCCGAGGAATATCTTGCCACTTGGCCGGATGTCCAGTTGGAACTGAATCGCCGCATTGGTGTTGCCGAGCAAGCGCAGACGGCCATACAGGTTGCCCAGGATA
>JBBREZ010000590.1:0-3895 GCA_038225095.1 Caldilineales bacterium
CTTGATCGACCCAGCGGCCAGTGAACTGATCGCCGAGGCCATTCACCGGCATTATCCTGGGGCTCATCCCGCCGAAGCTGGACAATACAGCCTTCACCTTTGCCAGCCAGCATCCAAGGCAGCCTTGCTTGATTGGAGGGCATAAGATGGCCCAGGTAAGCCAAGGTGTCATTCTCGCTGCGGGTAAAGGCACGCGCCTGTATCCGCTGACGGCCACGCGCACGAAGGCGATGGCTCCGGTCGCAGGCAAGCCAATCGTCGCGCGCGTGCTGGAAACTTTGATCCAGAATGACATCCGCGATTTTGTGCTCTTGATCAGCCCGGACGATCAGGAGATTATCCGCTATTTTCAAGAAAATTTCGCGCCCCCAATCACGATTCAGTTTGTCGTACAGCCAGAGCGGCTCGGCATGGCCAACGCCTTAAGCCTGGCCGCGCCATACCTGCACGGCGCTTTCGTCATGTCGGCGTGTGACAATCTCGTCCCCGCGTCGCACGTGGCGGCATTGCTCAACATCCACGAAACCCGACAAGCCAATGCCACCCTCAGCCTGATGGCAATCGACATCGCCAAAGCCAGCAGCACGGGCATCATCGAATGGCGAGATGGTTTGATCCAGCGGATTGTAGAAAAGCCGAAACCAGAGGCAGCGCCTTCCAACATTTCTAGCCTGCCGCTCTATGTTTTCTCACCACAAATCCTGGCGTATTTGCCCGAAGTCAAGTTATCGGCGCGCGGCGAATATGAATTACAAGATGCGATCCAACTGTTGATCAATCGCGATGGACAAGTAATCGGCGTCTTAACACCTGATCGTATGCAATTGACGAATGCCACTGATTTATTGGCCTTGAATCAGCATTACCTGGCAAGCGATCAAACAGCGGCGCAGATTTTGACGTCAAATATTGGTGAAGGCACGCGTCTGCTTCCCCCCGTGCGCATTGATGACAACGTTACGATTGGCCCAGGCTGTGTGATCGGCCCCAGCGTCTATATGGAGCAAGGCTGCCAGATCGGCGCTAACGCCCACATTGCCAACGCCCTCATCCTCCGTCACACCCTCATTGCACCAGGCAGCCAGATCACGAATCAAGTAGTGAGCGGCGAGCAGTAGTCAATCCCATATACTGAGTACAAACCGTAGGGGTGCCCAGGTCGGACGGGCATTCGCTTAATGATGTCGGCGCAACCAGCTTCCGCTCAATTGCGTGCCCTAACAACCAGAAATAAACAAGTAATCACGCCGTGTGGTAAAGACGGGCACGCAGTCGGCGGCGAAGGGGTTGGTGGGTTAGTCAGGGCTGATTGCGCCGCCAATCGTTCGGCAGAGACTTCGGCGAGCTCAGTCGAGTCGCTCACGTCGAAGCCGCATGCCTCTACGGGTGATTTACTTTACGATCCTTTGGCGGAAAGCCCACGATGTTTACTCGTGGGATGTAGAGCCGCAAAACGAGTACGTTTTGGACATCGTTGTAAGCGAATTGACATAATTGAAACCCTCCAAAATATGGTATAATAGAGCTACAACACCGTGAGGCAGGGTAAAATCTCCCACTGTGCAAGCCCTTTAACAACTTCAAATTGCCGGTTGCGTTGAGTAGTTCAACGCGTAAAATTTGAAACGCCTGAAGAGCACCAAGCATACTGTACGAGAAGGGGCGTCTTCTCATAGGTTAGCGGGAGTAAGACCAAACTAGGGCTTCCCGTGTCTGACCCTAGAATCCCACGAGCTTTAGTCGTGGGAGTACGTCAAACTGAATTAAAATTCCGCCACGCCAATGAGTCCTCAACTAATTTTTATTTGATCATCACTGCTTATAAGCCCAAACCGCATACAACGGATCAACATTCTTGGGCACATGCGCTGCTGTTGCTGGCTTGGTCCAGTGACCTGCCGCCATAAAATAGGATTCGACCAATTGCACATGTTGTTCATCGGTGCTGGTGAGCCAGGCAGCGACGGCTTTGGTGGAAAAGCAACGATTTGAGAAGGAGAGCACAAAGATACCGCCCGGTTTCAAAACCCGGTTGACTTCCCGAAAAATCTCAATTGGTTTGGTCATATACTGGACGGAGACGGTGCAGATCGCAGCATCAAATTCGGCGTCGGGCAGGGGCAAGGTGGGATTCGCATTGAGATTCTGGACAAGATAACTGTCCAGTTGCGGGTTATCGGCCATTTCTGCGGCGTTCAGGCCTAGTCCAACAACACGAGTCGGCTTTAGCTCTGCCGATAAATGCGAGCGCCAACTACTCATCAGATCAAGGTAAACACCGATGGGCGGCAGCAACTTGGCGAGCAGAACGGTGAGCGCGCGGATTGCCTGATCATCAATATGCACGACGAGGCGCGGAGAAGAATAAAATTGCTCATCAGCCTGCTCGTCATAGCGGCGGAAATTCTGGGTGGAAAGACGGTTTGGATTGTTCATAATTTGAGTTAGGAATTAGAAGTAGGTTCTGTTGCCATTTGCATGGGTGGATAGATGATCACGATCTGCTCCGAGCAGGAAGCTTCACGGTCTTTAGCCGGCCTAATAGAGAAACCAAATAGACTCTGCACAATCCAACTGGACGGGCACGGTATACCGTGCCTCTACCAATGTGCAACCTTTATTTGGTTTGTCTATGAGCAGGCCATTATACGTTACCGAAATAAATTTTTAACTTTCATTAACGAATGCATTCGATCAAGCGGCGTTATTTTACAGTACACAAAATTGATTGAAGATCTGTCTCACTACACGGCAAAGTCAAAAGTTACAATTTCCAGAACAACGGCACCGCAATCATAAGCGCGATGAAACAGACGATGGTTAAGATCCAGCCACTTTTCACAAAATCACTGAACTTATAATTGGCTGGTGCAATCATCAAAATGTTCACAGGATGTGATAGCGGGGTGATGAAAGAGACCGAGCCGGCAATGGCCGTCACAACGGCAATCGCCTGTGGATTCACGCCTAACCTAATCGCGGCGGCGATCGTGATCGGCCCGACCACTAATGGCGAAATTTGTCCACCCATCACTTGGGTCAGCGTTGCGCTCAAAAGATAGGTGCCCGCGACGAGCCCGAGTGGACCATACGGCGCAACAAAACCGACCACCGCATCACCGATTTGTTGCGCAAGTTGCGTCTGCACCATCGCCAAACTGACGGTGATCGTGCCGGCAATCAAGAAGATCGCGCGCCATTTGACCGCAGCGTAGGCTTCCTCTGGCCTAAGCAGACCAGTGAGCAGGAGCAGCGTAGCAGCGGTGATCATCGCCAATTCAACCGGCATGCCCATGAACATCGCAATTAACGCGCTCACCGCGATGGCCAACGTTAAAGCCACTTTGGGTCGGTCAAGTCCATCCCCACCAGTTGCCGTCTCAATCACGACGAAATCATTTTGACTTTTCAAACTGTTCGCCCGATCCTGCGGACCCACTAGGAGCAAAGTGTCACCCGGTCGCAACCGAAAAGTCGCCAAGTCGGTTCGATGACTCTGATTATCGCGCCAGAGGGCAACGGCCGTAAACCCATAACGGGCGCGAAAGGCCAGATCGCGCAACGTTTTGCCTTCAATATTAGAACGCGGCGGAACAATGATCTCGGCCAAGACCGTGTTGCGCTCGTCGATCACGGCGCTCGATTGAGGGGCGCGGACCAGTAAACCTTCGTTGCTCAGTTCCTCGGCCCGCGCGCCGCTGCCCACGACGAGCAACACATCATTCGCTTCAATCTTATAATCTGGCGTATCAATCGGAATGACGCGCCGACCGCGTCGGATGCCAAGAATCGCCAAGCCAAACAGTTCGCCAATGTGCGTCTCGGGCAGTGACTTGTTGATCAGCGATGAACCGTTGATCACCTCAGCTTCCCAAAGCCGTTCTGGCAACTGATA
>JBBREZ010000591.1:0-3876 GCA_038225095.1 Caldilineales bacterium
GCCCATCCTACCTTTGGCATCAAGTTGAATGGCTGGTTATCACCGACACCAGATGAGGCAGCTAACAGCAAACGGGAAGAAGATACCAGTGTTGCCGACAGCATTAGAAAAACCGGTGTGTATCTGCCAAAACCAAATGACACTAAGCATGGAGGAAGTCCAGTTTGGCAGCCTGTTGAAAGCCTGCTGGGCTTTTTTGGTCAGATTTTGGACACGATGCAAAACTATCATGACAATACCCAATCAATATTGCCCGGCTATCGCGAACGGATCGCACAGGTATATTTAAAAGATGAGGAAGGCGGTATGAACCTCAATATGGGGCAGGATGTAATTGGTGGAATGATCAAGAAGGGAAGCAAAGCTGGCTATATGCTTGCTCATGACTTCAAATTTGACCAACATCAATGGGTGCGTTTCCTCGTGCTGATGGTACAACTAGAGGAAGTCGTCGCCAAGCTCAAAGCCGATCTTCCACGCTCGCATGATGCATCAAAGGGCACACATTATGCTCGATTGGTTGAAACATATCACCAATTAATTGAAAAGCAGTTAAAGCAGTTAAAGGATCCAGAGCACAAATGGTATAGGTCGATGCATGCAGATGATTGTACGGCAGCAAAAAGGCGGGTCACAGCATTATGGGTGTTCATTGAGGAGTGGGACAAAGTCACAGATGAACGAATGGCCAAGCATGAAGCACGGCCAGAGGAATTCTTTCGTCATTACGCACCAAAACCGTTCTCAGTGCTGCGCGTAACGCCGGAGTTGTAAGCCGCTTGTAGAAGGATAGATCGTACATGGCTATATTGAGGCTTGGAAAAAAGCGGCCCATGATTCAGTTTTCTAAGACGCAAGCTGCCTGTCAACGATAGCCCATAAGCCTGAGAGACTGCTATGTCCAAAGCCGAACGAATTGTCTTTATCCTCTGGGGCCATCACTGTCACGAAGCCGCGGCGACGATCTTTGTCACCGCCCTGCGCGAGGCCGGGCTGTGCGTCAAGGTGGTCGGACTGAGTGGTCAACGCATTGCTGGTGTCTATGGCCTCGCGCTGACGCCGGACATCATGCTGGACCAGGCGTTGCGCTTGGCCCAGCGTGCGATCTGCGTCGTCAGCCCGTGTGATGCGGCCAGTCTCCGGCGCTTTGGCAATGATCCACGCCTGGGCGACTTTTTACGGGAGGCGCATACCAATCATGCCCAATTTGTGATGGGCGAGGCCGATCCCGCATGGCTTGCGAGTATAGGCATTGTCTTCGTCCCCGAAAAGAGCAACGCGCGCATCCTCTATCCCAAAGACGCAGGCGTCATGCACTATGCGCAGACGTTAGCGCACGCTTTGGTAGCTGTTGATCGTAAATTGCGGCGTGATTGAACTCGGTTCTGCTTGCCGTCTTCCTCGACTAGGATCAGGCATGAGGCGCAAGCAAGTAGCTTGCTTACATATGGCGGAAAAAATGCAAAAATCACGTTGATATAGACGACGCTTTGCTTGTTTTCACAAGGAGAAAAATTTTATGCTGTTAGGGTCTACGATTTTAGATGTTGCGATCGGGATGGTTTTGCTCTATTACCTCTTGAGCCTGATCTGTTCAACCATCAACGAATGGATGGCTAATTTGTTCAAACTGCGCGCCAATACGTTAAGCGAGGGCATCGCCAGCCTGCTCAACGATACCGCGACGCAGGCGGTTATCAAAACGTTCACCAACGAGCCATTCATCCGTTTTTTGCGCAATCGCCAATTTCCAGAACTCGCTGGCTTGACCAAAGAGTTTTATGCCCATCCGCTCATCGCTAGCCTGGGGCGCAAGAGCAAAGACGCGCAACCTTCCTACATTGCGGCGTCTACCTTTGTCCAAGTGGTATTGGACTTGGTTGTGCCACGCACGGGTGCCACGCAGCCCCTTACGCCGATGGAATTTTATAACAAATTGCAGGCTATCCTGGCCGATCCGACGCATGAGAAACATGGCCTGGCGCAAATGTTGCTGCCATTGATCAACCAGACTGACCTGGACCCCCGCAAAGCGGCCCAAGCCGATACGATCCGTGAAGCATTGGAAGCAGCGCAGGCGGCTTTTTTTGCCCTAAAGAATGATGAGAGCAGCACCGCCGTGGCGCAGGTTGCACGCGAGAATATTAAGCTGATCGAAAGTAGCTTGGAAAAAGTCGAAGCCGAAATCGCGATTAGCTGGACCCAGGCTCAAGCTAACATCGAAAATTATTTCAATGAAGTGATGGACCGCACATCTGGCTGGTACAAGCGCACGGTTCAGAAGATTCTAGTAGGGCTAGCCATACTGCTCACGGTGCTCTTGAATGCAGATAGCATTTACATTGCCAATCAACTGGCGCTCAATCCAACATTACGTGCCGCTGCGGTGACGATTGCGCAGAAGACAGTCGCAGCGCCTCCCAGCGCTCCTGGAGTGGGCACCACGCCGCTGACTGCGACCGCAACGGTGACCAGCAGCAACTCGCTGACCGAACCCATCCATCAAGTGGCTAACACGATACAATCGATCAATGAAATTGGCTACCCGATTGGCTGGAAAGCAATGCCTCCGGACCTGGGCAGTTGGTTCTTAAAATTGTTAGGACTGCTGATCACCGCAATTGCGATTTCGATGGGCGCGCCCTTTTGGTTTGATCTGTTGAACAGAGTCGTTAACCTGCGTTCGGCGGGCGAAAAACCGAAAGCAGAAGCCACTAAATAGCTGGA
Source organism: Caldilineales bacterium (assembly GCA_038225095.1). GTDB lineage: Bacteria > Chloroflexota > Anaerolineae > Caldilineales > Caldilineaceae > JAPLGZ01. Next base: position 2,728 of record JBBREZ010000591.1, read on the forward strand.
TAAGGACGTATGGTGTTTAACCAGGACGCGCGCCCGTCAACAATGCATCCAACGTGTTGCCCAAGATCCACGCTTTATCGCCTTCCGGCACAAAGGTGCAATGTGTGCGGAAGGCTTCCAGCGCATGCTTGTACGTCATGAAAAAGCGCACCACCGGATAATCTGACCCCCAGCACATGCGATACGGGCCGAAGTGTTCATACAGCGAACGGATAACCCAATGCGTGTCCGAATAGGGATAATCCCAGTTAACCTGCGTAGCATAGGCAAAGCCAGACAGTTTGATATAGATATTGGGCAACTTGGCCGACGCCAATACCTCGTTGAGACCAGCGTGCGGCGGCGCTTCATGGGCCTTCACGCCGGCCAAGTGATGACATAAGATCGGCATCGCAGGAAAGCGCTCAGCCACTTTGCGGATCGCCGGTTGGTGGTGCGGGGCGCCGGCGATGCTAGCGATCAGGTTGAATTGCTCGGCCATTTTGAAAAAGGCAATGCCTTCGTCCGAGTACAGCCACGCCGCGTCATCGTCATGTTTTAGATAATGCGTAAAACCCTTGATCGGCCAGCGCTCGACCAGCGCGCGCAGGCGATCCGCCGCGCCCGGCTGATGATAAGTCGTTGACCACGAACAATCGACATCGGGAAATTGGTAGAGCCGATCTGCATGTTGGGCAGCGACATCGGAAATATAGAGATTATTTTCGGGGTTGTGATCGATCTGCGCACAGATGATCACGGCTTTGTCCACCCCGTTCAAATCCATCTCGTTGAGCAGTTGTTCTACGCGCCCACGTGATTCTGGGTCGGGCACAGGCGGATCATAGGGCCAATACGTCCAGGCGTGACAGTGACTATCAATAATCATCGGTTTCCTTTGCTTGTTTAAAAAGTTTAACAGCGATCTCACGCGACCCCACCCACGCCCTAAGGGCTCCCGCTCCCCCAGACGCTGCGCTGGGAGCGGGGTCTGGGGGAGTGCAGCGCACGCCGTTGCAGATCATGTTGCTAGCCAGGTTGCGGGACGGCGTGCGCTGCACTCGCCGGTCTACCAGGTACGCGAATCTGGCACATCCAACCATTCTCCACCGCGCCGGATCGATTCCTGGCTCACCAGGCCGGGCAGCGTCATATCCAGCGCTTCGTGGA
>JBBREZ010000592.1:0-3840 GCA_038225095.1 Caldilineales bacterium
CGGCCGCACTGTCTTAATCCCCAGCGATGACAATTGGGCGCCGTATTGGTCAAAATAGGGCGAGATCGATAACTGTCAGGGAAACCGCATGAACAGACGAAAAGACGGGAAAATGAATAGACGCTCAACTAGGTTGTCAGTGCTAGCGATGGTATTGACATTAACGGCCTGTGGCACCAACGGGCAAACCAACTCCCCGGCACGTGTCTTCATACCCGTCCCTACATACACCTCGACTGGCGCTGCTACGCCGGCCTCCATCAATCTGAGCGCAACGGTTACACCGGCGACGCTTATCCCACCCCCTGCGGTGGAGGCTGAAGAGCCGCTGTTAGACCCAGGCGCGGCGATCCCCGATCTCTTTATCACTACCGAGCCGACAGCCACGGTGCTGCCAACGGTTACTACGTCGCCAACCGCGACGGTCCAGAGCATCGCCACGATCCCCGCAGCGGCGCTCACCCCTGGCCTCGCGCTCAACGCTGCCCCCACCGCTACGAAAATTACCGTGATCAGGTCCAGCCTCTACACTGTGCAGGCTGGTGATACGTTGCTGGCGATTGCAACACGCTTTCAGACGTCGGTGGACGCTATCAAAGTGGCCAATCAACTGCTCGATGATACTATCTATCCAGAGCAAGCGTTGACCATTCCTCAGGGCGTGGCGCTCGCCATGGTTACCGCTGTTCCGCCAGCGCAGTCACAAGCGCCGATCACTCAGGTAATCACGCCGATCAGCGCAGCAGCGCGGCCACTCTCCATCCTAGAAGGTGATTTGGCCAAGGCTTACCCGGCCACGCTTGTCACCGAACGCCTTACCCTACACTATGCATCCGGCACAATTCCACAAGAGCATCCTCAACTGTTGGCCGATAGCTTGATGCGGGCGCTGGCGCATCACGAGCAGATGTTGCAGATCAGCCTGCCTGGGCGCTTTGACGCCTATGTTGCGGGTTCACCCTTTGTCCCACCCGATCAATCGCTGCGTGGGCACAGTTATTCTGCCCAACGCTACTTTGTGTTTTTGGATGATGGCAGTGGCAACCTTGACGATCTAACCTATCTGGCGGCGCATGAATTGACGCACATGTTTACGTGGTTGGTTTTTGGCCGGCCGACCGACCCGATGTTGAGTGAAGGCGCGGCGGTCTATGTCGGGATGGATTTCATCGCCGGCGCGCGGCATATGCCGATCCTGACTTTTTGTGCGGCGTATATTCAAGTGGGGGCGCTGCCGCACGTGTCCGCTCATTTGCGTTATCAGGGCCATATCCGCGACTTGGAGAATTACTACGCCGCCGGCTGTTTTGTAGGATATCTGATCGAAACCTACGGCCCCCAAAAATTTGGCAAGCTCTACCCCAGCAATGACTATGTTGGCATCTATGGCAAAACGTTGGCGCAGCTCGATGATGAATGGCACACGGCCAGCGCGGCAGCACAGATGCCCGTGCCGTTTGATGCGGCCGAGTTGGTGCGCCTGGTGGAATTGCTGGGAGCCGCCCACACCCAATTGTTCGACACGTTCACAGGGACCGCGCAACAGATGGCGGTTTATCGCGAGTTGGACACGGTGCGCATGGCCTTGCTGGAAGGTCGATTAGAGGATGTTAACCGCTATTTTACCCGCAAAAATGTGACGCAATAGCAAGGTTGACCAAGTGCTTTCAAGCAGCCGTGTCGCTTTAAACTAGCGGTGCAGATGGCAACAAATTCCAAACCCTGAGGAGCCAACCCTATGCAGCAATTCATAAGGAAAAAAGAAGGACTAGCCGTCCTTATCTGTGTGATTAGTAATCTGCTGTCGCTTCTGGGTAATGTAGTAGTTGGCTACCTTATACCCTGGTTTGATGGAAAGCAATGGTTGGCAATCGTACTCTTTACGCTAGCGTTCATTATACTGTTGCCTATTACGTTTTTTGAAAAGAAAGAAACGAAAGCATCCTCGAAGTCGAAATTGCGACGAGTAAAGGGTGGAGATGACGCACCAAGCTTTTTTGACCGTATTCGAGCGTGGCTTCAGCAATTGAATAGGGGCATTCCGCTGCGTATCGCGATTGTTCTCATGATCTTTGTTGTGCCATCTGCCTTTCTTGCCGGGTGGTTTGCGCCTGGCGTCAAATCACTGTGGGCGCAACATGCCCCGGTTTGTCCGCCGTACACCGCTTGTGTGATCGTTGCTCAATTCACGCCCGTCGAAAACCAACTGGCGCAAGAGATCAACAAGTTTGTGGAAGAAGAGCTGAAGAACGTAGTGGCAGAGGTGAAAGCCCAGAGCAACCAAAACATCACGGTACAAATTGTACCGCCGGTGGCAAATGTCGCGGAAGCCAAGCAGTTGGTGCATGACCGGCGCGCCGTGCTGGTGGTGTGGGGCGGCGTGTTAGAGCTAACTAATATGACTCAGGTTCACTTTCAGCTTTCCGACCGCCTGGGCATTGGGGAGAATGATGATGTACGACCCTTTCGCCTGCAACCAGTGCGTTACGACGAGCTCCAAGAGCAGGTGAAATGTAAGGGTGAGCAATGTAAAAACCTGATGGACGAGATTGCAATCCGCGCCAGAATGATCGCCCACACCGCAGCTGGCCTCTTCCAGTATGCCAACGGTCAACCAGAACGGGCGCGCACTAACTTTCTGGCTGCCTTGCACTGCGCAGGCAAATTGCGCGATGTCAAGGCGCTCAGTGGCAGCAAACTGCTTTGCAAAACAACGGCAAAACCAGACGATATCAGTTTGGATTTGCTCTATTATTATACGGGGCGTGCGCTGGCGCTACAAGGTGATTACAAGAATGCAATTCCACTTTTGCAGCGCGCAGCCCTGCATAACGAAACTGACCCTGCCGCCTGGATCGGCCTTGTGAGCGCCTGGCAAGGGTGGTTGCATAACAAGTCGGCTGCTCCGTATATGAATGCCCTCCAAACCGCGCAGCAACGCGTCGATCCAAACATGATCCCACTCAGCAGCATGAACGATGAAAATCAGGTGGCGATCTTTTCGGCGGCTGGTGTGCTGGCCGAACTTGAGGAGAATTCTGCCAAGGCTGTTGAGCAGTACAAAGAAGCCGTGCGCCTTAGCGAACAGGATAACCTGAACCCATATGTTCCCTTGGTCAATCTGGGGCGCGCGCAGCGGCTGAATGGTGATAACGACGGCGCAAAAACTACGTTGCAACAAGCGATCCAGTATGAGAAAGAGCATTCACAACCCATCTCACCCTGGGCATTGATCGAATTGGCGCGCACCCACACTCAACGTACTGAGGCACAGGATGAATTGAACCGAGCGATTGCTGCTGCGCCCAATGATTCGTATCCGTACATTGCCCGCGGCGAATTATGTGATGCATGGAGCAAAGCGAGTACAAACAAAGTAGACAAAAATGACGTAGATTGTGCAATGGATGCCTATGCGATGGCGCTGCAAAAACGCCCCGAATCCGGCTGGTTGCTGGGTCACATTGGCGATTTTTATCGCCTGCTCACGCCAACTAACCCTGGCTATATAACGAAGGCAAAAGAGTATTACCGGCGCGCCGCTCTGCAACGGCCGTGTGATCCCTGGGCGCATGCCCGCTATGCCTATGCGTTGGCGATGGACACCCTCAGCGACCCCAAAGCGGCCATTCTCCAGTATCAGCTTGCTGTGCAACTTGTCCACCCTGACACCGCTCCGGGTGAACTTGACAACCTCAAACGAAATCTACAGACCCTTCAAACTACACAAGGCGCACCCGAACCGTCACCCAAGGCCCTGCCCCAGTGTCAGGCGTTGCTGCTTAACGAATAGAGAAAATAATAAACATTAGGCATGATCTGGATTAACAAAGAAGGGTA
>JBBREZ010000593.1:0-3830 GCA_038225095.1 Caldilineales bacterium
CCATTCCTGGCTAGGAAATTTATAAGCCATGCTAGTTGCTCCCCTTAATCGCTCATGAATGATTAACTCATGTTACGCAAGGCAACCCCACCCTAACCCTCCCCTGGTAAGGGAGGGGACTGTTCAGGGACAGACGAAGTGATACCTTCTGTCCACCAAACGGCTCCCTCCCTTACCAGGGGAGGGCGGGGGTGGGGTTGCCTTGCGTAACATGACTGATTAATTAGACTTTATCGGGAATAAGCGGTTACACAGGTAGACAGGTAGACAGGTGACGCCTACCTGTCTACCTACTTTTATCCCAATAATCTCTATTATACCTAGGAATTATTCGTTACTTTTCCCCTGCCGTTTGCGCTGAATCCGTTGCAAACGGTGTTCCAGCGCCTCAATTTGCCCAGGTTGGCGCTGATGGATCGGCGCCTTGCGTAAATTATGTAACGCCCACCCGGTCCACATTTCCGCTTGTTCCAGATCATTGATCTGCCACTCGCAATATTTCGCCAACTCTACATAGGGCGTTGGATCGTTGCCCGGCACCGAGGTGAGCCAGCGCTGCCAGGTTTCGGCGGCGGCTTGCCAGCGACTTTGCCGCTTTTGTAACTGGGCTAGCCGCTGATAGGCATCGGCCTGAGCCGCTGGATCGCGCAGCTTTTCGAGCGCTTGGCAATAAGCCGTTTCGGCCTGCTGCCACTGGGCGAGCCGCTCATACGATTGGCCCAGCGCCAGGCAATCTAACGGATGCAGCGGCTGCGTCGGTTGCGCTGCTGGTTGGTCAAACGCCCGGCCCAGTTGTTCGGCCAACGCCACCATCGAGACAATATCTTCGCCATTGTGATAGAAGACGCGGCGCATATCGTGCGCATTGCCGCTGCGCATGTACTCGGTATAAAGCAGCGGGATCAAGTGGCCGGGCACATCATCCTCGTTGCGCTGCAAACCCAGGATCATCTGCTCCAAATTGATCAAGCGGCAACTTTGCAGACGGCGTTTCCACAAGCGGCGCGCCGGGTGCAACAAGTCCAGGTGTGGCCGGTCGGCATTCAGCATCCGCCCACTGCCGCGCAAATCAGGGAACATGCGTTGATTCTGGCTAAAACGAGCGCGCAGCAGCGGCAAGTCAAAAGTTCGCCCATTAAAGGTGACGCTCATCGTATATTGTTCGAGCAATTCGGCCAGCGCGATTAACAGTGCCCCTTCCTCTGCTGGGTTGCGCATAAAAAACTGGCGCACGACAAACTGCGTCGGTGTAGCCGGATCGCCTAGATTTTCGCCGGGCGCCCCACCCTCAAATGTGCCTACGCCGACCATGAAACAGTAAACGCCAGCGCCGCCGCCTAAGCCGGTGGTTTCCGTATCAATAAAGGCGGCATTTCGGAAATCAAGTTGATCGTGTAAGCCAAAAGTAGGATGATAAGGTGCGAAAATGTTAGGCTGCTGGGCCAGCAGATCGCACAATGGCCGCTCACCACGGGCAATGTGTAGCGGATAGATCTGGGTGCGCCTATAACAGAGACCGGCGCTGTTTTCGATGATCGCGCCCGGCACCAACGCTTCCAACTGTTTTGATCCTGCCGGCTGCGTTGAAACTGGATGATCCACTGCCGGCGCAGGCAGCATTGCGGGGTCAGGATGGGCGCGTTGCGGGCGTAATTCTTGCAGACGGCGTAAGCGTTCTAACGTTGACGACACAGCCAAAAGTCTCCCAATAAAACGGGGCTAGCCAAACGGAAACACGTGATATAAAACATACTTGCGTGATGCTCGCGTACAATCGCACCGTACGCTATAGCATACCACAATCGGGCATGGGGAACCAATCCCTCTTTGCTATGTGCTATGCTACTGTGCGCCGTCGCTTTGGGGCAATTTCGTCGTTTCATCTATAATCAAACCCAACGAATCAGTTAATGAGAAGACAACTATGATCAGATCGGCAAGTCCTGACCCCAATTTAATCCACGCGCGCCAAGCCAAAAACTGGATTATTCACGAACTCGCCCCAGCTTCTTTCAGCCAAGATAGCCCAGAACTCCCTTTGCTATTACAGGTGCTCTATAATCGCGGCTTGCGGACGAGCAGCGACGCCAAGATTTTTTTGAGTGGTGCGGACGCTGTCCGTGAGAATCCGTATAAGCTGCGCGATATGACGCCCGCCGTGACGCGCATCGTCCACGCAATTGAACGCAATGAGACGATGTGTGTTTATGGCGACTTTGACGCCGACGGCGTCACTTCGACGGCGTTGCTGGTGACAGCACTCCAGGCGGCCGGTGGTCGCGTGGGCCCCTACATCCCTGACCGCGTCGATGAAGGCTATGGGCTCAATTTGGAAGCGATTGAGAAAATTGCCAAACAGGCCAAATTGATGATCACGGTCGATTGTGGCATTCGCAGCCTGGCTGAAGTCGCGCGCGCCATGCAGTTGGGCCTCGATGTGATCGTGACCGATCACCATTCTGTGGGCCCGCAGTTGCCCGGCGCGCTGGCCGTGATCAACCCGCGGCGCAAGGATTGTCCCAGCAAATTCGACCGTCTGGCCGGCGTCGGCGTCGCCTATCGGCTGGCCCAGGCCGTTTTGCGCGCGGTCGCTCAACAAAAATGGAGCCGCCTGACCCCCGAACAGGTCGTCGATTTAGAAGAAAATTTGTTGGACTTTGTCGCAATCGGCACAGTGGCGGATGTGATGCCGCTTTTGGGTGAGAACCGCTCATTGGTGCAACGCGGTCTGGCACGGATCAATCGCACCGAACGACCAGGTTTGGCTGCCTTAATTCAACAGGCTGATCTGCGGGCTGGCTCCATCGATACCACGGCGATTGCCTTTCGCTTGGCACCGCGCATCAATGCTGCTGGTCGTCTGGCCCATGCCAAACTGGCCTACCAACTGTTGCGCACCAACGATCCTACACAGGCGTACACGTTGACGATGGAACTGGAAACGCTCAACCAGCAGCGCCAAAACCTCACTGCTAGCGCACAGGCCGAAGCCGAGGAGCAATTGTCCAGCCAATTAGGCGACGACCCGGCGCTACTTGTAATCAGCAGCCCCCACTTTCTGCCCGGTATTGTCGGGTTGGTAGCGGGGAAATTGACCGAACGTTTCTATCGGCCTGTGGTCGTCATCGAACAAGGTGAAAGCGAGTCACGCGGCAGCGCGCGCAGCATTCGCGAATTTAATATCAGCGACGCCTTAGACGAATTGCGCACCTGGATGGTGCGCCACGGCGGCCATAGTCGCGCCGCCGGTTTTACCGTGCAAACGGCGCACCTGGCTGATTTCACCGCCGCCTTGCAAGAGGTGGCGCAGCGCAATTTGCCCGATCGGGTCAATTTGCGCCCCACGTTGAACATTGACGCCGTGGTCACTTTCGAGCAACTCAATTGGGCGCTGCTTGAGCAATTTGCCCGCCTGGAACCGACCGGCCATGAAAATCCATCGCCCTTGCTTTTGTGTCGCGACGTGTGCGTGCGCGAAGTGCGTGTGATCGGCCAGCGCAAACATTTGCGGCTGGTGTTAGACGGCGGCCAGGGCAGCCTGGTGCTCGACGGCGTGGCTTTTAGTCAGGCCGAATGGAGCAAACATTTGGACGAAGGCAGCCGCATTGATATTGTTTTTCAAGTGGAGGCCAACGAATGGCAGGGGCGGCGGCTGTTACAGTTGAACATCCAAGATATGCGGATTGCGGAGTGAGGAATGCGGAGTAAGGAATGCTGCACGGCAAGCGGCAGCAGCGAATGAATTCGCAGCCTGCTATAAGGCGCAATCAAAGAATAAAGTATCCAGTAGGTGCGTGCTTTTAGCCGCACGTTCTGCGTATACCCCAATT
>JBBREZ010000594.1:0-3824 GCA_038225095.1 Caldilineales bacterium
GGCGAGTCGCCTATCACCTGCGGCAGGTTCGGGCGCGGTACGCCGCTGGTGCGCCCCCGCCTTGCCATCGTTCGCTTGGTCTCCAGCCGCATTAGGCAACTCAGATAATCAAAGCCGTACTCACGGGGCGCGTCCGTTTGTGGCAACCTGTACACCCGATAGCGCCCATAATACTCGCTTAGCCGTTCGCCCAACCCGCGCATCGCTTCCCCTTGTTCGATTTCCAGGTGGCTTTTTTGCCATAGACGCTCTCCTTTCGCCTAATGTAACCTTTCGTCCTACTCAGCCCTCGTGTAGACACGTAGACAGGTAAACACGTAGACAGGTCATGCTACGTGTTTACCTGTCTACGTGTTTACCTGTCTACCTAGCATAACGCTCCACCTGAGTAGGACGACAACGTTACATTACCTACGCTGGTAGAAGCTCACTTCGGAGCCATTTTCTGCCAAGATTGCGTGGCAAAATAGCGCGAGAAGGCAACAGGCGCGTTTGTCCCAAAAATTGCGCTTCACGCGCTGGCGCACAATCGCGTATTTTCAACAGCAATGATATGCCAGCGGCGCTGCCCACCGAATGATGAAGAGTAAACCAATAAACCGGTAATCACGCGGTATAGTAAGCATCCTCAGATGCGCCCTTTTGCCCAGAGGGACGCATCTGAGGATGCTTACTACACGTTGCAGAAGTAGTTATTTTATCTTCATCAACTGGTTAATAGATTTACAGACCAGTCATTGGTCAAGGTTGGCTGTGGATTGGCGCAGCTTGACGAAACTGTACGGTGTAATTGCGTAGGGCGTCTTCTGCATTCAAACCAGCCGTGTGCGCTAGGGCGACCAGTTGCCATAAAACTTCACCGAGTCGCGTTTCATCAGGTGAAATGCCTAACAGGACGGACAGCGCTGGCATAGCCCGACTGAGGGCGTCCCGGTCCAACAAGCCAGCTTTGGCAGCTTTCGATTGCAACTGGCGCGCTTTTTCCAGCGCTGGTAAGACCGCAGGCACGCCATCAAGCGGGTGAATTTGAATCTGGCCCTTGTCGATCTTTTCCTGGGCTTTAATGGCGTCCCAATTGGTAAGCACAGCTTGTACGCCGTCCACGACCGTATTGCCAAAGACGTGGGGATGACGGCGAATCAGTTTAGTGACGACGCCATTGATCACATCGGCCATTTGAAAGCGCTGTTCCTCGGTGGCAATCTGGATCATGAGCACAGTTGCCAGCAGCAGATCGCCTAGCTCCTCCGCAATATGCGCACTATTGTTCTGACCATCGGCTTCGGCATCAATCGCTTCTAGCACTTCGGCGCATTCGCTTAACAAGTCGTGGCGCATACTGGCTAAGGTTTGTGCCCGATCCCAGGGACAACCTTCGGGCGCGCGTAAATGCGCCACAATCTCCTGAAGCGCCGTAAAACTGGCTGGGTGCAGAGGAGGCAAATAGACAATACAGGAGGGGTCAAATTGGTTTTTCTGATCCAGCTCGCTAAGTAAAATTGTCACATAGTTTGGCGCAGCCATAGCTTGGGAAGCAAAAATGGTGACGGGATGATCCGCCGGGTAGGCATTGAGCAAAATTAGTTTCAAGGGCATCGCCTGGGCCTGCGACGCAAGCGTTGTGATCAGCAACGGTAAACTTAGATCAACCTGGGGATAGTGCTGGGCGGCCATACGCTGCGCGCTGACGCATTGATAACCATCGGTCAGCGCAGATCCGGCTGGTGCATCAACCATGAATTGTTGAATGGCGGCTAAAATATCCTGCATGGAGAGTTTCCTTTTCTGGGTGAATAATGGCAGAGCCGGTGGGATGTACATGCCACAGCGCAGCGTCAAGCTTTGCTACCTTGCCTGCCGATTTTGTAGATACGCTTCGACTAGACCAAGCAGCAAGCACGTGACCAAAATGAAGGTGGCGTCCAGCGTGCGCAGCAAGGCGAAGAGCGCAATCGCAGTGAGCAAGACTCCCAGCAGCATGCCCTGGCGCAACGCAATTTCCGGTTTTGGTTGCACATAAGGCCGCACACCACCTAACGCTGGCCAGCGCTTATGCAGCGCCAATGCGCTGAGTGTCCCCAGGCCACTGCTCAGAAGCGCCAGGGCCAGGATGAAGAGGACGATGACGGGCAGATTCCACTGACCATCGAGCGTGGTAGGCGGCACGACCTGAAGTAGATACGCGCCAACGCTGCCACCGCCTAGTATCAAAAAAATAGACCAACCGATCGCTTGTGTGCGTGTCATATTTGGCAGTTTATCATTGGCACTTTGACGTTTCCAAATTCATAAAGTTTTATGCTATAATTTACGACTGGCTGGCTACGCGCTTGGCATAGGCGCATTGGTTGCTTTAGGTGGCGTAAGTCTGGCTGTTGAGTACGTAGCGTTGATTATTAGCCTTCACAAAGCGTCTTACGCTGTGAATTGAATACAAGGACATTTAGAATGAACTTCAAGAAACATAGCCGCAGGGAAAAGATTTTTTACGCGTTGAGCTTGCTCCTGATCCTAACTATGCTCCTCGGTATGATTTCGGTTGCCTTTATACCTCGCTAAGCCCGATTACTGAGGACTGATGGCGCAAAAGCACAAAGCAAAACCAAAAAAACGTGCCATTTAATTGATTCCAGCGGTTACCCTAGCTGTAAATTCAAATGCAAAGTGACCGAAAAGGTCTTATTTACGTTGCGGTTGCGGTCTGCTTCTTTAGCCTGAGCCCAAAACTCGTCCGCTGGGCGGCAGCCAGCTTGACGGCCTATGAAATTGCCGCGGGCCGTTTGTTGACGGCGGCCATTGCGATTCTGTTGCTGGCTTTCTACCGCGGTGATGTGCTGCCCGCGTGCGCCGATTGGGGCTGCTTTTTGGTGTTTGACCTGATTACGGCGCTTCACTTCGCATTATATATCGGTTCACTTGCCTTTACGACAATTGCCCACAGCCTGGCTTTGGTCTACACTGCGCCAATTTTCGTGGCGTTTTTTTCTTGGCTTTATCTGGACGAAGGGCTTAGTGGGCGCAAATGGTTGGGTACGTTGATCACGGCGATCGGGGTTGCAGTGCTCGCTGGCTTCGAACCGAAATTTGATCGACGCATGCTGACGGGTGATTTAATGGCCTTGGGCAGCGCGGTTTGCTTTGGGCTGTAGAGCGTAGCGGGGCGCAGCCAACGCGATCGATCTTCCTTACTAGGTTATGCTGGCACGGTGTATGCCGTAGGAGGATTATGGCTTTTGCCCACAGCTTTGGTCAATTTTAGCCCACACGGCTACACCTGGCCGGCCATCATCAGCGTCCTTGCACTAGGCTTGCTACCACTGGCATTGGGCCATACTTTGTACAATGCGGCCTTGCGCCGCACGAATGCAACGTTGGTCAATCTGGTCGCGACCCAAGAAGTGACCGGCGGTATCCTTTTGGGGATCGTGCTGCTGGATGAAATTCCCGGCTTCACCAGTATCGTTGGTGTGCTGATCACACTATTTGGAATTTTATTCGTACTATTTTAAAGTTCCGCTTTTTACAATCGTATGCTGGAAAGCCCACGATGTTTACTCGGGGCACCCAGGGGGTACCCGATCAGCGCAAATCCTACTGGATCCCAGAGGGAGCCCCGACATCATTGACTTCGGCGGCCTTCGACAAAGCTCAGGCCCAGATTCGCTTGGTGAGCGCGGCGAACCAAGGCGAGCCGTAAGCACTTTGACACAAGTAATACCCCCTAAACATGGTATAATATATCTGTACTTTAACAACCGCAGTAGGGCGTTCTGAGCAGAAACGTTGCTCAGGTAAAACTTCGACGCTTGGTGTCAATGGTGCGT
>JBBREZ010000595.1:0-3783 GCA_038225095.1 Caldilineales bacterium
CCACGGGGTCCTCTGTGGCGTTTTATCGTGTTTTTTACCGTTTGCCGCTCATCTTGCACCGGCGCAGCGATTTATAAAATCGCGCTACAATTGCCTTGACTTCCTATCCTTATTCACCGCCCGCTTCTGGCGCTTTACCCACATAGATTTTCGGGTCGCGACCGTAGATCGTAGTCGTTTCTAGTAGGCGGTCAATCAAATAGTCCGTTAGCTGCTCTGGCATAAAGCGCCAAGTCCAGTTGCCATCGGCGCTACCGGGCAAATTCATGCGCGCCGCGCTGCCCAGGCTGAGCAGATCTTGCAACGGCACAATCGCCAGATAGGCAACACTGCGGAAGGCTTCGTCGATCAGCGTCCAAGCGGGATCGTGGCCGTCGGTGCGCAGGTAACGGCGGAAGTGATCACGTTCATAGTCGGTGGCGCTAGTTTGGTACCAGCCGAGGGTGGTGTCGTTGTCATGTGTGCCGGTATAGACAATAAAATTGCGCCGGTAGTTGTGTGGCAAGAACTTGTCGCTGGCATCGCTGCTAAAGGCAAATTGCAGGATCTTCATGCCGGGCAGGCCAAAATGATCGCGCATCTCGATGACATCCGATGTAATTTCACCCAAGTCTTCGGCAATAATCGGCAGATCGCCCAGTGCGCTTTGCACCGCGCTGAAGAAATCCGGCCCCGGTCCTTTGACCCATCGGCCTTTTTCTGCCGTTTTTTCGCCAGCGGGCACTTCCCAGTAACCGGCGAAACCGCGGAAATGGTCGATGCGTACCATGTCATAGAGGCGCAAAGCCGCCTTGATGCGCCGTAGCCACCAAGCATAATGGCTGCGTTTCATCGCGTCCCAGCGATAAAGCGGGTTGCCCCACAATTGGCCGGTGACGCTAAAATAGTCGGGCGGCACGCCAGCGACGACGGTTGGCTGAAATTCAGCATCCAGAAAGAATTCTGTGGGATTGGTCCAGGCGTCGCTGCTGTCCATCGCCACAAAGATCGGGATGTCACCGATGATTTGAATGTTCAGCGCGTTGGCATAACCTTTCAGGCGCAGCCACTGGCGATAGAAAAGCCACTGGTTGCACTTGTGGGCGTGAATGGTAGTTGCGTGAATTTGCGTGGCTGCGGCAAGTGCTTGTGGCTGGCGACTGCGTAAATCCATGCGCCATTGATTCCAGGCTGCGCCGTTGTGGGCATCTTTTAAAGCCATAAAGAGCGCATAATCATCCAACCAATCAGCATTATCTTGACTGAATAGGGCAAATTCAGCTTGTTGATCGGGTGTAGCGCGCGCTTGAAACGCATCAGCGGCTTGGCGCAGCACAGCAAATTTCCAATTGTAGAGCGCGCCGAAGTCTACGCGCTCGCGCGGAAAATTAGGCGCTTGAGCCAACACCTGTTGGTCAAGCAACCCCATCTGTACAACCTCTTCCAAACTGATCAAATACGGATTGCCAGCAAAGGAGCTAAAACTTTGGTAAGGACTATCGCCATAGCCGGTAGGGCCGAGTGGCAACACTTGCCAGAGGCTCTGGCGAGTTTTATCTAGGAAATCAACCCAATCATAGGCGGCTTGGTTGAATGAACCGACGCCATATTGCCCAGGCAACGAGGTTGGATGTAATAAGATGCCGCTTTTGCGTTGGTATTCCATGAAGCAGGAACTCCATAAACTTTACCTATTGAGGGTTGTCAACGGGTGCAGGGTTGCCAGCCACACACCGGCGATCAACAAGACCAGGCAACCGATCACCCACGCGGCTTCAAGCCCCATCTTATGTTCTTCGACCATGGCTTGCGGTCCAACCTGCACAATGGTGGGTGGGCGATAACGGGGTAGCAGACCCCAAGCGATCAACGCGCCGCCGATCAGGCCGCCAATATGGCCCCAATTGTCGATACCACGCATGCTCAGGCCAAAGATGAGATTGATCACGATCACGACAAACATATTCTGTAAAATGGCGCGGCCGCGAGTACCGAAGTTGCTATGGTAGCGCAGAAAATAGACGGTAGTTGCACCAATTAAGGCAAAGATTGCCCCCGATGCCCCAGCTGAAATGGAGGGCGAAAAGGCATAGCTGGCTAAACTGCCGAAGAGACCGCCCAGCAGATAAATGATCAAGTAACGCACGTGACCAAAGAAGCCTTCAGCCATTGGTCCCAACGAATTGAGCGCATACAGATTAAAGAGGATATGGATCACACCGATATGGATAAACATAGCGGTGAAAAGTCGCCACACTTGACCTTGGGCGATTAACTGATTTACCTTCGCGCCAAAGTCGATCAAGACCTGACTGTTGCTGGTGCCGTCTGGGTCGTGATAAACGAAATACCCGTAGGCAATCATGCCAAGAAAGACCAGCAAATTACAACCAATCAAGACGCGCGTCCAGAATGGCTTGGCCATCGGGATAAAAAAAGCGGGACGCAGCGGCGCAGACGATTCAGATTCGGCCTGTCCGACCACAGAGGCAAGCTGTTCTTCGTCCGGTTGGGAATACGGTTGGTTCAGATTCATTACAACTCCACGGGTGACCAATCGACCCGGCTTTTTTCGGCATTAATGATGCTAAGTACCTGTTGGACGGTGTCCTCCAACTGTTTCACCCGATTGGCCACGACATAATCAAACTCAACAATCCGCTTCAATTCTTGGCGCGCCGTGGCAATTCGCATTTTTAGTTTGCCTGCATCTTCGGTTTTGCGCTCTTGCAAACGGCGCACCAGTTCTTCTTCGCTTTCGGCGGTCAAGAAGATGGTGACGGCATTGGGCACCAAGCGCCGGATTGTGGCGGCGCCCTGCACATCAATGCGCATGACCACATCTAATCCACTGGCCAACGCCTGGCGCACATGCTTTTTTGGAATACCTTTATAATCGCCATACACCACGGCATATTCCAACAATTCACCCTCTTCAATCATCTCGGCAAATTCACCCACCGAGACAAAATGATAGTCTTGTCCATCCACTTCGCCTGGGCGAATGGGGCGGGTGGTAGCAGTCACGACAAAGTAGAAGGGATAGTTGCATTCCTTAAGCCTGGCGAGCGTTGCATCTTTGCCAACACCACTTGGCCCGGACAACACTACCAGCAAAGGTCTAGGGCTGTTCAGGCTGGTGTATAAAGTTTCAATTTCATGATCGGTATCAGAGACCGGGGTCAATGTTTTGCTCCTAACATTTCGAACCGGTATAATCCTAATGCTTCAGATTATGTTGTGATTTTTTAGCTTACATTCATCGTATAGATGATCAGAGTATAAGCCAGTTATGCCGCCAAACGAAAATCTACACGGTGCAGATTATAAACTAATCTCTGGGAGAGTTCTATGCCGATTTACGAATATTACTGTTCTGATTGCCGCAAACGGGTAAACGTTTTCTTTCGTAGCATGAGTGCAGCCAGTGACGAAGCGGCCCGTTGCCCGACCTGTGAAGGAGCACATCTGCGCCGTTTGTTGAGCCGAGTGGCCGTGTTGAAATCTGAGGATAGTCGCGTCGAAGACATGGCGGATCCGTCGTTGATGTCCGGCTTGGAAAGTGAAGACCCGCAGGCGTTGGCTAGCTTTATGCGCCGGATGAGCAATGAAACCGGTGAACCGCTGGACGCCGAAATGAACGAAGTGATCGGGCGGTTAGAGGCGGGGGAAAGTCCAGAAGCGATTGAGCAGTCAATGCCTGAACTGGGCGGCGATGACGGTGGCGGGTTGGGGACGCCTGATTTTGACGAATAGAGCAATCAGCGCGTAGGAGGGGCGAGGCATGCCTCGCCCCTCCTACGC
>JBBREZ010000596.1:0-3729 GCA_038225095.1 Caldilineales bacterium
TCATTTTTGCAGCAGCAGGGTTAAAACCCGCAACTGACAAGAACAAGTGCCCGCAGGCACTAAAGGCCTAGTCGCTGAGGCGACTTGTGATTGTTAGTAGCCGAATTTATTCGTGCTGGTAACAAATGTCAAAAGAACCTAATATCCCTGATAATCTGTAGCGTTAGGTTATCATGTTACCCTGATCTAATGCAACAAAAAGTAATCTGGTGCGTAATGTTGGCACAAATGGATGGCAGCAACCGTACAAAAATTGCGCTCTATGGTTGAATGACAGGAAAGTAATGTAAGCAGGCTGTTGAACTTTGGTAAGTACAACATCACCAGTATACTTGAGTTTGTAAGCTGCTCAACGTCATTGCGTCATTTTTCGTGTCCAGTCATTCGTGTCAAGTCGCTTATTTGCACAAAGCCTACCATTCGTGTAACTAAGCGACGCTAGAGTAACTGCACAATTATGTGCAATTGACTATGTGCAATTGACTATGTGCAATTGACAGTAACTCTATTGACAGTGACTCTATTGACAGTGACTCTATTGACTATAAGACTATATTAACGATAAGGTAGCCATAACGCCTTGAACAAAGTGAACAATTCTGTTTTATCGATTATGTCTGGCGCCGACCTGGCCGGTAGCCTGCCGCTTTTCCCTAAATCACCTGGCAATACATTGCCAACTAGTTTGGCCGTGGCGAACTTCCGGCAAAAGCGGTTGATTTTTAACCGGCTGAACTACCTTGGGCAAATTCATGTGTATCAGGCTGAGTGCCGGGCGGGCGACCGTTTGCGCGTCCAGATGCTGGTGCCGGTGCTGCCCATCGGTGGGGCCGTCGTGCCGGCTTTTGCCGTCGTGGCGCAAAGCCTGCCGTATAGCGCTGATGTTCAGAAATTACCTTTAGCTTTGCCCGCTGGCTATAGTGCTGTGGTGGCGCCGCCCCCCACCGAACTGGTGACGCCCGTACGCGATATGTTGACCCGTGCCGATTACTATCCTGGCCCATTGATTGATACTCGCACGCTCGTGGGGGGGCGTTGCTATATTGTGGTGTGGAGTCCGCATAATCATACGGGCAAGTATGTCTTGCAAGTGGGTTATGGCTGGCCTTGGCGTTGGACCTATTGGGCCAAACTGCCCTACTTTTGGTGGCAGATTCGCAGCTGGTTTGGTTTAAGTCGGGCGGCGGCTTATTGGGCTGGCGCAGCGGTTTTGTTGGCCGGCGCGCTGACCGTCACCGTGATCGCCAAGCGCAAGCCAAAGGTGACGAAATTGACTGAGGCGGTTGTGGGGAAAGAGTAAGTAGGAGATTAGAGATTGAGAGATTAAGAACGATCAATCTCCAATCTCTAATCTCCTACTTCTTCCCCATGACCTTTGTAGATCAGAATGGAAGAGGTTATTTTATCATGCGAATTATTCTATATCTAGGCAAGGGTGGCGTTGGCAAAACCACCGTAGCGGCAGCTTCGGCCCTCCGCAGCGCCGAGTTGGGCTATCGGACTCTGGTGGTGAGCACCGATATTGCGCATAGTTTGGCCGATAGTTTAGATGTGCCGCTAACGGGCGAACCGACTGAAATTGCCCCTAATCTCTTTGCCCAGGAGATCAACGTGCTGGACGAAATTCATCAGCACTGGGGCAAAATGCAAGGCTATGTGGGCAATGTACTGCGCAAACAAGGCGTGAACAAGGCCATCGCTGAAGAGATGGCGATTATTCCAGGTATGGAAGAAGTAGTTAGCCTGTTGCAAATCAACCGCCAGGCCCGGGAAGGCAACTTTGATCGCGTGATCGTAGATGCCGCCCCAACCGGCGAAACGATCCGGCTGCTGACCGTGCCCGATAGCTTCCAATGGTATATGGCGCGTATTTCTAATTGGGGCGATACAACCTTGCGGATGGCCGGTGGCTTGTTGCGTAAACTGATGCCAGAAAAAGATCCCTTTGCTGGTTTAGAAAGCCTGGTGGCAGGCGTCAAAGAGCTGCAAAAAGTACTGTTGAATCCCGAGATCACCAGCTATCGTGTAGTGCTTAACCCAGAAAAGATGGTTGTGAAAGAAGGGGCGCGCGCCGTCACCTATCTGTCACTTTTTAATTATCCAGTCGATGCCGTCGTTATCAATCGGATTCTGCCCGGCCTTGTTAGCGACGGGGCGGGCCATATCGAGATAACACAGCCCAGCCAGGATTCCTATTTACGCCATTTGCAGGAGATCCAGCAACGTTATCTGGGTGAAATTGAACGTGATTTCTACCCGTTGCCACTGCTGCGCGCCAATGCGTCTGACACAGAAATGGTCGGGATTGACCAGTTACGCACCTTAGCTACCTCAGTTTTTGCCGATCGCGATCCGGGCCAGATTTTCTTTAGGGGTCAGACGCAGCAGATCTTGGAAGATGGCAACGATTTTATCTTGAAATTGCCCTTGCCCACGGTTGAACTAAACAAAGTAAAGCTGACCAAACGGGGCGATGAACTTTTTATCAGTATTGGCAACTTTAAACGCGAATTGCTCCTGCCATCCGTGTTAGCCCAACGCAGTGCCAGTGGCGCAACCTTTACGAACGGTGTGCTTCAGGTGCGCTTTCCGCCCGTGCAGCCGCAGGCGGCTTAAATTGACAAGGGTTAATGGCGAATTGTGAATGGCTAATGGTTAATAGTTAATGGCGGGACACAAACTATCCCGTAGGGTATGAAAAGGCTAACTTGCAAGATGATCAGCCTGTTCGAGTCGATGGAAATAGAGCATAAATTTTAAGCCTTAGGTTTCTGCTTCCTATGCCCGATTCGCAAAATTTAACCGGTTCTAGTATAACTATCAATGATATATCAATCGAAAAATAGTCTACGCAATGTTAGTAATTGGCAATTGACCCTCGACAATTAACGATTAGGAATCTTCATGTTTAAGCTTTTGAATAATTCGCTCTTCTTTGGCTTGGGGTCAGCGCTCAGTTCTCAGGTTAGCCTGCGGGTGGCTTGTCATACGCAGCCGCGCCCGATGCCCCACCAGTTTGCCAAAGTATTGGACCACCCGTTGCGGATGAAATATCGCAATCCAGTCGAGACTTTAGGTCACTTTGGCTTTGCGCCAGGGATGACGGTGCTCGATCTTGGCTGTGGAACGGGTACATTTACGGTTGACATGGCGCGCATGGTGGGCGAAACCGGCATCGTCCATGCCGTCGATTTACAGCAACCACTCATAGACCAGACACGCCAGCGGCTGAGTGAAGCTGAATTGTTGGGGTGCGTTCATTTACATTGTTGCGGCGCCTATCAATTGCCATTGGCCGACGACAGTGTTGATCTAGCCGTCCTCATTGCAACATTAGCGCAGATCCCGAATAAGCTGTTGGTCTTGGCCGAACTAAGCCGTGTGCTCAAACCCGGCGCTCGGCTAGCCATCAGTGAAGAACTGCCCGATCCAGCCTATGTTCCCCCCGTCACCATCGGCAAATGGCTCGGTGAAGCTGGCTTTCGCTTTGGTGGCCAAATCGGGACTCTCTTCTGCTATAGCATGATCTTCTTTAATGACAAGTAGGGAACCCCACCCACGCCCTAAAGGGTTCCCGCTCCCTTACCACTTACCTTTACCCACAAGTGAGAGAGGGGGTATCGGATAGTAGAATACTTTGATACAATAGGCATCAGAAAGGATGCGACAGCATGAAAAATGAACAACTGGCGAGTGAACAGTGGACGGCATACGAATTAAGTGAAATCA
>JBBREZ010000597.1:0-3703 GCA_038225095.1 Caldilineales bacterium
TAACAGGGGGTTGGAGACGAAGTTCGAATCCACCCAAACTGCCGGTTAATTCCTCTGTTGTTTTTCTGTGAGCAGCTCTCTCTCTGGTAGCACTGCATTTCACACCGCTCAGAAGGTCCATTTTTGTCAAAAGTCCAATTAATAGACAAACCAAATAGACTCTGCACAATCCAACTGGACGGGCACGGTATACCGTGCCTCTACAAATGTGCAACCTTTATTTGGTTTGTCTATAAGCTTGCGAAAAGTATTCATTGATGACGCTTATGAGTATAACATGCGGGTGGATAGGCCAATCTCAGTCTATGTTCCCGAACTGCTCTATTCTCCACGCACAGGTGTGGCTGCTATGTGAATTTTCTCTCCTGATGAAGCGGGGTGTTCGTTAGGGTTGCTTATGCGCCAAGTGTACAGTGGCTTTGTCTTATGCTTCCTGATCCTCCTGCTGTTCCTGCATGCAAGCCAAGCAGGACCCGGTGCAAATAAAGGGCCAGTGGAAAAGCGGTACCCGCCCCAGATCACCAGAAAACAGAGCAGTACGGCGAGTGCGCTGGCAGTGATCCAGCGCCGAGCGCGCAAGCGCTCATGATTGCCAAGCGAATCCTTTCTGAAAAATTGAAAACTGTAGACGACGATCATCAGTCCGCCCGCAGCCAGGAGAAATCCCACCGCCGTAAATTTTGTGAGAATCGCCAGTCCAGCGGTTGCGCCCAGCAGGCAACTCTGCCCTATCGTGGGCCGCTTTAGCCACGTGTCAAAAGCGAATAACGCCGCAATCACACAGGCGGCACAAGCCATATCCAAGCCAGCCACACCAGAGAGGCCAAGAGTAGCCGGTAATGTCGTCAATAACAGCACCGCCAACAGCGCAGTCATGCTGCCCCCGCAAACTTTTGCCCAAGCTGCGACCACCAAAGCGGCCACGATAAAGAAGGGCAAGATGCCCAGCCGGGCCAGGGTCAGATTTCGTTCATAGGCATCATCCCTATGCAGAATCGCGTTGCCCTCGTCCCACATGCTGCGTTGACCCGTGCTTCTGACGCCAGCCAGGTAGGGCCCTAAAGCACTCATTACACAGGCGAAAGGCGGCGTAAAGCGTTCATATGTGTACTGGCCTTCCGCCAACCATTGCATGCCCCCAGCAATCCGGGCCGGCTCATCCCAAGTCTGCCAAAAGACGCGATAAGTCAACGTGATTCTCAGCAAACCAACTAGGATCATCAGCGCGATCAAGCAGGCAAAGGCAGGCTTGCGGTGTGTAGACAGCGATAAAATTTTCATAACAAGGCCATATGACACTATTTTTTTAGGTCTGCGGATTATGGGGAAATTTGAGACCGAGGATCTTGGAAATTTTTCAAAACAATAGAAACTGATGGGTGAATTTCAGGTTGAGTACGCAACCAAGTAGCGCCCAATGGGCACCCGATTTCACTGGTCAGGCCGAGCTGGTTTATCGCATCAGATGATGACCCGTGCGCTGCACTCAGGGATGTGTTTTAGCTGCAAGGATACAACCACGCACGAAAGCGGCTGTATCCTTGCAGCTTGCGTAGCTTACTTGCGCTTCAGCGGCGCTTCGATAATCTCCAGGGTCCGCAAATCCATCAATTGATCACGCAGTGCAGCCGCCTTCTCGAATTCTAGGGCTTTGGCAGCATCTTTCATCTCTTTATCAATCTGCTTGATCAGTCGGTCCAACTCGTCCTTGGGCAATTGCGCAGGATTGAGCACAGGGGCGATGCTGTTGTTTGCTTCAGTATTATAGGCGACCCTGGATTCGGCCATTGACTTGACACGGTCGGACAGATCGCGAATACTTTTAACAATGCCTTGCGGCTCGATGTTATTTTCCAGGTTATAGCGCATCTGAATCTCGCGACGCCGGGTGGTTTCGCCAATCGCCGCTTTCATAGCGTCGGTCATCTTGTCGGCATAAAGAATTGCCATGCCTTCGACGTGGCGAGCAGCACGCCCCATCGTCTGGATCAGCGCACTTTCGCTGCGCAGGAAGCCTTCTTTGTCAGCATCCAGAATCGCAACGAGCGACACTTCGGGCAAGTCCAACCCTTCCCGCAACAAGTTGATGCCCACAATCACATCATAGACCCCCAGGCGCAGATCGCGCAGGATTTCGATCCGTTCGAGCGTCTGGATGTCGCTGTGCAAATAGTTGACTTTGATGTTTAACTCGGCCAGATACTCGGTCAGATCTTCGGACATGCGCTTGGTCAACGTTGTCACCATCACGCGCTGGCCTTTGGCGACGCGGATCTTGATCTCGCGCAACAAATCCTCGATCTGGCCTTCGGTTGGGCGCACATCCACGCGCGGATCGATCAGGCCCGTGGGCCGAATTACTTGTTCGACCGTCTGCTCGGAAAGTTCCTTTTCATACGGTCCCGGCGTGGCGCTCACATAGACGGCCTGATTGACGTGCGATTTGAACTCATCGAACTTGAGCGGGCGATTATCCAGCGCACTGGGCAGCCGAAAACCAAAGTCCACCAACACTTCTTTGCGCGCCCGATCGCCATTATACATCCCGCGAATCTGCGGCACCGACATGTGGCTTTCGTCGATGAACATCAGCCAGTCGGGCGGGAAGTAGTCAAGCAGGGTCCACGGTGTGCTGCCGGCTGGGCGTCGTGCCAACGGCCGGCTGTAGTTTTCAACGCCGCTGCAATAACCAACCTCGCGCAACATCTCCATGTCGTAACGTGTACGCTGTTGAATCCGCTGAGCTTCTAACAGTTTACCCTGCGATTGAAAGAGCGCAACCTGCTCCTCCATCTCCTGCTCAATATCGACGATAGCCGCTTGCAATTGCTCTTGCGGCGTCACAAAGTGTTTGGCCGGATAGATATCAATCGCCTGCTGGTCGGCCAATACTTCACCGGTCAACGTGTTAATCTGCGTAATCCGCTCGATCTCGTCGCCCCACAAGCTGATCCGATAGGCAAATTCACGCTCAGCCGGCTGGATCTCTAACACATCACCGCGCACGCGAAAGTGACCGCGCTCCAGTGTGTTATCGTTACGTTCATAATAAATTTCGATCAGATGGCGCAACAACTGCTGTCGGCGCACCATGTCACCCACGGCCAGATGCAACACCGCCCGCCCATAATCGGCCGGGCTACCTAGACCATAAATGCATGAGACCGAAGCCACAAGCACTACGTCGCGCCGGCTGAGCAACGAACTGGTGGCCGCCAAACGCAAGCGATCGATCTCCTCATTGACCTGTGAATCCTTCTCAATGAAGGTATCCGTGCGGGCGATGTACGCTTCTGGTTGATAATAATCATAATAGCTGACAAAGTATTCGACCGCATTGTTGGGCAAAAACTCGCGAAACTCGCTATACAACTGTGCGGCCAGCGTCTTGTTGTGCGCCATCACCAGGGTTGGCCGCTGCACCGCTTCGATCACCTTTGCCATGGTATATGTCTTGCCCGAACCAGTCACGCCGAGCAGCACTTGATGATGTAAATTCTGGCGAATACCGTCGGCCAGTTTGACAATTGCCTGCGGTTGGTCGCCGGTCGGTTGAAAGTCGCTTACGACTTTGAAGTCTGGCATAATCGAGACTCCTTACATAGGAAAAACCACAAAAACACCAGGCCACAAAGGTTGGGTTGGACAAGTTGATCGGCCACGCTTCGGGCGTATGTCTTTGTGGTTAGACAAAGCATCGAAC
>JBBREZ010000598.1:0-3644 GCA_038225095.1 Caldilineales bacterium
CCATTATCCCTTAACCGCACCCGCCGTCAACCCCTGAATAAACTGGCGTTGCAGGATGATATACAGGAGGATCATTGGCAACGAGGCTATACTTAACGCGGCAAAGACTTGTTGCCATTCCGTGCGTCCCCAGGCATAGAAGAAGACCTGAATGGCGAGCGGGATTGTGCGCATCTCTGGTGAGCGCACCAGGATCAAGGCTAAAAAGTAATCGTTCCACGCGCCCACAAATTGCAAAATCGTCACGGTGGCGATTGCCGGGCCGGAGATTGGCAAAACAATGCGCAGAAAAGCCACAAAATCGGTGCAACCGTCCACCTTAGCGGCATCCAATAGCTCACTGGGCAGCGATTGGAAAAACGCGCGGAAGATAAAGATCGCGAGCGGCAGACCACCGGCCACCGTTGGTAGAATGAGCCCCAGACGGCTATCCGTCAACCCCAGTTTGACCAACATCACATAGAGTGGGATCACCGGCGCAGGCGCCTGCATGGTGAAGATAAAAATCAAAAAGAGCAGCGTTGCATAGCGAAAGCGCAGCTTGGCAAAGGCAAACGCTGCGGTCCCTGCCAGCGCGGTTACCAGCACGACCGTCCCCACCGAGACGATCACACTGTTTAGCAACGCATAGCCCAACTGAGCCGTCTGCCAGGCGCTGGTGTAATTTTCCCAGTGCAACGCGGTCGGCAGGCCCCACACATTGGTCACCACTTCGCTGTTAGATTTCAACGAAGCGAGCAACATCCAAAGCACTGGATAGACGACCACCACGGTAAAAAAGATCAGGACCAGATGGCTTGCCAGCCAAACCAGCCATTGATCCAAGCGCACGGAGCGCTTTGTTGCCACCAGAGGTGTTTTGTCTGCCCGCGCCATGGATGGCTGGGAAACTAGGGTTGTCTTGTTCATTTTTTGCCTCACTTCCAGCCGTACTAGGAACCCCACCCTCCCCTAGAAAGGGTGGGGTGGAGTTAGGTTCCTTTACTCAACTCACACTCTCACGCGACATAAAGCGCATCTGAATCGCTGCCATCAAGGTGACCAGCGCCAGCAACATATAGGATAAGGCCGCCGAGTAGCCAAATTTGTAAAATTTGAAGCCGCGGATGTAGATATGCAACGCCATCACCATCGTTGAATTCGCTGGCCCGCCTTCGGTCATCACATAGGGAATGTCAAAGACGTTGAACGCGCCCATCAACGACAGCGTGATATTGACGAGCATCACTGGTTGCAACAGGGGCAAGGTAATGCGCCTGAATTGTTGCCAACGGGCTGCGCCATCAATGCGCGCCGCTTCATATAGTTCCTGTGGAATGGTTTGCAATCCCGCCAGAAAGATGACCATATGAAAGCCATACCATTTCCAAATATCCACCACGACCAGCGACCAAAGCGCAACTTTGGTGTCGCCCAGCCAATCCAGGATCAAAAAGTCCAGCCCCAATTTGTGTAACAAGTTGTTTAACAGGCCAAATTGCCCGTTATATAACCAGGACCATAGAATGCCAACCACGACAAATGACATGACAACCGGCATGAATAAGGTTGTGCGATAAATACCGCGCCCGCGCAGCGCCTGATTGAGGATCAGGGCCAGCAAAAGGGCCAGGATCATCTTGCCAATCACGGTACCTATGGCATATTTCACATTGTTCAGCAGCGCCAGCGGGATAATCTCATCATCCAACATGCGCTGAAAGTTCTGCAAGCCGACGAACTTTGCCGGTTCGATCCCGTCCCACTGAATCAGCGCCAGGTAGAGACCAGCAATCATCGGCAATAATTTAAAAATAATGTAAAGCAGCAGGGCAGGCAGCACCCATAGGTAGGGGCCTAGGTTTCTGCGCCGAATAGTACGTGGTACAGTGACAGCGGCCATCTTCACCCCCTAAATCGTGATGAGTGAAAAGTGATTCATGGTCACTCATCACTTTTCACTACGCCTCAAACTTATAGCCATCCTTGTACAAATCATCCAATGCCTTTTGAATCGAAGCCCCTGCTTCATCCGGCTTTTTAGTGCCAGCAACAATGGCTTGTTGATTCTCTTGGAAGGCGCGCGTAATCTCTGGTGGCCAATACCAGTCCAGATAAGTAAACTGGTTGTCGGCGCACTCTTTGGCATACTTTGTCGCTAATTCATCGGTGCTCGCCTGCACCTTCTTGTTCGTCGAAACGGGATCCTTATTCAGATCATTGGCCCATTTGACCCATTGATCATTGGTCATCAGATCTAAAATTTTGCGCGCCAGATCCAAGCGTTCCGGCGCAACCTTGGCATAGATACAGGTGGCCGAACCAGTGCCACCCGGCAACATGCGTTTCACCGTCGCGTCTTCGACTGAGCGCAACGGCGGCATCAATGACATGTCCAATTCGGGAAACTTTCCCGCCCGATAGGTGCCCACCGCAGAACTATGTTGATACCAGAAGGCAGCCTTGCCCTGCGAGAACGCAATCCACGCGCTATCGCTATCCAAGCTGTTGACCCCGTCAATGAACATCCCGTCGCTGGCGTATTTGCTAAGAATCTCCAACCCAGCCACATGGTCCGCATCCGTAAATTTGGTTTGACCACTCAGCACCTTGAAAGTCTGTTCAACCGGATCATTTTTGGAGGTCTGGGCATAGGCGAAAAATTGCCAGATCGGCCACAGATAAATGTTCTTGCCGGCGTGAACAAAGGGGGCTGCACCCGCCTTCTTCAGTTCCGGCGCCATTTGCAACAGTTCGGTGTACGTTTCCGGCTCCTTGCTTATGCCAATGGTAGTAAGCAGTTTCTTGTTGTACAGGAAAGGGAAACCGCTGATGCCGCCGCGTGGCAGCGCCCATAATTTACCTTTTACAGTGTAGGTCTTCAACCCAACCTCGCGGAACCGATCCTTGTAATCAATGTCCGACAAATCGACCAACTTGTTGCCAACGGCATAACGGCGCAAATCCTGACCGTTGAGGTCCATAATATCGATCTGATCGCCCGCCACTTCAGACGCGGTGAACAATTCGGTGTAGCGCTCGCTGGGTAGAAAGCGCCATTCGACCTTGACACCGGGGTGCGCTTCTTCGATGCCTTTGATCAAAGGTGCGTTCTGATTCGCATTGCCCGCACTCATAATCACAAACTTGCCTTGATAGGGGCCACTACTGCCGCCAGCGGCGGCTGGTGTATTGCCAGCTTGGGGAGCCGCACCGGGCGCGGGGGCGCAAGCGACGAGCGTCAGGCCGACGCCGGTGAGCGCCCCTACCCGCAAAAATTCACGGCGGGAAAGCTTTTGTGTTGACATTCGAATTCTCCTTTTTCCTTTTCCTTGAATAAACAGATTTATACTTTATGCTGCATCTAGGTTATGCACCTGGGATGAGGGCTGCGGGGTTAGATGATATTCCGTAGCCTGTAATCAAAAAGCAAAGAACAACCATAAGCCTGGGAGCAGTCGTTCTGTGCTGGAAACGCCATCTGGCACAGGCAAGTGTTGCAAGCTTTTCACTCAAGTAATCGAGAACGCAAACAGACTTTACGCGAATCGTAGGTGCGGTTTCTAACCGCACTTGGCTGGTTTACACAAATTGTGCGGTTTCTAACCGCACCTACGATTCGCGTAAAGTCTGTTTGCGTTCTCGATTACTTGAGTGAAAAGCTT
>JBBREZ010000599.1:0-3641 GCA_038225095.1 Caldilineales bacterium
CACCACCACACCACACCGTTTAAGGCGGAGGATCTAGTAGAGGGGTAATATTTGTAGATGTAGCAAACGTGCGTATTGGGGAGTGAACTACGATTGACACACCGCATTCCGCACTCATCCCACCCACTGGAAAACAATGACCGAATTAACCGCGCGCCGCAAATTTAAGCTAAGCAATGACCTTCGACCGCAGGAGCCGATCCCACGCGCGCATTACGCCACGATTGTGATCTTCAGTCTGGCGTTGCTCTTTGGCATCTGGGCCGTGTTGAGTTATGGCGGCTTTGTGAAGCCATCCTACTTTCTGCCGACACCGACCGCCGTCTTGAGCGCGGCAGTGCGCATGATCGCCAGCGGTGAATTGTTGGAAAACGCCTGGGCCAGCACCAGCGTTATTCTGATCGGTTGGGCGCTCGCAGCGGTGTTGGCCGTACCGTTTGGCATTTTGATGGGCAGTTTTAAGTTTTTTGAAGCGCTCTTCGAGCCAGTGGTAGACTTTATCCGCTATTTGCCCGTCAGCGCGATGATCCCGCTGTTGATTCTCTACATTGGCCTGGGGATTGAAGAGAAAATCGCCGTGATCTTCATCGGCACCTTTTTCCAGTTAATTTTATTGGTGGCCGACGTCGCCGCACATGTACCCAAAGATCTACTCGACAGCGCCTACACCTTGGGTACTTCGCGGCTGCGCGTCGTCACCCATGTCTTGGTCCCGGCCACCCTGCCCGGCGTAATGGATAACCTGCGCATCACGATTGGCTGGGCTTGGACCTATTTGGTGGTGGCGGAACTGGTGGCGGCCGAAAAAGGTCTGGGCATCATGATCCTCGAATCGCAGCGCGGGCTGCGCACCGACAAAATTTTCGTTGGCCTGGTCACGATTGGCTTTCTTGGCTTTGTCAGCGATATTGTCTTCAAGTGGCTGCATCGGGTGGTGCTGCCCTGGTCGCCGCGCATTCGGTAAAAACTATTTGGCATTGAATTCTGATTAAATCTGGTAGATTACAACGGTTAATTCAATTGAATAGGATTCTTGATAACTAGACAGAATGGCAATTTTAAGGTATAATTCGCACTAAACCGTCAAAAAATCCATTCTGATTCCTACTACAGGAGAATTTATGCTAATTGAATTCTCAGTGAAAAATTTTCGTTCTATCAAAGAACGACAGACATTTTCGATGAGCAGTTCCCCTAGTGCTGAACTCCAAGACACAAATACAATGCCTGTATTGGGCGGCAAGCTAACCTTACTACGTTCCGCCGCTATCTATGGACCAAATGCGTCTGGAAAAACTAATTTAATTAAAGCTTTGCAAGCGATGAGAAGAATCATCTTATCGTCTGCCCAGCGCCAACGTGGCGATGATGTGAGGATAACCCCTTACCTTTTTGATCGTGTTGCCCAGGATCAACCTTCTGAATTCGAAGTTATCTTTGTCAGCGAAGCTATTCGTTATCAATATGGTTTTGTGGCGACAAACAAACAGATTCTGGAAGAATGGTTGTTGGCTTATCCTAAAGGCCGTTCGCAAAGCTGGATTGACCGCAAGTTTAATCAAGTCACACAAAAGTATGAATGGGGAAATACAGATAAGCTGACAGGTACAAAACAACTTTGGCAAGAGGCAACGCGTCCTAACGCATTGTTCTTATCTACTGCTATTCAACTGAACAATACACAGTTACAGTCAGTGTTCGACTGGTTTAAATTTAAGCTCAAGATAATTGGCCTAGATAAACTATCACCCGGTTTCACGCTTGAACAATGTGAAACTGAACAGGGCAAGCAACAGATTATTGATATCATGCGTGCTGCTGATTTCAATATCCGTGATCTAGAGATTGAGAGTGAAAAGGTCGATATTGAGCACTTACTTGAAGAATTGCCAGATACATCGCGTGAAAGATTAGCTGAACGCTTAAAAGATTCTAATAGTGTAAGAGTCAAAAAATTTGGCGTTAAAACAATTCACACAGGAGACAATGAGGAGAGATTTATTCTCGACATGAATGAAGAGTCTGATGGTACACGTAAATTTTTCGCTTTTGTCGGTCCTTGGCTTGATGTATTGAAAAACGGCTATGTATTAATCGTCGATGAATTAAATGACAATCTACATCCTAAACTAGTCAAAGCTCTAGTTTTGATGTTTCACAATAACACGTTGAATCAGCAGAATGCTCAATTGATTTTTACAACGCATGAGACGTCAATTCTTAATCAAGATGTTTTTCGCCGCGATCAAGTATGGTTCACAGAAAAAGACGAATACAACGCAACGACACTTTATCCACTCAGTGATTTCAGCCCGCGCAAGGAGACAGAAAATCTAGAGAAAAGCTACTTGCAGGGTCGTTATGGTGCATTACCCTATTTCGCTGATATCACTCATATTTTGGAGGGTGTCAGTGAGCAGTAGAGCGCGGAGTGAGAAAAATCTACGCCGTCCACTGCCTAAACGCGACCCTTATGATAGAGTCTTAATTGTTTGTGAAGGAAGTAAAACTGAACCAAATTACTTGCGCGCCTTGATTGACGATTTGAAATTAAACACCGCCAATGTAGAAGTGGATGGTAACTCGGGTTCTAGCCCCAAAAGTGTAATCAACTATGCAAAAAGGCGCTATAAGGAAGAGCAAGAGAATAAATTCGATCGTGTATATTGTGTGATTGATAAAGATGAACATCCTACCTATCAGGCAGTAATAGCTGATATTAAAGTGGCAAAGCCAGCCAATGTCTTCTACGTGATCACCTCAGTACCTTGCTTCGAATATTGGCTATATCTCCATTTTACGTACACTACCAGCGCCTATGGACGTTCAGGAAAGCGTAGCCCAGGTGAATGCATGAAGCATGATCTGAGGAAATATCTGCCTGACTACGAAGAAGGCAGTAAAAATGTATATAAGCAGGTTATGTTACATACCGAGCAAGCGATTAGCAATGCGAAGCGTGCCTATGAACGGGCTTTCAACGACGATACAGATAATCCAAGTACACAGGTTCACATTTTAGTTGAATATCTGCGCGATCTCAAGCATCAGAAGAAACGTTCAACATGATACAACCACCTAAGCTGCAAGTCTCCAACATCATCATGAAATTCCGCACACGGCGGGGCGCGGAGGTTACCGCGGTTGATAATTTGTCGCTAGAGGTTGCCGACCGCGAGTTTATCAGCATTGTTGGGCCCAGTGGTTGTGGAAAATCGACGCTGTTGCGCGTGATTGCTGGCCTGGTCGAACCCAGTGCGGGTGAAGTACTGCTGGACGGGCGGCGCATTGAAGGACCAAGCGCCGAGCGCGGCATGGTCTTTCAAACATACACGCTTTTTCCCTGGTTGACGGTGCGCGGCAATGTCGAATTTGGCTCGCGCCTGCGTGCGATGCCGGCGGCACAGCGCACCCAGGTGGCGCAATCGTACATTGAAATGATCGGCCTCAAGAATTTCGAGCATCACTATCCCAAAGAATTGTCGGGGGGGATGATGCAGCGCGTGGCGATTGCGCGCGCGCTGGCCAATGACCCCGAAGTTTTGCTGATGGATGAGCCATTTGGCGCGTTGGACGCCCAAACGCGCATCATTATGCAAGAGTTAC
Source organism: Caldilineales bacterium (assembly GCA_038225095.1). Classification (GTDB taxonomy): domain Bacteria; phylum Chloroflexota; class Anaerolineae; order Caldilineales; family Caldilineaceae; genus JAPLGZ01. The sequence goes on from JBBREZ010000599.1 coordinate 3,607, forward strand.
TGGTCAATTTGTGGCAGCGCACACCAAAGACGATT
>JBBREZ010000600.1:0-3592 GCA_038225095.1 Caldilineales bacterium
TTCATTTTCACCCCTCCTCGCTGGGAACAAGGTGATTTTACACGCTTTTGAACGATCTATTGATACTTCGGTTGTTAATGTGCTGAACGATCTATTGATACTTCTTCACTTAGTTTTTGAACGATCTAAAGATACGTGACAATTAAGCGTTACCCGTTAACCATTAACCATTCCTATGCTGCATCCAGCCAGCACCGCACAATCCCCCGGAGGATAGCATGAAATTTCCATTGCGGTGTTGGCTGCCGCTTTTTTTAGTAACGACACTTGCCATTACCCTTGCTCACACCGATGCGGCAGCCGCTGCATGGCTGGATGCAGGCAAGCGAACACCTGAAGTTGGCCTTCACCAGCCACCGGTTACGGCTGCGACGCCAAACGCCACCGTCCAGAAAGACCCAGCCTGGCCCGTCTGGATCAGATTGTCGCATGCCATTCAGGCTAAAGTCGATCCGCGCATTTTGGCCGAACTAAATGGCAACGTCACCCCCGCCTATTTGAGCAACGTCCCCAGTTTGCCCGCGCCAGCGCAGCAGCGCTTGCAACAGACGCGTTTTCTGGTCTATCTGCGCGATCAAACTGATCTAAGCGCCCAGCAAACAGCCGTTTACGCCAGCCAGGCAGATCGACGCCATGCGATGTTGACAACCTTGCTCAGCGCGGCCCAAGCGGCGCAGGCCACTGTCAAGTCGTTGCTGGATGCCCAGATTGTACAAAATGATGTCACCACCTATCAAGCGTTCTACATTGTGAATGCGTTGGCGGTCGAGGGCAATCTGAGTACACTAATTGCCTTAGCGCAACGTGATGACGTGGTGCGGATCAGCGCCAATTATCCGCTGATCGCTTTTACCGATGAGCCAATCATCGGTAGCCAGCCGTCAACGCAAGTTCGGGCGGCCAAACTAGATCCGGCGAACTGGAATATCAGCTTGGTGGGCGCAGATCGGGTTTGGTCTGAACTGGGCATCACTGGCCAAGGCGCGGTCGTGGCCAACTTTGACACGGGGGTGGATTTATCCCACCCTGCGCTAGTCAGGCGTTATCGCGGCAACCTGGGCAACGGCCAGTTCAACCACAATTACAACTGGTTTGAACCGGACAGCCATTTGTACAAAGATGGCAACTTGGGGGCGAGCGTTTCCAGCCAGCCGCATGATTGCGATGGTCACGGCACCCACACGATGGGCACGGCGGTTGGCGATGGTGGCGGACCGGGCGAACAAGTTGGTATGGCGCCCGGGGCCACCTGGATTGCGCTGTCCGGCATCTGCTATAGCACGATGCCCGGCGGCATTAACGATGACATTGGGGCCTTGAAAGCCTTTCAATGGCTCTTCTGTCCCACCGATCTGACCGGTGATCTGGCCACGGCCGATTGTTCTAAAGCGCCTGATGTGGTCAATAACTCGTGGGGCTCAGCCAATCCATTGAGCGAGGTGTTACGCCCCGCCATCCAGAAGTTGCGCGCCGCTGGCATTGCCCCCGTGTTTGCGGCGGGCAATCCGTCGGCGGGTCCTGGTTCGATTGGGACGCCGGCCAACGCGCCGGAAGCTATCACCGTTAGCGCGACTGATCGCAGCGATCAGATTGCCGCTTTTAGCGGACGTGGCCCGTCCATCTACGCGGGTGTGCAGAAGCCACAATTGACCGCGCCGGGGGTTGATGTGCTTTCCAGCCTGCTTGGCGACAACTATGCGCAAAAGTCTGGCACGTCGATGGCCGCGCCGCATGTCACCGGGTTGATTGCGCTGATGGTGGCCGCAGATTTAAAAGATGGCGTGCGCGATTTTAGTGTGGACGAGTTGGAAAGTTTTATGGAGTATACGGCCATCGATCTGGGCAAACCAGGGCCAGATGACGATTATGGCTACGGGCGCATCAATGCCTATGACGCGGTGCGCTGGGTGCTATCAGCCGGTGATTTGCGCGGCAAAGTAGTGGATGCCAGCACCAAGCTGGCGATTAGTCAAGCGCAGGTGCAGGGCAATCACAGCAATTCGCCCAACCATTTTAGTGCGAACACGAACAGCACGGGGCTCTATTCAATCACGGTGCCGGCGGGTGGTTACAATGTTCAGGTGCAGGCATGGGGCTATTACAGCGCCACGTTTACGCAGCAAATAGTCTTCGCCAACACGTTATCACAGGCCGATTTTGCACTGCAACCTTTGCCCAAGGCCACCTTGAGCGGCTTTGTCCGCAATGGCAATACGCCAGTCAATGGCGCGCTGCTTTATATAGCAGCAAGGCCAGAAGTCAATACGCAGACCAACGCCGATGGCAGCTATGCGCTCGCACTGCCGCTAGGCGTGCACTCTGTCATCGTGCGCACACCGGGCCAACGCGTGCAGCAAGCCCAGATTACCATGTCTACACAGCCGTTTAACTACGATTTTGCCTTGCAAAGTGCGCCCTCGATCTTGCTGGTTGACGCCGATGCGCAAGGCGGCTGGTTCTCCGGCTGGTCCACCGTCAAGATTTTTCAAGCGGCGCTGGACCAAGAAAATTATCAATACGACAATTGGCGCATTCAATACAGCGATATCACCGGCACCCAAATTCTCAGCGACGGCAGCCTCGGCTATGGCATCCCGCCGCTGGCAACCTTGAGTCAGTATAAGTTGGTGATCTGGGCGCAGCATGGCTGTAGCTTTGGTTGCTATGCAGGCGGTACACCCGGCGCGATTGGCGCGGATCAGACGTTAGCCCAGTATCTGGACCAAGGCGGCCGCCTGATTTTATCGGGTCAGGATATCGGTGCGGACAGTGGCACAAGGTTTTTTGATCGCTATTTGCATGCCACCCAAGAGTTGCTGACGGCCGCTGGCCCAGACGATACGCTGACGGGTGCAGGCTTTTTGCAAGGCATCAATCTCACGATCACCAATGCCAGCTTGTATGGCTACGCGAATGGCCCCATCGCGCTCTCGCCCGATGGGGTTGCGCCAACCGCCAATGATGGGACGGCCTATCCTGTTTTGACCTATGCGGGCAATCAGAGCGGCGCAGCGCTGGCGATTGACAGTTGCGCGGCCGCTTATCGGGCGGTTTACTTTGCCGTTGGCTTCGAAAATATCGGCCCGCGCGCTGGCAATCGCAGCCAAGCGATTGCCGAAACTTTGGGGCGAAGTGTTGCCTGGGCGACCGGTGACAAACCAAATTACAACCTCAGCCTGTCTGCCAAACCAGCTACCCTGATGGGGGAAGCTGGCGGGCGCATTACCTATCAATTGCGCGTGGCAAACACAGGGGCGTTGAGCGCTACCGTGCAGCTTGCGCTCACCGACAATCAGTGGCCAGCGCAGGTGTTGGATGCCGATGGGCAAGCGATCACGCAGCCTTTTGCACTGGGGCCGTGCGCGGCGCGCGAGTTAGCGATTGCGGTGGATGTGCCGACAGCGGCGCATGCCGCGGCTAAAGACAACCTGAACGTGAACGCAACATTTGTTAATAGTGCAGCGCCTGCGCAAAGTCTGGCGTTGACCACACTTGCTTTTCCCGACTGGCACGCCGAACCAACGCTGCCTACCGTGCGTTTTGGCTTTGGCGCGGCGGCCTTGCCCAATACGCCTTATTTCTACACAATGGG
>JBBREZ010000601.1:0-3572 GCA_038225095.1 Caldilineales bacterium
ACAGCAGAGACCAATGAAATCACCTTTGAACTGGAAAAAGTGCTACATTGGCGCGAGCAGGGCTGGGTGACGGCCGACACGCATGTCCATTTCCTCAGTCCAACCACCGCTTTGTTGGAAGGCCAAGCCGAAGGCGTGCACGTCGTCAACTTACTGGCCAGCCAGTGGGGTGAGATGTTCAGCAATGTGAGTGATTTTGACGGCAAAACGACGTTGGGCGCCAAAGAATTTGGCGGCGACGGCGAATTTCTGGTGCGCGTGGGCACAGAAAACCGGATGCAGGTGCTTGGGCACATTTCGCTGCTCGGTTATGCGGGCAATATGATCCACCCACTCTGCACCGGTGGTCCCTCCGAATCGGCCATCGGCGATCGATTGGAAGTGAGCATGGCTGAATGGGCGCAACGCTGCATCGACCAAGGCGGTTTAGTGATCATGCCGCATGCGCCAAATCCGCAATTGGAGCGCGCCGCCGATATTGTGCTTGGTCTGATCCACGGCATCGAAATGATGAGTTTCAACCCATTCGACAGCCAGATCAGCCCTTATGGTCTGGCTGACTGGTATCGTTATCTCAATTTGGGCTATCAAGTGCCGGTGGTCGGCGGTTCGGACAAGATGGGCCAAGCTTGGTTGTTGGGCGGCATGCGCACCTATACGCACCTGGGCGACCGGCCTTTCTCCTATGAAAATTGGATAGCGGCGGTCAAGGCCGGCAACACCTTTGTCACGGTTGGCCCGCTGGCGTCGATTATGGTGGATGGCATGTCACCTGGCGGCAAAATTCAATTACCGCCCACCGGTGGCACAGTCAATATCACCTGGAAAGTCGAATCGGTGAGTGTGCCCATTGACCAAGTTGAGGTGGTAGTGGGCGGCTTGGTCGCCGATCAGGTGAACGTCAACAAACAGTTGGCGGCCACAGGCCACACAACCGTCCGCATCAACGAATCAACCTGGGTAGCGTTGCGCGTGCGTGGCAGTTATCAGGGCAAGCATGGCGAAATCGCGGCGCATACGAGCGCGATCCAAGTTTTGATCGAAGGCAAGCCGCTCTTTTCGCCCAAGGATGCCGGCGCAGTGCTTGCACAAATCGAGGGCGCACTGGCCTATATCGACACGCTGGCGCCGCGACCGGCTGCTGTACGCTTCAAGCAGATGCGCGCCAGCCTGGAAACGGCCCACAATCGGCTCCATCAACGGCTGCACCAAAATGGCCTTTTCCACCAGCACACGCCCTTGCACAACCATTTGCAAGGCCGGGAACATTAACGCTGGACCCCTTCTGCGCCCAGACCTCTCCCTAGCCCCCCGTTCGGCTGCGGTTCGACAAGCTCACCGCACGTGGCCTGCTGGGAGGGGACCGATCAGGGACAGATGAAGTAGCTCATTTTATCCCTGATCGCATAGCAGGCATAAAGTGCCATCGGTCCCCTCTCCTAGCGAAGCGGCCAGGGGAGCGGGAGCCCCTTGGGCGCGGGAGGGGTCCTCCTATCTTTCACTCTAACTCATGAAAATATACGCAATTAAAACGCACAAAGTTACCAGCAGAGACCAGGATTTGTTGACGTTTCTGGATGGCTATCTTACTTCCTTTGAAAATGGCTCCATTCTGGCGATCACCTCTAAAATCGTGGCGTTCTGCCAAGGTCGAATTGTCAAGCTGGGGGATGTCGATAAGCAGACATTAGTTGAACAAGAAGCCGATTATTTTTTGCCGCCAGGAGCCAACCGCTATCATGTTAGCCTGACGATCAAGGACAGCCGGCTGATCCCCAGCGCGGGCATCGACGAGTCGAATGGCGACGGCTATCATATTTTGTGGCCGCGCGAACCCCAAGCCACCGCGAATGCCGTGCGCGTCTATTTACAGCAGCGCTTTGCGTGTGAGCAGGTTGGCGTGGTGATTACGGATAGCAATGTCACCCCCTTACGCTTGGGCGTCGCTGGGGTGGCGATTGCGCATAGCGGCTTTCTGGCGCTCAACGATTATGTCGGCACACCGGATCTCTTTGGGCGGACGCTGCGCATGACCAAAGTCAATGTGATGGATGCGCTGGCAACGGCTGCTGTCCTGGTGATGGGCGAGGGCAGCGAACAGACGCCGCTGGCTGTCATCAATGATTTGCCGTTTGTTACCTTTCAAAACCGTGATCCGCTGCCCGAAGAATTGGACGAACTACGCATTCCGATGGAAGATGATCTATACGGCTTGCTGCTCACAAGCGTGGCCTGGCAGCGCGGCCAGAATCTGGGGTAATTGATGGCGTATCCATTTCCAACCAAGCTGAAGAATTTAGCATGATCGAACCACCGCTGATTGAAACCACACGGCTGACCTTGCGTGCGCTGGCGGTTACCGATGCGGCTGCCTTGCATCCGGTCTTTCGGGATACCGTGGCGATGCGCTATTGGCACAAGTTGCCGCACAAGGAGGTTAGCGAGACCGCAGCAGAATTAGCGGCTATGATCAAGCATGGCGGCTGCTGGTGGGCCATTTGCGTAAACCGCACTCAACATGCCATTGAGCAATTAGTGATTGGCTTCGCTGGCTATCATCACACAACGGGCCGCAGTGGGTTTGGCTATATGCTGCATCCCAGCTATTGGCGGCAAGGCTATGCCGCCGAGGCTGCGCGTGCGGCGATCACCTACGGCTTTAACACATTAGCGATTGAGCGCGTCGAGTTGTGGATTCATGAGCAGAATCTTGCCTCGCGACGGCTGGCGGAAAAATTAGGCTTTACAAATAAGGGTCAATTCCTGCAAAAATTTGCGAATGAAACCGTGGCCCACATGACCCAAGTCTATGGCATGCGCGCCGCTGAGTGGCCGGGCAGCACAGAAAATGCGCAGAAATCTGACGCAGATTGTTCATTCTACAGCATTCAGCCCGTCTTGCCGGTCAGTGACATCGAAGCGACACTCGCCTATTATCAGGAAAAACTGGGCTTTACCGTTGATTTTGTCTATGGCGATCCGCCCAGCCATGCTGGTGTGTCGCGCGGGGAATGGACGGCGCATGGCGTGCGCATCCAGTTTACGCTGGCAGATGACCCAAGCGCGATCAGGCCGAGTGGTCAGCTCTATATGATGGTCGGGGCGGACATCGAACACCTGTACAATACCTATTGCGCCAACGGGGTTCACATCCGCAACACGCTGCAAAATCAACCGTGGGGCATGCGCGAGTTTCGCATCGAAGATCACAACGGCTACGTCCTTCGTTTCGGCACGCCGACTTAAGTTTAGTGCGCGATGGGCGCAACACGGACGCAGCCCTGATCGATTCACAGCAACGGCTTAGTCAGACCATCTTATACTTTAGTTTCCGGTAAAAAGAATAGAAAGTGGGGGTTTATGACGGTGATGAGCGTCAACGCCCTTGGGTAAATGGTCAGAAACTGAATTCTTTTTTCGAAGTTCCGGTGCCAAGTCTGTTAAGTTTGGGAAAATAGCCTTTGCCAGCACACGCCGCAGGCGACCTGGTGTTGCCTTTGGGGTGCGATCCCAGAAACCCGAAGGCAGCGGCGGTAAGCAGGCCGCGGTATGGGTCAGCATGTTGCCCGCCA
>JBBREZ010000602.1:0-3541 GCA_038225095.1 Caldilineales bacterium
CACCGACGACTCGCACTCGGGCACACTGATCAACGAAGGCCACATGGACCGCGTCTTGCGCCACGCCATCGCCCAAGGCTTGAAACCGATCACAGCGCTCCAAATGATGACGCTCAACACCGCCGAACATTTTGGCGTAAGCCGCGACATAGGCCAAATTGCGCCAGGCCGTTATGCCGATATTGTGCTCACCAGCAGTTTGATTGACTTCCGCGCCGAGCTTGTGATCGCCGCCGGTGATGTCATTGCGAAAAATGGACAATGGCTGATGGAATTACCCAAGTTCGACTATCCCTCCGAAGTCAAACAGTCCGTCCACTTGGGCAAAGTATTAACCGCCAATGACTTTAAAATCCCAATCTCAAATCTCCAATCGCTAATCCCTACTGTCAAAGCCAACGTGATCGGCGTAATCGAAAACCAAGCACCGACCAGACATCTGATTTTTGATCTACCCGTGCAGGATAGCGAAGTCGTTGGCGATTTGGCGCAGGACGTGTGCAAAGTCGCCGTTGTTGAGCGGCATCAAGGCACCGGCGGCGTACAGGTGGGCTTTGTGCATGGCTTTGGCTTGAATCTACCCTGCGCCATCGCGTCCACCGTGGCCCATGATGCCCATCACATGATCGTCGTCGGCACGGATGAAGCGGCGATGGCATTGGCAGCGAATGAACTGGCAAAACGTCAAGGTGGCATGCTCGTCGTGCGCGACGGCCAAGTGCGCGCCGTGGTCGAGTTGCCAATTGCTGGTCTGATGTCCGATGAACGCGCCGAAGTAGTGGCGCGCAAGGCAGAAAGTGTGCTAGCCGAATACCGCGCCTGCGGCTGTCATCTGAACAATGCCAACATGCAATTGAGTCTACTCGCGCTGGTCGTCATCCCAGAACTGCGCATCTCCGATTTAGGGCTGGTGGATGTGACCCAGTTTAAGCGAATTGATGTCTTGCAGGTGTAATCGGATTTTTAAATCGCGGTAATTGCAGCACAAACTATGAAATTGAACTAAGAGGTTTACGATTCAGAAACTTCAATAAACGCTCCTAGCGTCAAACCCGCTTTTATAACTAAACTGCGTAGGGTTCCGCGCGCCACTTCAGAATGGTTGGGGATAGATAACGTAGCAATATGGCCTTTTTTGACCATGATAATATGGCTGCCTCTTTGCCGAACAACTTGCCAGCCAAATTTTTCAAACGTTTTTTACGACGTCACATGGGCGAAGCAGGGGGACAATGGGCATTAAACGAAAACCTCAACTTGTTTTGTGGTAATCGTTAATGGCAACCCTAGTTCTACGCGAACTTGCAGACATTCTTTGATCGCATCTTGAAGATTGTGTTGTGCCTCTGCTTCAGTCCTACCTTGGCTCACACATCCAGGAATGGCCGGACACTCAGCAATGAACATCCCGTCCTCGTCGCGCGTAATTGTAATGATAAACTTCATTCAATTTCTCCCATGCCACAATACGATCAGTATGTGCATGAAGCAGATATACGGATCGCACTTAGGTTTTGTGAATTTGAAGTAGGAAGTAAGGAGTAGACTATGTTACTTCCTACTCCTTACTTCAAAATGAAATCACAAAATTGATTGGCGATCCGTATATCTGGCCTGAGCGTCTGCAAAATTGCGATTCCGCCAAGTGGCATTGTTCAGCCATCATAGCATGCGGCTTAGATTGATGCAACTTGATGCTGAAAGTCACGTCTAATCAAACCCAAAGTAGAGGGATTACAATGAGTCAACTTTTATGGCAACAACTGGAAGATACGCTTCGTAGCCAGATCGCAGGGTTCGCTGGCGTCGCTGGGATCGCGGTCAAAGATTTAACAGGCAATCTATCCCTGGCCATTAACGCTGACGAAATCTTTCCCACCGCTTCGACGATCAAAATTCATATTTTGACCCAATTGCTGGCGCATGCGGAAGCGGGTGAAGTGGACTTGGAAGAACGTATTGCCATCCAGCCGGCGCAACATGTGGGTGGTAGCGGGGTGCTTACTTATTTAGAGGGGCCCGTCGAACTGAGCTTGTTGAATCTGGCGATCTTGATGATCACCGTCTCTGATAATACAGCCACCAATATTTGCCTGGAGCGGGCCGGGTTGGACACCACTAATGCGTTATTGCAACAATTGGGTCTGCCCCAAACCAAAGTACGGCGCAAAATGATGGATCATCTGGCTGCGGTGCGCGAGCAGGAGAATGTTTCCACGCCCGCCGAATTGGTGACCATGTTTGAACTTTTGCACGCCGGCAAACCTTCGCCTGCCGTCGCCGAACGCTGTCTGGACATTCTCAAAAAGCCCAAGCACGGTTTTCTAGATCGAGCCTTGCCGTCGGATCTGCCACACGCCAATAAACCGGGTTATGTGGAAAACGTCTGCTGTGACGCGGGTCTTGTCTATCTGCCACGCCGACCTTATAGCGTGGCGATTATGACCAAATATGGGCGCTGTAGCACCGAAGAACAGGAACAGTTTGTGGTCAGTTGCGCTCAAACTGTCCACGCGATCATGGACAGTTTGAGCAAAAGTAACAGCTACGGGCGTAGCGTGTATTGAGCGAAATTTACCATCCACGCCGCCGACGCCAATAAGGCCGCGGGCCATAGCCCCAACGTCGATGACCCCACGGTCGCGCGCGCCAGCCCCAAAACGGTCGAAAGAACATACTCATCAACCCCGCAAAAATGATGAGCGGAAAGAAGCAGAAGAGAAAACCTAACATTTGATTGTCCCCTTTATGTGTTAACGTCCAAAACAGACCTACATCGTTTAGTATACGTCAAATAATGGACATTTTCGGACAATGGGCTGACAATCATCGGCTAATACTATGACATAGCAATCGGCCATTCGCTCAATGCGGAACTGTTCCCGCAGAGATGGGCGAGACGTAATTGCGACCTTCTGTGCTAGCCGTAAATTCTGACTGCGCCGCATCGAGTAAGGCTGGTTTGGTCATAGGTTGCCCCTTCACATCATTTGTTCTTCACTTTGATCACAGGCAGCACTTGGCCGCGCCGTTGTAAGGATGCCGCACGATACGCCATCAAGCCGCTGAGAAGGGCGGTGACCACGGTGCCACAGCCGATCATAAAGAGGACAAGGTTCTGCGCTTTGGCAATTTCGTCTGGCGCTGGGCCGGCTGGCATGCCATAGGTGGAGACGCCAAAAAAGAGGAGCCCGTATAACAAACCGAGGATTGCCCCCAAGATTGCACCGGTGACGAAAGGCTGTCTTCCCGGCTTGCCGTACGAAAAAACCACATAATTCCAGCCGGCCGGTAACGCCAACAGCCAGGCCATTGGGGTCATACAGACCACCCCCGGTTGGCCCGCATAGGTGACAAAGAGCACCACGGCGCCCCATACGAGCAACCACATGCCAAGTGAACGGCCAAAGGCTCTGAAGTTAATCAAAGGCTGCTCTGCACTATTCTGCTGCTTCATGTTAAACCTCCAATTGATATAATGATGGATAGTAACTACTCAGCCCTCGTGTAGATAGGTAGACGCCCATCAGTAGATGGGACG
>JBBREZ010000603.1:0-3522 GCA_038225095.1 Caldilineales bacterium
GCCAGTTGGCTGATGGTCTTTTCTTCTTTCATCAGCTCGTTGATAGCATCTGCTTTAAATGTAGCACTGTAGTGTTTGCGCATGGCTGGTTAGGACTTTATTTTTGCCTGTTTGACTGTCCAAATTCCTGGGTCCATTATATGGAACTAATAATTCAACTTATAGACAAACCAAATAGACTCTGCACAATCCAACTGGACGGGCACGGTATACCGTGCCTCTACCAATGTGCAACCTTTATTTGGTTTGTCTATAAGTTGAAAAGACTTTGATCATAATAATACATGATTGGGCAACACGGAGATGTTTTGTCACTACCGCAACAGGTGCAGTTCGACGTCTGATACGGTTTAGCAGGACAATATTGGGCATACGTGATTAACCTTGTCAATTGACTAACGCCATAGCACCCATTCAGACACAGGGACAATCGGTTTAGGGATGCAGCTGTTAGTTCGCAAACGGGGTCAATGTCAAATTAAGCAACGCCAACTAAAAGGAACAAACCTATGCCCTTCTCCCCCCTCACCCAGGTGCTCATTACTGGCGAACACAGCAAACTCCCAGCCGATTACCAGCCGCTTTTCGACGAGCAACAACCGTTGCCAGCGAATGTGCAATTTTTCGAGGAACGCAAAACGGTGGGAAATCTACTCTGGACGCTGCTGGGGATCGGCTTGCTGGTGATTGGTCTCCTGGGGACGTGCTTCGGGGTGTTCGCGCTCTTTGAACCGGTTACGTCTCCCGCAACCACCACCGTGGCGACAACTAGCTCCATTACGCCATTCGTGATTGGGCTGGTCTTTTTGCTGGGCGGCGGTCTTTTGCTCGGCTCGTTGCGCCAACGCCAGCGGATTCGTCAGGCACAGCAGGCGGGCAAAGTTACCCGCCTGGGCATTTACCTCACGCCTGACGTGCTGATTAGCCACAACGAATTCGATTATACCCTTATCCCACGCAGCGAATTTCGCAGCTTGCAGGGCAACACGGTGCACTACGTTTGGCATGAGCAGGCAAAGTCGTTTGGTTTGCCAAGTAAGTTGGTCAGCGCCACACCACAGACGATGCTCACTGCGATTAGCCAATGGGCAACAGCCGCGCCAGTTATTTCAGCAGCAAAAGAATGAGCACCCCGGCGATAATGCGGTAAATGCCAAAAGGAATAAACGTGTGATTCGCCACATAACGGAGCAGCCAGCCAATGCTGATCCAAGCCGTGATCATGGCGACGATCATACCAAGGGCCAATCCGCCGATATCATTGGAAGTCAGTTGGTGGATGCTTTTCAACAGATCATAGCCCGTAGCGGCCAGCAGGGTGGGGATCGCTAGATAGAAGGAGAAGCGTGTCGCCGCGGCGCGGTCAACACCGGTGAGCATGGCGCCGACAATTGTCGCACCGGAGCGCGAGACACCCGGCACAAGCGCGAGCACCTGGGCCAATCCTGTATAGAGCGCCTGGGGTCGTGTAATCTGAATGGCGTCTTTGGTGGTCACCAGCCGTTTGGGCAACCATTCGACTGCCAGCAGCACCAGGCCACCAATAATAAACGCCCAGGCGATCACGGTGGGTGATGCGAATAACACCCTTTTGATCCAGTTATGCAAGAGCAGACCCATGATGGCAGCGGGCAGAAAAGCGATGATAATGTTAAGCCAGAAGCGCCGGATCTTACCATCATGCGTCACAGCCTGCGCTTGGGCGATCAAGTCACGCGCATAGTAACCGATCACGGCCAGCATGGCGCCGAGTTGAATAAAAATCTCGAAGGTGCCCCCGGCGCTTTCTTGAAAATGTAACCACTTCGCCACGATCAACAAGTGCCCGGTCGAGGAGATTGGCAAGAATTCCGTAAAACCCTCTACCGCGCCTAAGATAATAATTTTCCACCACTCTAGCATAATGCCTCACGCTTTCCTTTATATAAATAGATTTATCTTGCAAAGAATGCAAGTGAACATCTGATGTTACGCAGCACCCGTATAGGATGGGTCAGTCGCTCCACCTGAGTGGTCAACCAGCGCTCGTGCTGCGGCTAACCCATCTTACACCACCGTACGTACGGGGGTGAACAGGTTAAAAATAAACTTTTGCCAGGCCGATCAGACCACCAGCCGCGACCAGCCAGGCCGAATTGATCTTAAAACGAAATAAGATGAGCGCCGCCCCCACGGCCAGCAGCAAGGTCGGCAGGTCAACAATGGCGGCGCGCCCCAACTGACCGGTCACGCCGGCCATCAAGCCAAGCGACGCCACATTGACGCCGTCCAGCAACGCAGAGGTCCAGGTCGAACGCCGTAAAGTGGGCACGATGCGCTTTAGCATGGCGACAAAACAGAAGGAAGGCAGAAAGATGCCAATCGTAGCCAGGATGGCGCCGGGTGCGCCGGCCAGCACATAGCCAATAAAGGTGGCGGTGGTAAAGACCGGCCCCGGCGTAAATTGGCCCACCGCGATGGCATCTAGCAGTTGTTGGTCGGTCAGCCAATGCCAATGCAGCACCAGATCATTGCGCAGAAAGGCCAGCAACACATAGCCACTGCCATATAAGACTGCGCCGATCTTGAGAAAGATGAGAAAAAGTTGGTCAAGCCGCACCGGTGTCGCGGCCACCAGTTGCGGCAGACGATTGAAACCGAACAACGGCAGCCAGATCACGGACGCGGCCGTCACCCCACGTCGCAACGACTGTGCCAGCACCACAACCAACCCGCCGATTAGCAACAAGAGCAATTCATTCACACCCAGCAGATAGAGCACCAATACCGCCAGGGCAATCGCCGCCAGCAAGGGGCCTTTGATCGCGGTGCGCCCTAGTTTGATTAGGGCTTGGAACACAATGGCGATGATCACGGGTTTAAGGCCATAGAGCAGCGCGTTGCCTTCGAGCGATTGGCCGTAGCGAACATAGACCCAGGCCAAGCACCCTACGATCAACGCTGCGGGTAGGATAAAACAGAGGCCCGCGGCCAACAACCCGCGCCAACCGGCCCGGTTATAACCAATGTGGATCGCCATTTCCGTCGAATTAGGACCAGGGATCAGGTTAGTGGCGCCCACCAGATCGAGAAAATGTTGCTCATCCATCCACTGCCGGCGAACAACCACTTCGTCATGCATCATGGCAATATGGGCTGCGGGACCGCCAAAGGCAGTAAAGCCGAGCCGAAGAAATAGGCGAATCACCTGGCCTAGAGCATCGTTAGCGGTTAGCATGAACAACTTTCATAATCGGATGAGGCTAGATATGTTGCTCCCAGAATACCACATCAAACAGGTAAGACATCAAGCCCTCTTATTAGAAGCACGACGAATCTTTGCTGAAATGGAAAACGATCCAGCCAAGCGCATTTCACAGGAAGAATTGCGACGTCAACTTGCCGAAAAGGCTACCCCACGATGAATCCGCCCCTTTGGGACATTGAATATAGCCCAGAAGCGCGTAACTATCTCTATGACTCATACCCGTATACAGAAACCATTCTGATGGCGATTGAAGAACTGCGTTTCATAAAAGACGC
>JBBREZ010000604.1:0-3478 GCA_038225095.1 Caldilineales bacterium
GCCGAACTGGGCTGGAATAAACCGGCATCCCAATATGTGCGCTATCTGGCCGAACAGGAAGCAGGTACGCGCGTCTGCCTGGTTGCCTTGGTCGATGACAATTTTGCGGGCTATGTCAACGTGCTATGGACATCCGGCTACGCACCTTTTCGAGCCGCCGCCATCCCCGAAGTGGCCGACTTTAATGTGTTGCCACCCTACCGGCGTCGCCAGATCGGGACGCGCTTGATGGATGAGGCCGAAGCAACCATTGCCCAACGAGCCAGCATCGCCGGGATTGGGGTGGGGATGTACCCCGATTACGGCGCCGCCCAACGCCTCTACGTTTTGCGCGGCTATGTACCCGATGGGCGCGGGTTAACCTACGACGGCCGTGTCCTCCAACCAATGGAGCAAGTGATCAACGATGACAGTCTAGTGCTCTACTTCACCAAGCAGTTTGCATGAATGAGCCAATGCCGCGTTTTGCCTGGTGGACGGCGATTGGCCTCGGTATAGCCGGCATCGCCAATCTCATCATTTTCAGCCCCATTCCGCTCCTACTCAAAAGTATCGCCGTCCTGATCCTGACTGGTTTGCTGCCCGGCGCGCTGTTGGTTGAATGGTTGGTCGGCCAAAGCGACGCGCCCCCGCCAGTGTGGGAACAAATTTTATATACCGTGGGCGCAGGCTATAGCAGCATGGTGATCATCACGCTTGCGCTCAGTTACCTGCCCGGTGGCCTAACGCGTGAACAAACCCTGCTAGCCTTCGATCTACTCCTGCTTCTCCTTGCACTCCCGCTCTGGCTCCACTATGCACGAGGGTCCGCGAAACAAACATTCCGCATTCCGGAGCGCCCTCTGGGCCCCGCACCTCGCACTCCTTGGCTTTGGCTCGGTCTACTCTCCTTGTGCCTCATCGGCGGTTTCTTCCGCTTCACCAATCTCGGTTACGCCGAATTCCAGGGTGACGAAGCCCGCCTCACCTTGCGCGCCGCCGCCGTGATCCAGGGTGATGAAAATGTGCTCTTTATTCACCAAAAAGGCCCGACCGAAATTCTACTACCTACTGTGCTCTACGCGCTGACCGATCGCTTGACCGAAACTACGGCGCGTTTGCCCTTTGCGATTGCGAACTTTGCGGCACTTTTTGCAATTTTTCTGCTTGGCAGTCGTTTGTTTGGATCAATCGCCGGTTGGGCCGCGGCCATGTTATTGGCGCTTGACGGCTACATGATCGGCTTTGCGCGCGTGGTGCAATATCAGAGCATTGTTTTCTTAATGGTCGTCCTAATCGTGCTGATCTTCTATCGCTTAGCGCGCGATCCCAAAGCCTTACCAAACTATTTAACGCTGGCTGCCCTGTTCCTCGCCACCGGTTTACTATCGCATTACGAAGCCGCCTTGGTCATGTTCCCAGTTGCCTACTTGGGTTGGCGCATCTGGCGGCAAGGCACGCCTTTCGTTAGTTTAGTGCGCGCCTCGCTCGTGCCGACCTTGCTTGGTGCGATTGTCCTCGCCAGTTTTTACGCACCGTTCATGCTCAAACCGAGCTTTAACAACACCTATAGCTATCTCACCGGTTATCGCATGGGCGCGGGCGGCACCTACAACAATCTGGCCGATTTTTTCAACCGCACAACGGTCTACAGTTCCACCTACTATTTTCTGACCCTGGTCGGCCTGGCGCTCATCGCCCTGTCACTCGTCTACTGGCGAAATTTAACGGGGTTTTGGCGCTGGTTAGCCACCATTATTGTACTCGCCGGGATCGGGCTTACATTTCTGCGGGTGAACTGGCTCACGTTTGAGCACACAGATATTATCTGGGTTTTCTTTGCAGCCCTGCTGATCAGCGCTTGGTTGATGCCTAAATTTTCTAGGGAAGAACGCATCGTCTGGCTTTGGTTTGGCGCGCCGATGCTCTTGGCGCTCTTTTTCACAGCCATTCCCAATACACATGTCTACGGTTTTTTCATTGCCTGGGCGTTGTTAGCCGGCATGGTAGTTGCACGCGGCTGGCAATTTTTATCTATACGCGTATCTGTACGCACCGCGCAGATGATTGCCGTACCGATTGCGCTCGGCGCGAGCCTTCTTTTCGGACTATACGAAAATTATTATTTTGTCTACAACAAGGTCGAAGTCTTGCGCACGTGGCAAGTGAACCGGCCAAAGGGGTATTGGGTGCCGTATGACCTGCCGACCGAAGTAGCGATTTTCGGTTTTCCGCTTAACAATGGCTGGAAGGCGGTGGCAGCTTTGTACGATGCCGGCATTTTGCAGGGCAATTATGCGACGAACACACGCGACACCGTGGCGGAATGGTATACACGCGGCGCGCGCAATTGCGCCCGCGATGTGCCCACCTATTATATGCTTGCCAATCCAGTGGAACCGGGCTTTGCCGCTGCCACAAATGACTTGCGACAGCGTCTACTAGATGACCATGAACTATTTGGCACTGTGCTCATCCACGGCAATCCTGGTTTGGAAATCTACCAGCTGGGCAAAACCGGCATTCAGCCGCAGCAATTTGCGCTGGAACAGTATGCCGATCACTTTGACAAGCGGCTGGCTGGCCCCAATTTCGAGCGCAATGGGCCGGTTGGCAAGCCAACGATCCAACATCCGCTCAATGCGCGCTTTGGCGATGCGATCTGGCTCAAGGGTTATACACTGGAGAAGACTGAAACAACGCCGGGCAGCACGCTCGAATTGACTTTATATTGGCAGGCCACCCAGCATGTTGCTCAGGATTATTTTGTCTTTGTACAGGCGATTGATCTGAAAAACTTTCACAAAGCGGGTCAACGCGATGGGCAACCGGGTTGCAATAATTACCCAACCACAACCTGGCTGTCAGGTGACATGATCGCCGACCACTATACAATGCCAATTGAACCCGACGCGCTGCCCGGCGCCTACACACTACTGACGGGTCTCTACATTGGCGATCAACGGCTGGAAGTTCACACCGCCGATGGGCAGCCAGCCGGCAATCAACTGGAATTAACGCAAATCAACGTGAAGCCTTAATAACTCACGTTACGCAGTTTGTATGAAAAGCTTGACGCAAAGGCGCAAAGAATCGTAAGGCAAGCTGTTTAGTCAACTAGGGTTTGAGACAGACTATTTCCCCACAATTTTCCGTTTAATCCGAGCAACACAGAAAGACATCGTTTATCCTTTTCTAGCTCTGCGTTTGCCAGTTATTTCTGACACGCTGGTCGCCACAGCTATATATGTTCATCAAGCAAAATTTTGCACACGTGTTGGCATCGAACTCGACATTTCCGTCTTCAACAGACGGCGTCCTGCCCGTTAGACGAACCGATTATATTATGGTAGGCCCACCCACGATACCTACCACGCTTTAAGTGTAGCAAGTCAGAGAAATTTGTAAAGCGGGAGTTTTATACCTTATCAAAAATTAATTACCCGCGAAGGATTAACTAGTTTTTAGCGATTAATATAGTATGCTCCTGTTTTTTGCA
>JBBREZ010000605.1:0-3462 GCA_038225095.1 Caldilineales bacterium
TTGAAAACAGATCTTCTGCCTTCAAATAAACGGCTACTTGACGAAAAGGGACTATCCCCGATCTGGCAGGATTTTATCCACAGATGCAAATTAAAAATCTGTGAAATCTGCGTCATCTGTGGATAAATTTTCATTAGAAACACTAGCGCCCGAAAAAGGTAATCAGTTGATCGCCCGTTGTTGCAATCGCCGCCTGATATTGATGCCAGGCGCTCCATTGATAAACCCCCAGTATGACAGCCAGCACCACAGCAAAATTCACCGCGCCAAATATCACGCGCAAGGGTAGACGGCGATGAAACGTGATCGGCGCTGGGTAGAATGTGCCGGAACCGTTGAGCAGAAAAACGATCAGCGCCGCATGTAACGTCGTGTGACCGATAATTTCAGTCTTACCAAAGACCAAGGTGGTTGAAAAAAAGACTAAGGTAATGATGAGCGCCAGCGGTCGACCGAGCAAGCCGAGCAAAAGCAAATAGCCCAGGCTAATCTCGACGAAGGCCGATGCTTGCAAGAAGAAGGGGGGCGGCAGACCCAACGTTAGTTGCGGATTTTGTTGCAACACATAAAGACCCCAGTCTGGGTAGACCAATTTTTCCAACGCCAGCCAGATCAGCCCTAGGCCCATTGTGGCGTAAAGAACAGGCAGGCGCATAGCGCGCAGTCGCAGTGGCTCCAGGTTGCTGAGCAGCAAGTAGACGCCGATGCCGACAAAGTGCATGTAATCGAGCATGTAAAAAAATCCATACTCGGTTATGCCATACACATACAGCGCCAAGAGCCCGGCCCCTGCTAGTGGCGTGCTAAAGCGGAAACAGAGCAACAGGACCAACACAAATTGGATCCAGCCTAGTTCTGACCATGGAACGTGCAATTCTGGCACGAGAAAGGCATCATTGTTCCAGGCCAGCAACAAGGTCGCCCCGGTGGCAATACGCACTACGGCGGTACTGTTGGGCTTGTAGGTCGTCAGCCAAGCCTCCAGTCGTTGCATCCACGCGCGATTTTCTAACCAGCGGTCAGTCAAGACCAGGCCGCCGATCACGACCATACTCAAGAGGGTCAGGCCCCAGAAGATCGGGGTGAGCACTTCATTCAACGTGCGCGGTGGGTGATCAAAGCTGAATTTACTAAACCATTTGACATGCGCCAGCGCCACTCTTGGCAGCAGCGCCAAGCTTATGACAACTAGGCCAGCATAAATTTTTCGCAATTGGCGTTCTCGACCGATCATATAGCTCCGAAGTTGAGGTGGCATAGATCAGGTCAGCGTTGACCTACGCCGGTTTTCTTACTAGATTCTGCTGCCATTTACCGATCTATGAGGGCTGACCGTAGGGGCGAGGCATGACCAAACCATATAGGGACTACCCAAGTGTAGGTGGTCATGCCTCGCCCCTACCCAGTGGTCCCTACCCCAAACCATAAAATGTCAACAGAATCTAGTTAATTCTGATTCGAAAATTCGTTCATGGCGGCGAACAGTCGGTCTAGATCCGCTTCATTCACTTCGCCCATGTGTGCAATGCGAAAGGCTTTGCCTTTGTAGGCACCATAGCCGTCAGAGATTTCCATATCCTGGCTGGCAAGATGTTTGTTCAGCGCACTGATATTAACTTGACGTGTGTTGGCGATATTGGTGACGGTGGGTGAACGATAACCCTCTTCTGCCATCAATGTAAAATCTTGGTCAATGGCCCAGCGCTGCGTCTTTTCGGCCAAGTGTTTATGGCGGGCAAAACGCTGGTCTAACCCTTCGGCAAAGATTACATCCAATTGCACCGTGAGCGCCCGCATCAGCGAAATCGCGGGGGTGGCCGGCGTGGTACTCTTTTGTAGCGATTTTTCCAAATTGATAAAGTCAAAGTACCATCCGCGCCCTTTCACGGTCTTGGCCTTTTCTAGCAGACGGTCGCTCACTGCGCAAAAGGCGAGACCGGGCGGCAACGCCAACGCCTTTTGCGAAGAGGCCAGACAAAGATCCAATCCCCATTCGTCAAACGGAATGCGCGTGCCGCCAAACGAAGAGACGGCATCCACCATCACCAGTGTGTCAGGACTGACCTTGCGCACTGCCGCCGCTACTTCGCCCACGGGGCTGGTGACGCCTGTGCTGGTTTCGTTATGGACTACCGTGATCGCTTCGACCGGCCCATCTTGGAGCGCCTTTTGCAAGGCCGCGGTCACCGTTTCGGGTTTGACGGCGGTGTTCCATTCTACGTCGATGCGAATGGCTTCTTTGTCACAGTTGGCGGCGCAGGTGTACCAGCGCTCGCTGAACGCACCGTTGACAAAACAGAGCACACGCTTGCTGACGGCGTTACGGATCGCAGCTTCATGTAACCCAGAACCAGATGCGGCCAGGATGTAGACACGGTCTTTGGTGTAATACAGTTGTTTGAGTTGTGCTTGCACTTTGGCAAAAAGCGCTTCAAATTCATCACTGCGGTGGCCGATCATCGGCGCGTCTTGCGCGGCCAGCACCTGGGGCAACACGTCCGTTGGGCCAGGGATGAAGAGGCGTTGCGGTGGTTTTGGGGTAGACAAAATTTATTCCTTTCCGATCATGGCAGGAACCCCACCCTAACCCTTCCCTAGCAAGGGAGGGTTAGGGTGGGGTAAATAATTACGATCTGTCTATTTTGCCACTACCCAGGTAGAGACACAAATATAAGGCGCAAATGTGCAGGTTTGACCAACCGGTGAAACTTGCACTACGCCCAATGATGTCTTGTTTGCCCACAAGTTTGTTATACCCGATCAAGGGTAGAGGATTTTCCTGATTTTGGCAAAGAAACTGTACTAGCTAAGTCATCGACAGGCCCATGCGCTGATGATCCGCCCAATCAAGCAAAACTAGCGCTGCTTATCCATCGCAACAACTTTCGGTATACCCTAAACTATAGCGCCGAATTCTTGCGTTTCGTCCCATACTTGTGTAAAGTAACAACATCGCGTAGAGGAAACCAACGGTTTGACTGACGCGCCCGCGCTTCGATCTCCCATCCATCCTATACCGTGCTACGAGGTAATCGTTGTGACTGTTGAGCCCACACCCAAAGTCGTATGTCAAAATATTTGGAAGATTTTTGGCCCCAACGGGCAAAGTGTGATCAATTCGTCCACCGCCCAGGCCAGCAAAGCCGAAATTCTCGCGCGCACTGGTCAAATTGTCGCCGTACGTGACATTTCGTTTGCCGTCCAGAAAGGCGAAACCTTTGTCGTGATGGGGCTATCAGGCAGCGGCAAATCAACCTTGCTGCGCTGCCTGCCGCGTTTGATCGACCCTTCCGCAGGCCAAGTGTTAATCGACGGCGAAGACATTGCTAAGATGGATCAGCACCAGTTGCGCGCCATTCGCCGGCATAAAATGAGCATGGTTTTTCAACATTTTGGCCTCTTTCCGCATCGGCGCATTCTTGATAATGTCGCCTATGGGTTGGAAGTGCAAGGCATGAAGAA
>JBBREZ010000606.1:0-3348 GCA_038225095.1 Caldilineales bacterium
GCGCGGTAACGCCTGATGGCTATCCATCCCCATAGCTGAAGCAAGGGGGTTTTCGCCACTTTCGCTAAGGTAAGGACACAAATTTTCTACACTGTCTTCCTGATTGTGTTACATTATGTACACGACAATCAGGATCACAACTGCTTTATCGTAAGGTAGCTTATAATTGATTCGTTGATCTACGAAATACTTACGCTAACTTAAATTTTATTTTCGTCAACCACTATATACGGCATGCCCTTAGCTAGTATGTAGAAACAAATTAGGTATAACGCTAGCACATGCTTAAATTAAGCCTACTCGATTCCCCCAAGATAAGCCTCAATGGAAAATCTTTATCCGAACAAATTACAGGCAAAGCCTTCGCTTTATTGATTTATTTGGCTGTCACTGGCAAAGTAAAGCCGCGCGATGTACTGACTGATCTACTCTGGAGTGATATACCCACCAGCCAGGCGCGCAAAAATTTGCGCACACTGCTCTATGAAGTACGCAAACCACTAGAAGCCTATCTGATCGTCACACGGCAATCAATTGCCTTCAACCAGCAAAGCCCCTATTGGTTGGATGTAGAAGTCTTTCGCACCAATCTGAGTCCCAATCAACTCAACCCTAAGCCCCAAATACTCGATGTTGTACTTGATCTGTACCAGGGGGAGTTCTTGCATGGCTTTTATCCTCATAATATCCCAGTCTTTGAAGCCTGGGTTTGCCAACAACGCGAACAACTTCATCAATTGGCAGCGAACGGATTACAGCGTTTGGCCGCGCAATATTTACAGCAATCTAAATTTCAGGCAGCGCTCACCGCCAACGCACGTTTGCTCAACTTAGAGCCCGAGAATGAAGAGGCCCATCGCCAACGGATGTTCATCTTAGCCGCCAATGGTCATCGCACGGCTGCGCTCGACCAGTATCATCGTTGCCAACGCATGCTGAGCGCAGAGTTCGATACTATTCCAGTGGCAGAAACCAGGACGCTGTATGAAGAAATTAAAGCCGGTAAATTTGATAAAGCTAGCCTAGAAAGCACGTTAACTGTCTCACCCCAACCTTTGCTATCGCGATTGGGGCAGTCAGACCTATCTTCGCATCTTCCTCCGATCTTCGTCGGTTGTGAACAGGAAATGGTGCAGCTAGAGACCTTTCTCCAGACTATGCTCGCTGGTCATGGTCAGGTCGTATTTATCAACGGTGAGGCAGGCAGCGGCAAAACAGCCTTGATCACTGAATTTGCCCGACGCGCCCATGCGATTGTGCCAGATCTGGTAGTTGCCTCTAGTCGCTGCACTCAGCTTACAACAAGTGACAACCTGCTTTTGCCCTTTTGTGAACTTTTGGCGCTACTCATCGGTCTAAGTGAGGCCGGTTATGTTGGAGAAGGGCGTACTGCAGAAAACATTCAGCGTTTGCGGGGCGTAAGTGCTATCGCGCTAGAAATTCTCAATAGCCAGGGGCCTGATCTAATTCCTCAATTTATATCAAGCACAGGTTTGTTGACACGGCTCAAGACTTTACGCGCAGAGCCAACGCCGTGGCGACATGAATTGGAAACGCTCGCCACGCGTAAAGCGACGAGCGCTGGTGAAGTAGCTGCCCCACAGAGCACACTCTTCCAGCAATTGACGAACGTGTTAAACACGTTGGCTAGTCAGCGCCCCTTGCTCCTTGTACTGGACGATTTGCAGTGGGCAGATGCCGCCTCACTCAGCTTACTTGTTCATCTGGGCAGCCGCCTTTTGCAAAGTCGCATCTTGATCGTTGGCCTATATCGCTCAGAAGACCTGGCGGTAGATGATGCGGGCAAGCAACATCCACTCACCAGCATTGTCCACAATTTACAACGCTATAACGGCGATATCCAGATAAAATTGGACCATACCCAGCCGCAAGAGCGCTGGCAATTTGTGAATGACCTGTTGGATGCCCAGCCTAACCAGTTTGATCATCAGTTCCGACAAACATTATTCCAATGCACCAGAGGCCAGCCTTTATTTACGGTAGAGTTATTGCGTCATCTGCCTCTAGAAGCAACCCGCTTGCAAGAGACCACAATGCACTGGTTTAGTGATCAGCAGAAATTGCCGGCCAGCATCCAAGGGATGATTGCGCAACGGATTCATCAGTTACCAACAGCGTTGCGCGAAATTTTGATGATTGCCAGCCTAGCTGGGGAAAGCTTCATCCTCGAAGCTGTGGCCCGCGTGCAAGGCGTAGCAACTGGCTGGCTGATCAGCCGCTTAAGTCATGCATTAGATCGACAATATCACCTGATCAGCGCCCAAGACTGCCAATCGATAGGCCAACAGCGCCTAACACAATATCGCTTTCAACATCCGCTTGTCCAGCAATATTTATACTACAGTTTGGATGAGGTAGAGCGCCAGTATTGGCATGAAGAGCTGGGCAATGCGTTAGAGGAACTGTATGGTGAGCAGCGCCATCAGGTGGCAGCGCAAATTGCTAGGCATTTTTCCAGTGCAGGCCGGCCCGAAAAAGCAGCTCCCTATTTGCCGCTGATCGAGCATCCTACGCGTGCATCGCAAAACTTGCTATTGACCGAGATGCCTCCGATGCCCCTCGTTGCACACTTTCCTCTCCGCAGTTCCTTGTCTGGACCCATAACTGAAGTTGGCAAGCGTTGAAAATGACGCCTAACCTCGATCTGAAGCACCCTGCCTTGCAGTAGACAAGCGTAAAAAATGCGACGGTGATTATCACATATTCCACGAACGAAAACCCCCGTCGTGGGTTATAGGGAGCCTAGTGGATGTGTTCACGAAATACAACCAAATTGATCGGGCTATAATAATGCCTTGGGAATCAGTTGACCTTGCCCCATCAGTTTAAGCCAGCACAAATGAGAGTGCCCCGGTAAAATAGAAACATTGCCGAAAGCAGAGCACAAAATGAAAAAGCAGCAGTCCAAGGAAGAACGCATCATCAGTATTCTCAAGGATGGAGAAGTGGGCAGCAGCACTCTTGAACTCGCCAATGACCAGCGGTCATACCCAATTATCGATAGATGTGGCGGTTCATGACACGAATGTTTGTAAGGAAGTTGTTGATACACAGAAAACGGGCATTAATGATGTAGCACTTTGCGACATGGAAACACCACATAAGGCGACTCATTTTGGGACATGCTTACGCAGGATGTGAGGTTAATGATGCCATGTCACGAAAATCCATCATGACACCAGGCGGCTATCTGTCTTTTCAAGGGCAAAAGGAAGGGAAGCATTTCTCCTTGACGCAGCGCCTTATCAAGCTTAAGCGGTAGAAAAGACCGTATTCCGATTTAATTTTTTACTCGTGTAGGCACCGATACGCTAATCATGTACTACC
>JBBREZ010000607.1:0-3339 GCA_038225095.1 Caldilineales bacterium
TAGCTGCGTCCCTTACGAGCAAAAGGGACGCAGCTAAGCATGCGCACGCCACACCGTAATTACTCGTTTATTGGCTTATGCTGCATAAAACCCGTTCTACGTCCACGCTAATCCAAGTTTCGAGACAGACCTTGCGCCACCTCGGCATTTGACATGGACTGGAATAAGTCTATATCATGCCCAGGTTTGTGCGGCATCGGCACGTTAGGCTTATCGAAAAATTTATGAAAAATCTCAAAAATGGCGCTTTGATCTGGCAAGGTATTAACAATGGCTGGATTTGGGCCACCAATCGTTTATGGCTTTTTTTGCCTTGGCTGGCGATCCCTGTGCTTTGGCCTTTTTATGCCGAAGGCTTGCCCCGCTCGAATGATGGCGGCTTGCATCTGCTGCGCGTGGCCGTGTTGGATTTCCACCTGCGCCACGATACGCTCTATCCGCGCTGGGTGCCCGAAATGTTGGTCGGGTACGGCTATCCGGTCTTTGGCTCTTATGCCCCTGCCACCTATTATTTAGTCGAATTATTCCATTTGCTCGGCCTGAGCTATTATCACGCTTTTATCAGCGCGTTTGTACTGCTGATCCTGGCGGCGGGATTGGGCATGTATTGGCTGGCAATCGATGTTTTTGGCCGCGAACATAAATGGGCGGCGCTCGTTGCGGCTACGGCCTATCTGTACGCCCCTTATCTGCTCAATAACATGTTGATCCGGGGCGCAATGGCGGAGACGGCGGCGCAAGCGCTCTTACCCTGGATCTTCTGGGGCATTCGCCGTTTGCTGCGCAGTGAACAGCCGCAACGCTATTATTTGCCGGTGGCGCTCAGTCTGGGGGCACTGGCGATCACGCATAATATCACCCTGCTCTTCTCACCCCTGCTGCTCAGTGGCTTTATCCTCATTCATTGGTGGCAGGGCGGGCATAAAGCGCTAAACACGCGTTGGGCGCTCTTTGCTTTTCTCACCGCAATGGGCATCAGCGCGTTCTTCTGGCTGCCGCTGATCCTGGAACGCGGCAACATTGCCGACACGGGCTATGCGATCGCCAAAAACAGTTGGTTGCCGCGCAATGTCTGGACCTGGCAAAATTTTCTCGATTGGCACTTTTTCTTTAATTACACCTTTATTCGGCCCGTTCAACTCGGTCTGGTGCAACTGTTGCTGGGCCTGCTCGGCTTTGCTCTGGTGCGCCGCCGTGACGCCGAATGGTGGCTCTTTCTAATTGGCACAATCTTGATCGGCTGTTTGATTGGGAAATGGGCCTTACCAATCTGGCTCAACAGCAACATTCTGCTGATCGCCCAGTTTCCCTGGCGCTTGCTCTCGCACATGTCGCTGGCGATTGCGCTGTTCACCGGCAGTCCGGTGCTGCGTCTGCGCAAGGGCTGGCCCCAAGTGGTTGTCGCTTTGCTTTTGATCGGCGTGGTGATCGTGGCCCAACGCCCAATCCTGAATTGGATCGATGTCTATTCGACTACCGGAACGGATGTCAAGTTACCCGTGCTCACCCAGCTTGAGCTTGGTAAAGGCGCGATCACGGGTGGGGATGACGCCAGCACGATCCAGGAATTTCGTCCGCGTTGGGCGGATAGCAAGTTGCAACTCGACCCCTCCCCCGATCTCACCGCGCCCAAAATGAAGCTAGCCATACAGCAGGCCAATGCGTATGAATTGGCGCTCACGGTCACGAATACTCAGAGCGCCCCACTGCGGTTTAACAATCTTTACTTCCCAGGCTGGCAAGTGCTGCTCGATGATCAGACAGCGCTGACCACCTATCCAACCACCAATCTGGGCTTGCTCACCGTCGATTTACCGGCGGGCGCGCACCAATTACATTTGCGCTGGACTGGTACGTCGATCCAACATGCGGCAGGGGCGATTGGCTTGTTGACGCTACTCATCGCCAGCATCGTCTATTGGCGGCAACGAACTTGGCGCTGGCTGAGCCTCATCCCGCTTGCCCTGTTAAGCTTTGGCGTGGCTGCGACTGTCTGGTCAGGCCCGCTGCTGCCGGTTCAAGCCCCGACCAAAACGGTGAAGGCGAACGGCGTGCAGATGCTAGGCTACCGCTGGGCGCGCAGCGATCCGGGTCATCTGTGGGTTTATCCGTATTGGTATATTGCCGAGTTGCCATCGGCTAATCTGCGCGCCCGCTGGGAATTGCAAGATGCCACGGGGAAAGTGCAGGCCGAAATCATTGCAAAGCCCTATTTTAATGCGGTGCCAGCCAACAATTGGCCGCCCGGCACGCTCGTGGATGACGTGTACCAACTGCCACTGCCGCCGGGTTTGGCGGCTGGCACGTATCAAATGGCTGTTCGGCTGGGAGAAAACGTGGCGACGCTGAAAAAACCAGCCATCCCGATCGGGCAAGTGACACTCGTTGATCCAGCGCCGGTTTTGGCTCAGCCACCAGAACACGCGCTCGCCATTCATTTCGGGGATGCGATCCGCTTGAACGGTTACAACGTCACGCGCCAAGGCCAAGCATTTTCGGCGGCTGAGCCAAAACCGGCGCTGGTGTACAACCATGATTATCTGGAATACACCTTGTTTTGGCGTGCGACGGCCCCGATCAATCAAAACTATCATGGCGTTATGCATCTGCTCGATCTGGCCGGCCACGCCATTGCGCAGGAAGACCATGTCCCTGGCCCGATGTTCCATCCGCCCGCCTTGTGGGATGCCTACTACTTGCAACCGGACACCTATTTGCTGCGCGTGCCCAAAACGGCTCCCAGTGGATTATATTGGCCGTCCGTGCGCATGTACGACGCCGATAGTCAGGCGCTGCTGCCAGTTCATGACAACGCGGCGCAGGATCTGGGCGATCACTTCCAGTTGCCGCCGCTGAAAATTGTCAATCAAACCACGCGTGCCCCAGCCCACAAAGTTGCGGCGCAATTGGGCGCGTTTGCCACGTTGCTGGGCTATGATTTGCCTACACCAACAACCAGCCTCCACGCCGGCGACCATTTCACCGTAACGCTCTATTACCAGAGCAAAACGAGCACGCCCGCAGACGACACGCGCTTTTTACATTTTAATAATCCGGCGTTAGGGATGGCTGCGCAATTCGACAGCCCGCCGCAAAACGGCGTCAATCCGACCTGGACCTGGCAACCCGGCGAAGTGATTGTAGATCCGGTCGAATTAACCGTGGCCGCCGCTGCGAAGCCGGGGATTTATACTTTATATGTGGGTTTTTATGAGCCGAAAGCCAACAATGCGCGCGTGCCGATCCACGACGCCGCTGGCAACACGGTGCCTGATGATCGGATGCCGCTCACCGAGCTTACGATTGAGGCGTAGGCATTACCGGTGCGCTAGACATGTG
>JBBREZ010000608.1:0-3331 GCA_038225095.1 Caldilineales bacterium
AAGAAAACTTAGGTCATTTATAGGGTTCGATGCTAAAGCCAGCCTGTACAAAATGTTTATCAAAGGCAAACGCGGTTTGAATGCTAAATTTTTGCATGACAAGAAAAGAAATACAATCAGTCAATGAATATTCCTTGTCACGATATTTCTGGAAATAAACCCATCCTTCGTAAAACGTCGCTTGTTCAACATGAACCTGTTGAACGGCTGAACTGGCAAGCAAGCGATTGCCCACTTCAGTCGCTTTTGCATGATGCCCACGGCTATTGAGAAAAGTCACGACCTCAGTAAATATATATGAGGTCGTGACTAGTTGCGGACGAGTTTTGACAATTTGTTGCCAATGCGACCTTGCCAAAACGTGATTTTGATCGCTTTTTATTTCTAAGGCAAGGATATAACCGGTGTCAATCAAGAACAAGCTTATGCTCCCGACATGTAAAAATCGTGATTGGTGGAAGCATCAATCATATCATCGTCTTCAATCGGCTCGTGACCAAGTTCCCAAATTGGATCATTGTCGGCAATGGGAACAATCAAGATCAGATCGTTTTCTCGGCGAATTTCAACACGTCGAATCCCTATCAAAAACGTTTTAGGAATCAGCAGTCCTACTTCGGTTACTTCAGTTATCATGATTTGCCCCTGCTCTTCCAAATTGTAGCGGCCAAATCGTAGTGGCCTATATTATCTGCATGTCGTCGCTAGGCTGAAAATAGCGGATAATAGGCCAAGCAGAATTATATCACATCTGTCCACTCGTATGTGCAACCGATTACTTAAACGTCGAGATCTGCGTCTCCTTGGCCGTGATAAATTCCAACAATGCTGGCACACCTTCCTGGGTCTTTTGAATGCCACGCTGAATAGCGGGGATAATCTGATCGGGCGTGGTCACGCGTTCACCGTAACCACCAAACGCCTTCGCCATATCGGCGTAATTGCCCGAAATGTCGGTGCTGCGATATTTCTCGGTTGAAACTGGCATGATCGGCAATTCAATTGCCATCGAAAAATTGTTCAGCAGAATCGAGAGGATCGGAATTCGTTCGCGCACCGCGGTCTCGAAATCCATCCCCGTAAAGCCAATCGCGGCGTCGCCCCAGACGTTGATGCAAAGCTTGTCTGGTTTCGCCAACTTCGCGCCCATTGCCAAGCCCAACCCATAACCTAATTGTGTCGTTTTGCCCCAACCAATATAAGAAAGCGGCGTCAGCGCCTCCCAAAAGGGCGAAAGCTGATCGCGCGGGCTGCCCGCATCATGCGTGATGATCGTATTGGCGACATCGACCGTATGCAGCAAATCCCAGACCACGCGATAGGGTGACAATGGCGCTTCGTTGAGGGTGAGTTTAGGCAGCCATTGTGCCAACCACTCTGATTTAATTGTTTGAATCTTCTGGCTTATCGGCGCGGTACGACCACGCGGTTTGCCCCCTAATTGTTGACGGATTTCCGTCACCAGCGCTTCCAGCGTCAGCCGGGCATCGCCCACCAGCGCATAATCGATGGGCACATCCTTGTTCAAATCGGCCGGGTCGAGCGTTGCCTGAATGTAGATCTTGCCCTTGGGCATTTTGATCCCGAAACTGGTGATGCTAAAACTACAGCCGATGCCGAAAATCAAGTCGGCCGCTTGGAGAAACTCGTGCACAGGCTTGGGCAAGGCGCGCCCGCCCGAACCGAGCGCGAGCGGATGATTTTCTGGGAAAGAACTTTTTCCGCCCAAACTGGTCGTTACCGGCGCTTCTAACAATTCGGCCAGTTCCCGTAACGCCTGCCAACCCTGCGCATAATGGACGCCCTGGCCGGCATAGATCACGGGGCGTTCAGCGGCCAGCAGTGCGGCGGCAGCGCGTTTCACTTCATCGGGCGCAGGCGCATAACGCGTAGTGAGCGTCGGGCGATAGGTGAACGACTCTGGTATTTCTTCATCCATCAAATCACTGGGGATCTCGACTAAGGCTGGTCGCGGCCGACCATTGCGTACCTGGGTAAAGGCGCGGCGCATGGCATCGGGCACCGCCTGCGGCAACACCACCTGCTCACACGATTTAGTTATATGTTGAAAATTGAGAAAAGAATTGAAGTTGGGCTGCACATTGGTCAGGTTGCGCGCATAGCCCATCGGCAAAACGACAATTGGCGCTGACTCGCCGTACGCCTGCGCAACGCCGCCAAACGCATTTTCGGCACCTGGGCCACTTTGCATACAAAAAACACCGATCTTCTGGCCCGAAGTCATGCGCGCCAGGGCATCGGCCATGTGCAAACCAATCCGCTCTTGGCGCACGATAATCGGGCGGATGTCCAGTTTGGCCGCCGCTTCGATGATCGGGTTGACCGGGTAGGCAAAGAGATACTCGACGCCTTCCGCTTTGAGAATGTGGGCAATCGCATCCGCAACTTTCATAAATTTCTCCTTTGTGGTCATTACATGGTTACGCTCAACGACAGCAAGAGTGCATTGCACGCCGTCCTCAACTTGGCTGGCAAATTCGGATCCAACGGCGTGCGCTGCACTCGGCGGCTCTCACCTCCCTAATTGCATCCTTCGTTAATAGCTCAAAAATCCGCCACCGACTAACCCACGTCGCACCGGTGACAAAACTGGCTTCGGCACTCACCAGAAAGGCAACCACATGGCCGATCTCATCGGCGCGACCACGACGATTGAGCGGGGTATGACGAAAAAACTGGCCCGTCACACCACCTCGACAACAGTAGCGCTCGCTTGGGTGTTGATATCACCGAGGGCAACGTTGTTGACCCGGATATTGTACGCCGCTAATTCAATCGCCGCAACCTTGGTTAAACCATCCAAGCCGGCCTTGCATAATAAGGCGCGGCATGTTCCTAAGCGACGATGGCACGCAGGACGAAACATTGATAATACTGCCGCCCCTCTGCTGCTGGATCAACTGACGTGCGCCTGCCTGCGCGCAGCAACGGCTAATGCCCAGGCCGCTGCTAGTGCCGCCACCGGTGATGATCACTCCCTTCTTTTCCAAACGTTTTGTCATCTCAGCTTACCACTGATATTCTTTGCGCACCGGACTAAAGATGTCCAGCGCCTTACAAGGCTGATCGAGCACTTTCACACTATGCTCGACACCACCCGGAATGATAAAAATGTCGCCCGGCTTGACCAAGCGCGTCTCGTCGCCAATCGTGAATTCCATTTCACCTTCGAGCATAATACCCGCCTGTTCGTGCGGATGGCTGTGACGCGGCACGATAGCGTGCGGGGCTAGTTCCAATAAGTTAAGCAACATCTTATCGCCCCAAAAGGTGCGGCCCAGCATGCCGGGTAGCAATTCCTTGAGTGTGC
>JBBREZ010000609.1:0-3264 GCA_038225095.1 Caldilineales bacterium
AGAAGATCGGCGCACCGGCGACGCGACATTTTTGTAATAGTTCATAACTGGCGCGCCCACTGACCAGGATGATCTTGTCGTGGAAGGGCAGTTGTTTGTTTAGCAAGCCCCAGCCGATCAATTTATCTAGCGCGTTGTGGCGACCCACGTCTTCGCGCGCTTCGATCAGTTGACCATTCGTCGTGAATAAGGCCGCGGCGTGTAGCCCGCCCGTGCTCTCGAAGAGGTTTTGGGCCTGCCGCAATGCATCGGGCAACCCCGTGATAATCTGCGCATTGACCAGCATGCCATCGGGGATCGGTGGCAAATTGCGTTTTGCTAACTCGTCGAGTACAGTTTTGCCGCAGACGCCACAAGCGCTCGTGGTGAAAAAATGACGATCCAGCTGTGGCAACTCGGCTAGCTGGGCGGAACGCAGGTTAACGTTGAGCAAATTATATTCTTGCAACGCCCGTTCGCCATCGACACAATAGGTCATCTGCAAGATGTCATATTTATCCTGAATGATGCCTTCGTTGTAGAGAAAGCCCGCGGCCAATTCATAATCGTTGCCCGGCGTGCGCATCGTGATCGCAGCTGTGCGTTGTTCACCGCCCGCGCTTAACTGGATTTCGAGCGGCTCTTCGCCAGCCAGATAGTCACTTTTTCGGCGCATCTGCCCGTTTTCCAGGGTCCAGATGCGGCGCTTGGTTTTATTGAGACGACTCATAGTATGCTTCTCTAAAAGGGAATATGCAATAACCGATCCACATATTCCTCGGCTTCTGAAGCATCCCAAATCGTAAAGAGAGCTTCGATAATTTGGCCTAGACTCGCACCGTCGCGAATCCAAAAAATACCCGGCACATGACGGCTCTGATTATAATGGTCGATCAAGTGCTCTGGTATAGTGCTTTCATCGCTGGTTACCAATATAAAGCCTGCTCCCTCTAGCCAGAGCAAAAGATCTGTGTCAAGTATTCCTCTCGCTGGTGCATTTGGGTCCCCGACCAACAATATCTCAATCTGTGCGTCACGCCGCCGTAACTGGCGTTGTATAACCCGACCAAGATGTTCATCCAGCAAGAATCGAGGCTTCATGTACTACGCGCTCCAATTCAGGGTTGTCCAGCCTAGCTTTGTGTTTAGCAAATCGCTTGCGTAGCTCACGAACAAACTCAGAAGCACCGCCTTCTGGGTCTTGTACCCATTGCTCATAAGCATCTTTACGTTGTCTATGTACAAGCTCAATATAACGTTCAACGTCTGCTTTGTTGACTAGATAGTACAAGATCGTGGCATGGATCTGCTCCAACGACAATGTGGAGTAGCGGAACACAATTTCCTCGGGACTGGCACCTTGGTTATAATCTTCGATGATGGTTTCGATGCCAATGCGCGTGTCTTTAACTCGAATACAGGTTTCATTCATAAAATTGAAGTAAGTTTCTAATAACATCCTAATCTCCTATTTACCTGTCTTCACAACTTTCAGTCATAATAGCACCTCCTGGGTCAATTTGCTAGGTTTAGGCGACCACTTGTTTCTCCTCAAGTAGGCTTAGACAGAACGTGCGCATCTTTGTCAATTCACGCTGGAACTCACGTTGTGCTTCTGCGGGTGGCAATTGCACACCATGACGCATAATGGCATCGGCAGTCCGATCCTGTAAGTGGCGGTGAATAAACAGACAATTCTCCGCGTTGAAAAAGATACGGCGTGCATCAGTCGCACTGATGACGCCACTGGTCAACGAATCTAAAATCCCCAAGTTCAGGAGCGCAAAGAGCGTCAATTGCTGGGCCGGTAGGCTGCCTGCTTCAGAAAGGACATTTTTGAGATAGATATTGTTAGTCATCATGTCTAGCTCGGAAAAAACTTTACGCCATCCACCTGGCCAGACTTATGTTCAAAGTAATGCACCTTCACCGATGTTGCCTTGCTTGATAACCTTTTGCCACTTTCCTGGTAATCACTGCCGAAGATAGCGATGCACTGCTGGATTCCGCACCGGGTACTTTATTGTACCATTTTTCGCAGTAAGCCATCCTTCAAGTACAGAATTAGATGCATAAACATTTGCATACAAATGTAGTGGCATCACTCACCTGTTTTTATAGTTACCCCAAACTTTAGGTTAAAAGAGACTCCATTTTGAGAACCACAATGCAATACCAACTATTAGTTCAGTTATCACGACAATGACTGGCATCCAAAAGCCGCCAATACTTGAATAAAAGGATGACCATTTTGCCGGAGAATAGGTATGCAAAATCGCATTTTGAGCATCTGACACATACTTCGCTTCTAAGGTGAGACCACGATTATAAAGTGAGCGAAGGATGGTGCGAAGTCGTAAATCATGGAGTATATTTAGCAATGGTAAAGCGAGAGCTATGAAAATTAGACCAATTTTTTGGGTAGTAAATGCAGCAGCTACAATTGTGATGTTTACTGTTCCAATAAAAGTTCCTAGTTGAAAACGCAAATTTTCCAAAGCGCGAGTTCTTTCATATATCTCAGCAAGCTCCAGTTTATGATATTCTTCAATAGGAGAGATCATTCTTTGTGCCTTGTGTGATAGTTCATTGTATCGCAACTGTCGTATGCCTTGATCTGAAACTTACCAAGACTATACGCTGCAGCGTCGCCTTAGCCTTTAATCTCAACGGAACTCCGACGGCTCAACATCCTGACTCAGTCACCATGTTATACGATTTCAAGCACAGCTTCGGCACGATTTGTGCTTGATTGCTCATGCCTGCAATGCAAGAATTCCTCGAATAGCTCAAAAAAACGGTCGAAAGCATCCCGTTCATCCACAGCATGAAACAAGATGAGTTGACTCCAAGATTGTGAAGTTGTGATACCAAATTTTTCTTGGAGCCAGGGCTGGAATTCTTGAAACTCGCGTTCTTGCACTGATAATGGAATGCTCAACTGGCAACGCGCGAAGTGATATCCTGTTAGAAACATATAAAGGTTGCTGATGGAGGAATTGCCGATATACAAACCTGGTTTCTTCTGAACCTGTTTGAGTAGATCGTAATAATCGCTCATAATCTCCTCGACTATAATCAACACGCTAGAACGGTGTTTCTCCAATCTCAAAACCGCCAATACACTCAAAATCATTCAACCACACTTGTCTAGAAATGCCTGTGTTGGGCAAATTATCGAAAACCTGACCGAGCACTTCAATGCCATAGTGTATTCCATTTTTTGTAATAGTTGTATAAGCGCCTACACCTTCACTCACGATAAAATCACTGGCATAGGCGCTA
>JBBREZ010000610.1:0-3262 GCA_038225095.1 Caldilineales bacterium
CGCTGGCTCACCTTGGCGCAACGGCAGCGTGGCTGTTCGCTGCGCCAAAGGGGTCACTGTTGGCGCTTGTGATGGCACAGGCAAGGCCGCTGGTAAATCACTTGCCGGCCCACGCCTGATCGGCGCTGGTTGACCAGACGCTGGCTGACTCGTCGCTGGCTGCGTGGTGGCGCCGGGCGTCATAAACTTGGCCTGCACGGTGGACGGTTGCTGCGCTACCCCAGGCATAGACACCGTGGGCATAAACGGTGGACGCGCCACGGGTGACGGCGTCTGCGCGAGCGGCTGAGTTGAGGCTACCTCTGGGCGCGCCGCGTCCAGCAAAGTTGGCTGCGATGTCATCTCGCTACTTTGCTCTGGCGTTGGCGCCGCGCCCAACCCCATTTCAGCATACCGACTTGGCAACCCGTCCGCCGCCAGGTCAGCCGCGAATAGGGTCGGCTCCGCAGTGGTCTGGGCCATCGGCGCGCGCATGGCTTGCCCTAACACAAAGGGCGATGCTAGCGCCATGCCAACCTGCCCTGGCGCTAGCGCGCTGCGAAAGAGTGTAGTCAGGTTAGTATGACGGTGCATACGGCGGATGAGGGCGTTGGTCATCGGCCCACGATTGATGATTGGCATAGGTGAATCGGTAGCTTCCTACGTGCTTTTCTTGCTGGGTGCTTTCATGTCTTTGGGATCCAGGGTGATCTCACCGCAGGCAAACTCCAAGGTCTGGATGGCGATGGCGGTGGAACTTGCTTGCAGTTGCGGGCCGGTCCACTTCACAGGGTAGGCCGCTTGGATATACCAACCAGCCACCGTATAGCTACTGACATCTAATAACTCAACCGTAATGTTCTTGGTCTCGAATTTTTCACTCATCACCTCTTTATACCAGGCCCACAGTTCGTCCTTGCACACACCATACTTGAGCGTGAGCCGGGTCGATTTGCGCCGGCCCGGCAATTGATGGATGCGCGTGTTCAGGCCTCCCTCTTTCACTTCCTCGATTTCCCATTCCAATGTCGGCAGCGTACATTCCGTAAACGCACCGAAAGCGATTCCGTCGAGTTTCACGACAAAACGAAAGGCGGGATGCGCTTGAGCCAGCAATTTTTCGTCCGGTTTGAAATCTTCTTCCGTCGCCATTACCAGCCTCCATTAATCTGCATGCCTGCGCGTGGCCGATTGCGCCACCGTTCACGCTCAATCTTCAGTTCCAATAACCACAGTGCGTAGACCTTCTCTGTCACCTCACGCACCAACTCTGGCGTCAAAGCGGTGACTGGCGCGGCCTGGCCTTGTGCAGACGGCGCTGTTTCGGCTAGATTTACTGCTTCATTCGCCATAACGGTTGCTCCACGTTTACGCTGTGCCTAGCGGCGAAACTTGCAATTGAAACTGGCTGCTGCAATAGGGACAGACTGCGCCCACCAGCACCAGCTCTGGGCTGTTGATGCGCTGATAGAGATCCTCCAGGTAGGCCAGGTCAATCGCAAAGAGTCCGCCAATGATCTGCGGTGTCACCGCCGGCAGATCGCCTAACTGAACAATCACGCGGCTTAAGAGTAACACCGGCAAATAGGCTTGATTGGCCTGGACGCGCGGATCTTGGATCGCTTCGATCTCATCGAGCGCGAGCGCCAGGCGCATGCGGCCTACGCGCTGCACCTGGCCTGCGACATCGACATAGCCGCGGGGCAATGTAAATGAAAATTCCGTTGGAAAGGCCACAGGTTACACTCTATTTGACACGGGTGATGCCTTCATGGGCAATGACGATCTCTTCAATGCCGATTTCGTTGCTATCGGCTTTGGGCGTGGGCCCGCTCACTTTAACCGGCCACGCGCGCAAAAAATCCCACTGCGCCACCGCCTCGAAGTTATGATCTAGCATAATGACCGAGCCATGATAACGGTTCGCTTCTACCTGGCCCGCCTCCAGCCTAGAGCGCCAATCCCAGATATCCATGCTATTGGTAATGCCGCGTTTCAGCGTAATATTTTCCCATTTCAAACGCCCCGGGATCTTCATGATGATTTGCTGCTTGCCATCTTCAGTCATGACTTTGTGTTCGATCACTTCATGTTCCGAACCGATCCCAGAACATTCGGTGAAATAGCCCTTGGCCTGCCCCGATAAATCCAAACGAAAGTGAAAACCAACAATTGGATCTTGACTCTGCATTGCCATTATTTTTTCCTTTCTTTATTCTAGATTGTTAACCACGGCAATCACTACGCCGATTCGATCGCATATTGGCTAAAGCGGAAGACCACGAACTCTGCCGGCTTGACCGGAGCCAGACCGACCTCACAGATCATAATACCCTGGTCGCGAATCTCTGCTGGGTTGAGTTCTTCATCGCACTTGACATAGAAAGCTTGGTCGGGCGAGGCTCCGAAGAGCGCACCCGACATCCAGACTGTGCGCAGAAAGGCGCTGATATCGCGCCGCACACGTCCCCACAAGAAATAATCGTTGGGCTCAAAGACCACCCATTGTGTGCTCCGTTCCACCGATTCTTCTACATAGTTAAACAGGCGGCGCACGTTGATATAGCGCCAAGCCGGGTCGCTGGAAAGCGTGCGCGCGCCCCAAATGCGGATGCCGCGCCCAGGAAAGGCGCGAATGCAATTGATGCCGACGGGGTTGAGTAAATCCTGCTCGCCTTTGGTCACGTTGATCGTCACACTGGTGACCGGCCCCAACACCTGCTCATTGGCTGGCGCTTTATGCACCCCGCGCTGCGTGTCCGACCGCGCGTAGATGCCCGCGATATGACCGCTGGGTGGAATTTCTTTTGCTTTGCCCGTCAACGGATCGGTGATCTTGAGCCACGGATAATACAGCGCGCCGTACATCGAGTCGAAATTTGCTTGTTTGGGATTCTGTTTCCAGTCAAGAATTTGTTCAGGCAATTTGCGATCATACGGAGCATCGAGAATGGCAAAGCGATAGTTGGTTTTTTGGCAGAAACTCAGTAAATCTTTCTGTAGACTAATCAGCTGATCGTCGTTGATGACCTTTTCTTTGTGCAACAAAACCAGATCAGGCGCACAGATCAAGTTCAGATTGTCCAGCGCTTCTAGCCCGGCGGCGCCTTTACGGTCGGTGGCGTTGCCTGTAAAAAGTTGCACCGCGTTACGGCTTAGGAAATCGGCATCATTCACCTGATCCGTCGGTGTGTTGCGGAGGGTAGTGCGGTCGCTTTCTTCGTTGAGTAATGTCAGGTCAAATTTGGGGGCGCCCCCTAGCAACTGGGTCACGGCGGTCGCT
>JBBREZ010000611.1:0-3233 GCA_038225095.1 Caldilineales bacterium
CAGGCCAAAGTCGGCGCGGATCGTGCCGGGGGCGGCATCGGCTGGCTTGGTCGCGCCCACAGTGTTGCGAACAGCGGCAATTGCGTTCGTGCCTTCTAGCACCAGCGCAACCACAGGGGCGCTGGTAATATAGCTGATCAAGCCCTTAAAAAAGGGTCGTTGCTCATGCACGGCATAATGCTGGCGCGCCAATTCGTCGCTCACCTGCACCAACTTCATGGCTACCAATTTTAGGCCACGGCGCTCAAAGCGCCCAATGATTTCGCCCACTAAGCCACGCTGTACAGCGTCTGGCTTTAAGATAATAAATGTACGTTCCACGAATTTTTCTCCTCATTTGAATTAATTTATTTTGAAGTCAGAAGTAGGGAGTAAGGAGTAGGGAATAGGGATTAGACAGCAGAATATTCTCTAATCCCTATTCCCTATCCCCAACAATTCTGCTTCTCTGGCATTGACCAGCAAGGTCGCCGGCCGCCCGTCATATTGCAAACCGAACCATTCACTGACGAAGTTACGATCCGGATCCATCATCTCGATCGGGTTACGCGCAAGCGCTTTATCATTTTCATCGCCGGTTGCATCTAGGGCAACCCAGGCGATCAACAGATATGGATGCCCTTGCACCAGATGGCGTGCGATCCGATAGGTCTCTTTGCTAGCGCGTTGCTGCCATAAAGCAGCCACCAAACCAACCTGAAAATCAATCCGCCGTGGATCGGCCTGAATCAGCGAGCGATAGAGCCGCGCAGCGCGCTCCCAACGAAAACCGCGCAGGTAAAGTGTGGCTAAGCAGGCCGGATTGAGCAACAAGCTATCCTGGGCCGTGGCTGTTTGTCTGTCGTCGTCCGGCGCACGCAAACTGGTACGGCTCAGCCCAGCGCGAATTTCCACCTCGTACGGATTGGCTTCAAAAGCCCGTTGCCAGATCGCGCACGCTTGGGCACGCTGGCCGCGTTGCTCCGCCGCCATCGCCAATGCCCGCCAAGCTAGCGCATTGCCTGGGTCGGCGCGCAACAGCCGCTGTCCCCAATCTTCCCCTTCATCCCACCGTTTTAGCATCCAAAAGGCACGCAAGAGCCGTTGATAGGTGGGCAAATGACGCGGCAAATGGCTTACGATCACCTGGGCCAATGCAACGGCTTGACGCGGGTTTTCCTCCTGTAATGCTCGGTCAATCCGCACATTCCAATCCGCCAGCGGCGTGCTTACCAACGGGGTAGTCACGAGCGCTGGACTCATCGGTGGGGTTGCCGTTGGTTTGGGTACAGGCAACATAGTGATTGTACTGTCATTCACAAGTTTGAAGTATCCAAAATCATCGCCACTTTGTCAAAGCCCATCTTATCTAAAAGACAAAACAAATAAAAGTCATCCACTCAGGCTGTGGAGGGAGCATCCTCAGCTGCGGCTTGTGGCCTAGCGGGCAGCCGCAGCTGAGGATGCTCCCTCCACGATTGTATAGGGTTATGTATAGATTTAAATTGATTGCTCTATAAGAAAATAGTTTGCAAGGGGTGCACTAGGCCACGCACTCAGATACTGCATTGATTCGGTGGATTAACCAGCATAGAATGGCGGGTCTGTGAGCCCGTGTAGCTTTTGGATTCGATCTAACAATGCACTCACGGGGCGCTCGGCTTCAGCTGGTGGGCCGAATGGGTCGCTTACCGCTTGCGTACTGCCGCTGAGCACCCGCAACGTGCTCAACACGCTGTGGGCCAGCACATCCAGGTGATAGCCACCTTCTAAGGCACAGACGAGCTTGCCACCACACAGTTCATCGGCCAATGCCATCACTGCTTCAACTAGCTTCGTATAGCCCGTTATACTAAGGTTCATGCTGGCCAGCGGGTCCAGCCAGTGCGCATCATAACCCGCCGAAAGTATGATCAACTCAGGGCGAAATTCGCGCGCCGCCGGGGCAAGAATTCGACGAAAAATCTCCAGATAACCCTGATCCCCGACCAGGGTGGGCAGCGGCACATTGAGCGTGGCGCCATGTCCCAATTCGACGCCCACTTCATCCGCCGCGCCGGTGCCCGGATAATAGGGATACTGATGGGTGCTAAAAAATAGAACGGTTGGGTCGTCATAGAAAGCATCTTGCGTTCCGTTGCCATGATGGACATCAAAATCTACAATCAATATGCGCCCGATGCCATGATGATCCTGCGCCCAGCGGGCCGCAATCGCCACATTGGCAAAGAGGCAGAAACCCATCCCAACCTGCGGTCGGGCATGATGGCCCGGCGGACGAATCAGAGCAAACCCGTTGTCAGCTTGCCCTTGTAACACAACATCGGTCAAATTGAGCAGACCGCCTGCCGCCAATAGCGCTGCCTGATAACTATCAGGATTGACATAAGTGTCACCGTCAACGTGACCACCACCGCGTGCTGACAACTTTTGTAAAGCCTCTACATAGCGCACCGTGTGGACGCGCAAAATTGCGTCGAGCGGCGCTGGACTGCTGGGCACCTCGATCAATTGCTGCAAAATACCGTCCGCTTGTAAAAGTGACCAGGTTTTATCCAACCGGCGGTAATTTTCTGGATGCCCCTCCTGCGTGTGGCGCAGATTGAAGGGATCGTAGACAAAAGCGGTCTTTCGCATGGCTGGTTTTTATACTTTCGTGCTGATGGTGCGAAAAGCGTGAGGAGCTAGTGCGGTGAATTCATTCACCGCCTGATACACAAAGTGCGTTGAAACGCACTGGTGCTTCAACCCGTTTCAACGGGTTTCGCATACCAGAGGGTGAATTCATTCACCCTCTTCGGTGCGTAACTCATCACATAAACTTCGGCTTAAAAATCTGGCGCTGCGTTTCGCCATCTTGGTCGGACTTTAGCTCGAATTCCAAATTAAATTCGTATTCGTCGGCCTTGATCGCGCGGATGCGCTGGTGCATTTGCACAGGCAATTTGCTGCGCACTGGCCGCGTGGTATGTAAGGTGGCGCCATCCCATAACAGGCTAATTTTCTCGTCGCCCAGTGGCAAGTCGAGCAGCGCCCACCAAGACCAACTGGTCGGAAACGTGGGTTGCACCCAAAACTCTTTGCGGATCCAACTTAAGCCACAGCCCCGCCAGACGGCCTGACCAGCCAAGGCAATGCCTGCCCACGGATCGGCAAAATGCCAGGGTTGATTGGGCGGCGTTTGCCAGGTGCTGAGCGTCAACCAGTCAACCAAGGAAAGGGTGCTGGACACGTCCTGCGCCTGTAATTCTTTG
>JBBREZ010000612.1:0-3204 GCA_038225095.1 Caldilineales bacterium
GATTAACAACCTTGCGCTGTCATATTAGAAAGTAGCTGAAAAGTAGGTGTAGGTGCGGTTACAAACCGCACCTACCATTCGGCGACCTTGATTGGGTTTGTCTATAATGCCAACACCTGGACGGCCTTCCACTGGCTGCACTCTGCCGCCCAGCGGCGCGTTAGTTCACTGGCTGGTCCTTGTTCCATCATGGCGGCGGCCAATTGGCTACAG
The DNA here is from genome assembly GCA_038225095.1 of Caldilineales bacterium. Taxonomy (GTDB): domain Bacteria; phylum Chloroflexota; class Anaerolineae; order Caldilineales; family Caldilineaceae; genus JAPLGZ01. Next base: position 214 of record JBBREZ010000612.1, read on the forward strand.
CGCACTTCTACGCCAAATTGCTTGGCCGGACGCCCGGCGCGTTCGATGCGCTGGCGTAGATCAAGCAGCCCCAGCAGCGCTGCGTGAATTTCACCCTCGATGGCGTCAGCCAAGTCCAGGGATTTACCCTCTTGTCCGTCGGCCTTGCCATCTTGTAAACGTAACAGTTGCCAGCGCCACTGGATCGTAGACTGCGGTTCCGCTTCGTCGTCGAGCAGATCGACGCGTTGCCTGGTCGCTGTGGCCCAGACGTTCAGGCCAAACTCAGCCGAGCTGTTCAATGCCTGTTGAAAAAACTTGTGGACATCTTTGAAGTCGCGACTAAAACGCGCCGGGGGCAAATCCTGGCGGGCCTGGCGGCCATAACTTTTACTGCTCAGGCGTTCATCCAAAATCGCCACCACCCCACAATCCGTAACGCGACGAATCAAACGGCCAAACCCCTGCTTAAGCGCCAACGTCATCAACGGTGTCATGTAATCGCCAAAACTGCTCTGACCGCTTTCGTCAATCGCCTTCATGCGCGCGCTATGCAATGGGTCGCCCGGCGTAGGGAAGGGCATCTTGTCCATGACTACTAAACTCAAATGATCACCAGGGATATCAACCCCTTCCCAAAATGAGCGCGTAGCCAGCAAGACGCTGTGGGGTGTCGCTTTGAACCAACTGAGCAGAGCGTCGCGCGGGGCGTCACCCTGGGCGCGTGAAGGCCAAAACTGATGGGCATTGGCCTTTTGCAGGCGCTCCTGAACCTGTTGCAGTCCACTCCAACTGGTAAAAAGGCAAAGCGCGCGCCCGCGGCTGGCTTCCAACAAACGCTCAAGCTCGTGAGCGACCGCACCGTAATAGGCATCGGCATTGCGATAGTCATACGCTGGCAGAGCAGGTTGGTAGAGCAACGCCTGGCGTGGGTAATCAAAGACGGCAGGTAAGACGCGCTCTTCGCTGGTTTTCACCAGGCCACAGCGCTGCTTGAAGTGCGTAAAATTGTGATTAGTCGAAAGCGTGGCGCTCGTACAAACGACCGTACGGGCGCTAGGGCCATCCGCTGCTTCCGGATGAAAGAGATATTGATTCAGCAAGGTCGCTGGATTAATTGGGGCGGCGTGCACCTCTAAAGTTGTGTGACGGCGATCAAAAAGACGCGCCGCATAGCGCACAAAATCATCATCGTGCTTGCTAGTGGCAACGGTCAGCAACTTAGTGGATGTACTGTTGAGCGTTTCGATCGCCAACTCATAGGCTTTGCGTTCTTCAGAGCGCTCGTCGTTGGCGTTCTTTTTGCCTTCTGCTTGTTGCTCGGCTTCCGCTTTATCGCCGTAAGGATTTGTTTGTTTCAAGCGCTGCGCCATATCACCCAGGCTGCGGCCTAGCTTTTTCAGCGCTTCCAGATCCTGGTCAATGCGAAAAGAATTGTCACGGCTTAGGTGCGAGATTTCTTGGAAGGCCAGGGTGTTTTGGAAACGCACCTGGTCAAGCTCGTCGGAATCGAAATGTTCTTTGAAAACAGTGCGACTGAGCAGTTGCTCTACGGTGTAATCCGTTACATTCGTTTCAAAGACAGACGTTGCTGTCTGTTCCAGTTGATGCGCCTCGTCAATGATATAGACACTAGCCGGCGGCAAAATGCGTTCACCAGCCCAGCCCAGTTCCAATACATTGAGCAGCAGATGATGGTTGGTGATTAAAATTTGCGCTTCGGCGGCTTTGTCGCGCATGTGGTTCACCCAACAATTGTCTTCATAATAGCGGCAGTCGCCATGCAGACAATCATCGGGGAAACTGACCAGGCGTGGGCGTAGCTCATTGCTCAGCAGAAAGGGTAAATCGTCCACATCACCGGTGTCGGTCTCATCCAGCCAGTTGCGTAAAAAGGTGACCTGCTCATCCGCTTTGTCATAAAGCGAAATGTATTGCTGCTCGGCCAGTTCTTTTTCCCATTTATAGTTGCAGACAAAATTGCTGCGCCCTTTCACAATTACGGCGCTGATCGGCAAGTTCATCACCTCGCGCAAAAATGGAATATCCTTGTAAAAAAGCTGGCTTTGCAGCGATTTGTTGGCCGTGGCCACCACAATGGTCTTGCCGCTAAGGATGGCGGGCACGAGATAGGCAATTGATTTACCAGTGCCTGTCGGGGCTTCGATCAGGGCATTAGCTTGTTGCAGCAAGGCGCGCTTGACCGTTTCTGCCATTTCCAACTGGCTAGGCCGTAACTCGTAGCCTGCCAAATGTTGCGCAAGCGGACCGTTGCTGCCGAAAAATTCGGCCATATCACTGTCCACCAGTTGCGCCATGGTGTCAGCGTCCGGCTGCTCCGTTTTGCTTACGTGGAGGTCTGGATCTGGCACGGCGAAACCATCTTCCTGTGCATCTGGATCCGTTAGATCGCCGTCAACAACAGTGCTATCATTATAGAGTGAGCGTCGCTTGGTCATAGCCACAAGTGTAGCACGGACGTGCTGTCGCAATCAATAATTCGCCTATGCTGGAACAAAATTAAATGGCATAGATTTGTAAACGAGTTGAAAGATCCGGAAGTTAGTGTTGGTCGTATACTCTTGTTATAGCATGCATGAATTTTGGTAACTACGCAGCCTTTGTGGAGACAGGTAGACAAGTAAACAGGTAGCATGACCCTGTCTACTTGTCTACCTGTCTACCTGTCTACCTTGCGTAACGCTTCACCTGAATAGTTACTTTATATCGCCTATTCATCCATTCATCATTGCAATAGGTAGTCCGCAGTTCATTTATTACTTATAGAGAAAACAAATAGAAGTCATACAAATGTGGAGGTCGCATTCTCTAATGCGACACTGGCAGCATTAGAGAATGCTGCCTCCGCATGGTATGGAGTTTAAATGTTTTCTCTATTAGGGCACAGGGAGTGCAACATTATGCGCGTATTATACTCAGCAAGGGAACAAATGATAATGGAAATGAAAGCAAAAAGGGTAGAATAAGCGGCATCGATCAAAGCAGTCATAG
>JBBREZ010000613.1:0-3198 GCA_038225095.1 Caldilineales bacterium
GGGGGGGGAAGAGAAAGATCTGATCTTCTGGTTTGACGGCGGTGGACAACATCCAGATCAAGGGAAACAAAAAAATAATCGCGCCCGGCAGCAACAGCGCATAGACGATAAGCGCCTGAATCATCTGGCGCGGCTTCCTGCGTTGAAGCCAGGGTGTTGTATAGCCACTGTCCTTCGTCACCCGTACATCGGAAGTTAAAGTCTGACGCATAAAAACCCCTTTTAATAGGACAGTAGAACAGTAAAACTGTGGTCAGCAAGCGCTGTCCTGCTGTTACACTTTACACTACACGCGCTCACCCGATTCGTAATAGACCCAACGCCGGCTGCCCCAAAGTTGGAGCAACGTCAAGATAAAAATGATCAAAAAGAGCAACCAGGCCAGGGCCGAAGAATAGCCCATCTTCAAATATTCAAACGCCGTCTGGTAGATGAAGTAGACGATCACATAAGTCGCCGTGCCGGGGCCGCCTTGGGTCATCACTCGCACGTCGGTAAAAATTTGAAACGATGCGATGGTTGAAATCACCAGAACAAAGAAAAGCACCGGCGAAAGCATCGGGATGGTGATATTGCGGAACTCGTCCCATTTGCTCGCCCCGTCGATGCGCGCTGCTTCATAGAGCGGGACCGGAATGCCCTGTAGCCCCGCCAACAAAATGACCATATTCGCGCCAATCCCCCACAAGCTTTTGATGACCAACGCCGGCAGCGCCCATTGCTGGCTGCCCAACCACATGGGCCCCTTGATGCCCATTAAGGAAAGGGTGTAATTAATCAGCCCAGACTGGGGATTAAAAAGCCAAAGCCATAAGATCGAAATCGCAACGCCACTGGCAATCGAGGGCAAGTAGTAGATGACACGCAGCAGCGTGGAGCCTGGCAACTTTTGATTGAGCAGCAAAGCGACGATCAGTGCGCCCGCGGTGCCGAAAAGAACGCTGCCAAATGAATAATAAAAGGTATTGCGCGTGGCAATCCAAAAGAGTTTATCATCAAACAAGAGTTGATGGAAATTTGCGAGTCCCACCCACTTTGCCTTACTGATATTTACACCGGTCCAATCGGTGAAGCTAAAGAGCAGAGAAGCGACAATTGGACCGCCCGTAAACAAAATAAACCCAATCAGCCACAGCCCAATCGCCATATAAAAATCGATCTCTTCACGCTGCTTCAAGCTGAACGGACGCCGTTTGGCAGGAATGGTGGTCTGCATGGTGGTATACTCTTTTGATAAAAACAACGAGAGATTGGAGATTTCGCCTACTAGCTTATCTACTAACGAGCAGATAGTAGGCTGGGTCTGCGGCACAGGCCATGCTGCGTTTCCGTACTACTTTGGCCGCAGACCCAGCCTACGGGAAGACTGGAAATTAGAGACCAGAGACTTTACCCTATCTCCAAGCTCTAATCTCCAGTCCTCTCAAGATCAGCCGGCTTTTAACTTCTTGGCCGCATCTTGGAGCACGGGCGTGCCATCCTTGATCATGGCAGCAATCGCATCTTCCACCTTCATATCTCCCGTTTGAACAAGTTGGGTGTTGCGGTTGAAGATGTCTAGGATTTCACCGCCGGCCAGCGTCTGGTACGGATGACCGGTGACCGTGTAATTTTCCAGCGCATCCTGGTAATACTTGGCGTGTTCCGGTGCACCCTTCGAGCCTAACCAGCTTGGGTAAGCGTCCTTGCGGGCTGGGCTGCCACGGCCCGAGGCGCCCCACATAAACTCCATGCCTTCCTTGGAAAGATAGTCGGCCAGGTAGCTCCAGGCGGCATCCGCATGTTTAGAGTCACGGGTAATACCGAAGCCGCTGCCGAAGGAACCGGTCTTCTGGGCCTTCGGGCCTTTCGGCCAGGGCGCGACATCCCATTTGAACTTGGCATTCTGAATCAAGGTTGGGGTGCCCCAGGAAGCCAGGGCAAACATCGCCGACATGCCAGCGACCCATGGCCCATTGGGGACGGCCGCCGACTGCGCCGGCATCGGTGAGACTTTGTGAACATGGACCAGATCGGCCCACCATTTCAGCGCAGCCATGCTTTCTGGTGAGTCGAGCAAAATCTTGTCTTCAGCGTCGTTGAAGACCTCGCCACCCCAGGGGCCAACCAGCGCGATGCCCAACTCATTGCCCAACCCGACAATGGTATCATAATAACCATCGTAGCCCCATTGCGTGTCGCCTTTAGTCAATTTTTTGGCGGCTTCTAAAAAGTCATCCATGGTCCACTTTTCACTCGGATAATCCACCTTGGCGGCGTCGAAGAGGTCTTTGTTGTAGCCCATGATGATTGGACCGTGATCATACGGGATTTCGTACTGCTTGCCGTTATAGCTATAGAGGCGGAGCGCCTCTTCCCAGATGCCCTTGACATTGAACGCGGCATCCTTATCGATAAAATCATTGACCGGGATCAACACGCCTTCATGATTCCAGGGGAAAGCGTAGCGACCATGCACATAGATGATGTCCGGCAGCGTGTTGGCGGCGGCCCAGGTCGGCACGATCTGGTTGTGGTCGCCCCAGGTATTGTAGGTGGCGTTTAACGCCTCAATTTCGGGGTGCTTGGCCTTGAACTTATCATCAAATTCTTTCTGATGGGCTTGGAAGGCAGCCTCCCAGGTATGGCCAAAAGTTAAGGTGATCTTCTCTGTAGAAGGCGCGGCGGCACCACCGGCGGCGGGCGCCGCGGCTTGCGGCGCTGGACAGGCGGCCAACAAAGCCGTACCGGCCACGCTGACGCCTGCCATCTGCAAAAATTTGCGGCGGGATAAACCTTGCTTTTGCATCTGTTACTCCTTTGTTTTTGCTTGAATTGACAACGACAAATCGCTTGAACTACGACAGAAGGCACTACTTCCTGATGCACATGGTGACAAGATAGGGTTTCAAACCAAGACAGGGTTGCAAAATATGGCTAAATTCATCAATGGCATAGGAAGAACACAAAACTAAGAACAGAAATGAGGAGCTTATGTTCTTACCTGTGGCGAGAATACTTTGTTAAAGGTCGGCGACAAGCACGCAGCATTGTTGGATGAAGGCTTATCGCCGGTCAAACACGAACACAATCGTGGCTGGACCTAGGTTAGAGAAGATGGCTGAGATTCGATTTTTACAGGGAATTTGCTTTGGTTACCTCCATAAGGCGCAATCAAAGAATAAAGTAGCCAGTAGGTGCGTGCTTTTAGCCGCACGT
>JBBREZ010000614.1:0-3166 GCA_038225095.1 Caldilineales bacterium
GATGGCGTGCTGCTGATCGGCGAACATGGCGACTATCCGTGGAACGAGCGGGAACAACAACTCTACCCGCGTAAATATTTTATGGAGCAGATCTGCGGTGTCTTTGCCAGCAGCAAACGCTCCGTACCCATTTTTAGTGATAAACATTTATCCTACAATTGGCATGATGCTAAATGGATGGTCGACCGGGCTCAACAATTGGACGCGCCCTTTATGGCGGGCTCGTCGTTACCGCTCGGTTGGCGCGATCCTTGGCTGGAACATGAACTGGACACCCCGATCCAAGAAGCCGTCGCCATTGGGTATGATGGGTTGGATGTCTACGGTTTTCATGCATTGGAGACGCTGCAATGTATGGTAGAGCGGCGGATTGGCGGCGAAACCGGCGTAGCGGCGGTGACTTGTCTGGAAGGCGGTGCCGTCTGGCAAGCGGCCCAAGCGGGTCTTTGGTCACGCCCTTTGGCCGAAGCCGCATGCGCAAAGATTCGCAATAAACCGGCCACAGAACTGGAAGCACTTTTCCCCGAACCGGCGATCTTTCTGATCGAATATCGGGATGGCTTCCGAGGGGCGGTCCTGATGTGCACCGGCGTGGACACGGTGCTCAAAACCTTTGCCTACGCCGCGCGCATCGATGATCAAGTACAGGCGGCTGAAGTGTTTTTGGGCGCTAATCCCTATCCCCACTTCAGTTATCTCAGTTTGAATGTAGAAGAGATGTTTCTCAGTGGTCAGCCAACCTGGCCGGTGGAACGCACGCTGCTCACCACCGGCATCCTCGAAGCCGCGCTCGAATCGCGTTATCGCGGCCATGTGCGCATCGAAACACCATACCTTACGGTTAATTATCGTTCGTTTGAATCGATTCCGTGGCGCTCGAAAAACCCGCGGCCGATTGGTGTCGCTACCGTGCCGATGCATTAACTGAACAGAGGAAAGCTAGGATGTTTGTCTAATAATACCCTTAATACGATCAAAATGTGTATCATAGGAATAGAGGATTTGGGCCCCTGCTTCTTGCATGGTGGCGATAATCAGCGCGTCGCCGAAGTCGAGCTTTGATGTCGTCGCATAGAGGGACAGCGCTGCAAGCACTGCGCGCCGGTTCTGTACATGAAAGCCGGTTAACTGAACCAGTGGAGTCAAAAGCGCAGCCACATCGGCGCGCGCCACATGGTAAAGCCGTGGAGATGCAAGCACAAACACGGCATCAGCAATCACGGTATCAGGTGCAGCTAGGAGTAGCTGACCCTGTTCTACTTGTTCAAATAAGGCAGCAGCTTTTGCTTGCTTGACTGGATCATCCCCAGTCAGCAGGCGGATAATTATGTCTGTATCGACAAAGGGAATAGGCATGGGCTAGAGATCGGTCTCTTTCAGGTGATCTTCACGGGCAATTAGGCGCATCTCCTCCCACGGTAAGGGTGCTTTTAGTTTGCCAGCCGCGCCGCGTAGTGAGGCGACCGTTGGGTACTTGGTGGTCTTCAGGGCCACCGTACCTGCTTCATCTAATACGAAGGTAATTTTATCACCCCGCTCAATACCTAAGTGCTTTCGCACTGCTTTAGGAATGACGACCTGACCTTTGCTGCTGACAGTGACAACCATTTCTTTCATATCTGAATCTCCCGAAGTAAGATATTGCTGGTATAATAAGACAATGATATCATTGTCTTACCTATTCGTCAATTGACCAGTGATAGCTGGGTGTATTTCAGATTTTGGGCGAGTTTGTGGCGCGGGGGTGAGGCTCCTTGCTACGCTCGTTTTCCCAAAATCTGAAATGCACCCGTGATAGCTAATTCTTTCTAGAGAGGAAATTCGTATGCGCCCTGGCGCTTCAATTTTGGCCCGTACATTCGCAGTTGTCATGTGAAGGACATTGCCTTGGATAAAAACTGACCGTGCATTTGGACGAAGTGCGGCCAGGCTTGGGCGGACTTGATCATGGTACACTGTTGCGCACGCCGAAGATGTTAGACACAGATTTGCCGTTGATGTTAGGCCAATCCAAGCAATAAATAATGATCCGGGGATCGAGACCTTCGGCGTGAGCTCAGTCGAGTCGTCGAACGCTTGCCGAAGACCGCCGAACATCCTGTCAAGCGGGTGCCCTCTGGGCGCGATAGGTCTAGCCCGTATCCTTATTGATTTGGAATGGCCTTAGAACATTTACCCAATCAAAGTGAATACGATCTGGCTGCCGCGCACGTGCGCATGGTGGCCCAAGCAGAAGGAATTGATTTGTGAGTAAAAACTGTTTTACGGTAACCTTTACCGCCCGCGAACAGGCGGAACTCCTAGAGACGCCCATCGATGCGAGCGAACTGAAGCCAGACGAAGTGGCTGGGCGCACGCTTTACACGCTGATCAGCGCCGGCACCGAACTCAATGGCGCCTATCTGGCGGACACGTTTCCGCGCACGCCCGGTTATGCCGCCGTGTTTGAAGTCGAGGCGGTCGGCGCGGCGGTTGAGAATGTCAAGATCGGCGACCGTCGTTTTTGCATGGGGCTGCATCGCTCCTATCAACGCGTCACTGTCAAGGATAGCCTGCCCGTGCCGGATGGCGTGCGCTCCGAGTGGGCGCCTTTCGTCCGGCTGATGGGCGTGACGATGGCGACGCTCACCACTACACCGGCGCGTCCACCAGAACTGGTGCTCGTCACTGGTCTGGGGCCGGTGGGCCACCTGGGCGCGCAAATTTTTCAAGCCTGTGGTTATCAGGTCATCGCCGTCGATCCAGACGCGAATCGCCAGTCGATCATGCGCGAAGTGGGCATCCACCGCGTCGAGGCGGCAGTGCCGTTGGACGATCCAACCGTGGTGGGCAAGGTGGCGCTGCACATCGAATGTTCCGGCCACGAAAAGGCCGCGCTCGACGGCTGCAAGGCGCTCAAAAAAGATGGTGAAATGTCGCAAGTGGCCGCGCCGTGGAGCCGGCGCACGGAAATTTACGCCCAAGAAATGTTGCGGCTGGTCTTTTTCAATTACCTGACTGTGCGCAGCGGGTGGGAATGGAAGCTACCTTTGCACTCCACGCCGTTCCAGACCAACAGCATTTGGGGCAATTTTGCCGCCGCGTTGGACTGGCTGGCGACAGGAAGGGTGGTCGTGGCCGATCTATACGAGTTGGTCGATCCGCGCAATGCCCAACAAGTTTTTCA
>JBBREZ010000615.1:0-3159 GCA_038225095.1 Caldilineales bacterium
TTGTCGTTTCTGCAGTCAAACTATAGGAAATAAACCAGATACGCCAGTGAGTTGCACCGTTGAAAACAGTCTTTTGCCAATATATCCCTCTGCAATTCAGGCTAAAAACAAACTGTCGGGTCGCTAGAACTTAATCGGTGATTTAAGTCCATTGATGAGGGAAAATGATTGAAGAGATCGATTATTATCTGAGACAAATAAATGTTCCCCATCAACACTCATTCTAAATGCATATAAATCCTGTTGTGCAGTAAGACGGCGTAGTCGAAGATTTTTTGGATCGAGCAGCCACAGATCATAGACAAATTTTCCGTCAGATATAGGCTCATACAAATGATAAGCAGTAAGATATAACCAAGGTTGGTTTGGCAAAATGCTGTAACCAACGACGAACATATCGTTTGTCAATTGTCTTACCGTGCCATGTTCCACGTTGACTGCCCACAAGTTTTGCACGCTATTAAATTCATAGCTATCCTTGCTGCCTTCTGGAGAAAGATATAAGACTTCCTTGCCATCCAACGACCAGTCGATGCCACCCATAGAGAAAACAGTTTCCTTATTCAACACTTGAGTTGGTGGCTGCTTATGCTCTACGTTAATTACCCAAATGATCGGTAAAACTTGAAATACTTGTTTAGTTGGAATGGCGGTAACTTGTGGTGTAGGGATGGCTGTCGGGACGGGCGGGATGCCTGGTGTAGGCGGAATTGCCCAAGTAGACGTAGGTGTAGGCAAAGGTGAATTTAGCAACAGCGCTTGTGCGTGTTCGGCTAAGATGGTAGGCTTTTGAGCGATTGGCGCTTGAGCTGGCAAAGTGAATAATAGAAGTGAAAGCACACTCGCAATTCCCGCTCCTAACAGAAGGCTCCTATTTGAGATAAATTTTAAAATATTCAATGCATTCATCATTGGCATCTCCTGATCATCTTGTCCAAACTGGGAATCGAATCAAATCAGGCGCTTCGGCCACTTGGTGAAGTCCCGTCCCATCAACGTTAACTACCCATAGGCCAGCTTGCCCATTATGTAACGCCGCAAAAGCAAGCTTTTTGCCATCGGGCGACCAGGTTGGATCGATATAACCTGAAATCTGCTTGGAAGCTTCTAGAGTAACAGGCATGGTCGCTTCGCCAGTCTCAACATTAACAATGTAAATGTTAGAACCGATAAATGCCTCTTTATCCGGGTCTTGGCTCTGATTTTGCTTTGCAGGGTTTGATGTTGCTAGGTTGGAATCAAACGTAACATAGGCCAGATAACGGCCATCGGGTGACCAAGCAGGGACAAATCCATGCCCAATATTCAAATTTTTGGCTACAGTTTTGCAAGCTGCATCATCAAGCTGCATGACACACAAGCCTTCACCGCCACCCAGAAAGGCAATCTTTTGATTATCAGGTGACCAGCTAAGACCACTGATTATGCCATCAGAAAGGAGTAGTCTAGGCGAACTCCCATCCGCAAAGACCGTCCATAGCTCACCAGGAGCGCCTATGCCTTTTTGCTGTACGTAAACGATCCGTTGACCATCAGGCGAGATAGCCGCATCTTGTATATATAATGGGTCTTGCTGCACGACGATGGTTCGATCATCCGTCTCAAGGCTCATCAACCATAACCCATCGGAAGTGCTTTGATCAACCCGATAGAGCATCTCCTGATTATTCGGATGCCAGCCCGAAAAAGAAGTATAATGGGTCATAGACGCTTTCACAGGTTTGATTTTACCAGATTTTGGATCCAGCGTGACGACATGATCACCAGCCATCGTATGCGCTACGAACGACACTAAAGATCGATCTAATGAATAAGGTTGCACCCAGCCTAATTTGGTGGGCTTTGCTTGCGACGCCAGTTCTCCTTTGGCATTAATCTGCACTTGGTAGATATCGCCCTCTGTTACATAACCTCCAGGGCCAGTGTTGAACTTAGTACGAACAGCGTAGAACAATGAACCTGAAGCATCTAACGCAGGTGACGGAAGTGGTACTGGTGTCGCCGTTGGCTCGGGTCGGAGCGTAGGCGTGGGCAAGGGAGTAAATGTGGGTGGTGGAGTCTCGGTTGGATATATGGTACCTACAACCACGACTGTAACCACTGGCGAATCTGGCGGCGTGACCTGCGCCACTTCTACAGGAGTTGCTTTTTCCTGTCTGGTCTGCACCTGCGCCGGTACACGTCGAACTATCATGACTAGGCCAGCCGTTAGAATCATCAGCAGGCCAAGTCCGATTATACTTTGAAGCCATCGATTGCGTCTGTTCGCCATTGTCGCTTCCTTGCGGGTGGAGGCCCAGTTGCTTGCGCTGGCATGGCACCAGCACGGAGTTTCGCTGGATATGACAAGTGAGATAAAAGCTGGAGAAATTTGTGGAGTCAGAGCAGTATACACGAAGTCCATTCATTTTTCAATATATATTCATATCATATTTCTATTCTCTCACATCATTGATTCCACTTTACAACATCGTGATAGCGGTCGCAAGCTCGCTTGCTCAACCAGGTAGGAGTCCAACATTGCGCCGCCGCCGCCAGTTCCTAACCCGCAAACTAAATTGACACCCCACGCACAAACATGGACGATTGGCTTTGCTATTCCCCTAGGATCTCCCCCACTATGACAGAACGTTAGGCAGCGCATGGAGGTTATGCTATACTACCCCTATGACGTATGAGATTATGCTCACGGCGCGTGCAAGAGATGACTTGCGCCACTTCAAGGCCTATGAGCAGCGCATCATCCGAGCGGCGATTAGCGTTTATTTGCAACAAGCGGCTGAGGACGAAAGTAATCACCGGCGTCAGTTGCGCCCAAACGAACTTGCGCCGTGGGAGCTGAAAATTGACCTATAACGCGTGTTTTATGAAATCGAGCAGCCGCAAATCGTGAAGATTGTGGCCGTTGGTTATAAAGAACACAACGAGCTCTTTATCCGAGGTAAACGAGTGCAACTATGATCACGATTGACTTACGCCAAGAATCACTGACCATTGTAGAATTACTTCACAAGGCAGAGACTGACATGATCCGGATTGTATCACCGACAGGGCGAGCATTTATGCTGGAAGAAAGCATGGAGACTTTCGAGCAAGAAGTCGAACGTCTCGGCAAAAGCGAAAAATTCATGACATTTTTGGCGGCACGAGCAAAAGAAC
>JBBREZ010000616.1:0-3159 GCA_038225095.1 Caldilineales bacterium
CTATTGCGTCCGTCGGACAAACGGGTGCACGCCGTCGATGATGTCAGCTTTTGTTTGGAAAAAGGCGAAGTGCTAGCCGTCGTCGGCGAAAGCGGCTGCGGCAAATCGACGCTGGCCTTGACCCTGTTAGGCTTGGAAAAGCCGACTGCCGGCCAGATCATCTTCGACGGCCAAGATGTGACCAATCTCAACGGCGCGGCGCTCAAAGCGATGCGTCGCCAGATTCAGATGGTCTTTCAAGATCCGTATGAATCGCTCAACCCGTTGATGACCGTTGGCGAAATTGTCGCTGAGCCGCTTGTTGTGCATAGGCTGGCTACGCGCAAAAATGAGCGAGCGCAACGAGTGCAACAAGCGCTGGAAGAGGCCGGTCTCAACCCCGTGGACAGTTATATTAATCGCCGCCCCCATGAACTTTCCGGCGGGCAAAGGCAACGCGTGGTGATTGCCAGTGCGCTGGTGCTCGAACCGAGTTTGCTGTTGGCCGATGAACCGGTTTCCATGCTTGATGTCAGCATTCGCGCCGAAATTCTCAATTTACTGATCGATCTGCGCGCCAAACGCAGCATCTCAATCCTCTTCATCACGCACGATTTGAGCACCGTTGCCTCGTTTGCCGACCGCGTTGCTGTGATGTATTTGGGCCGGATTGTGGAGATTGGGTCCGTGCTTGATGTATTGCAAAACCCTCAACATCCCTACACGACGGCGCTGCTCTCCGTTGTACCAGTGGCGAACCCGCGGCTGCGCCATGCACGGATTATTCTGCAAGGGGAAACGCCCAACCCGATTGATCTGCCCACCGGTTGCCGCTTTCATCCACGCTGTCCGCTGGCGATTGACGCATGCCAACGCATTGATCCGCCGTTTGTAGAAATTGGTGACATGCATCGCGCCGCCTGCATTCGGATTGGTGAGCTTACGGCCTAACCTTCACTGTTCGGGCTGGGCCAGCGCCAGGCGCATTGATTGAAACAGATGGTTAAATGTAGAGGGGATTCTATGGACACAGACATTATCTTAATTGGCCCAATGGACACTGGCAAAAGCACGCTCGGAAAATTGCTAGCCGCGAAGCTCGGTCTCCCGCAGTGTTCGATGGACGACTTGCGTTGGGCGTATTATCAGGAAATTGGCTATGATCGCGCTGTACAAGAGCAGATTCGGGCGCAAGAAGGGTTTCTCGGCGTTTATCGCTATTGGAAGCCCTTCGAAGCGCATGCGGTAGAACGTTTGTTGGCCGAGCATCATCACTGCGTGATCGATTTTGGCGCGGGCCACTCCGTTTATGAGGATGACGTGCTTTTTGCGCGCATTCAGAAAATTCTGGCGCCTTATAAGAATATCGTGTTAATTCTGCCTTCGCCCGCTTTGGATGAGTCGGTGCAGATCTTGAAAGCCCGACAGCCGGACATGGTAGGCGATGGTTTTGATTTCTATGTGCATTTCGTCAACCATCATTCTAATCATGATCTTGCCAAATTCGTCGTTTATACCAAGGATAAGACCCCAGAGGAAACCTGCGACGAAATTCTGGCTTTGATTCGCCCTGCCTAAGCGCCTATAAAGCACCGTGAATTTTCTCTACACGCCATTATTCAAAACCATCATGGCGTGCAACAAGGGTTCAAACGCTTTATGCTTCCGGCAGATTTACATAGCGCTTGACTTCACGCAATGGTTGCGGCGTTTCCACCGCAGGAAAACGTGTCCGTCGCATCAGTTCCCACAACTCGATATTATTGCGCACATATTGGCGCGAGGCGTCTTCGTGCGGCTGGTAATCCCAGGGTGTAATTTTGCCCGTCATCAGCGCCCGGCTGACCAAGCGGCGTTGGCGCTGGCTGGCGAGAATGGCTTGGTGGAGCTTTGGCACATCCCAACGTTGCGCCACCTCAGCGCGAAAAGCCTGCACCGTTGGGACAAATTCAGGCTGATTGGCGAGGTTGTTCAACTCGTGCGGGTCGCGTGTCAAATCAAAGAGCAGATCGGGGTCGGTGGCGCCGTACATGTATTTGTATGGCCCGCGCCGGATCATAAAACAAGGTGCTACGGCCCCTTCGGCCAGATATTCACAGAAGGCAGTATCGGTCGCGCCGGTTAGATCACCCTGTAAGAGCGGCAGCAGACTGTGGCCATCCACCTGGTCGGCCCATGCGATCGGTTGGCCGTCGGTCGCCAAATCCACCAACGTCGGCAACAGGTCAAGCGATGAAACATGGGTGGCAATGCGACGCGGCGCAAAACGTTGCGGGGCGTGGACGATCAACGGGATGCGCGCCGCCCATTCCCAAAACGTCATCTTGTACCAGAGGCCACGTTCGCCCAGCATCTCGCCATGATCGGCCGTGAAGATAATAATCGTATTGTCATACTGCCCGGTCGCCTTGAGCGCATCCGTCAACTGCTTCACCTTGTCATCGATATAACTGATCGAACTGTAATAGCCGTGGCGTGCGTTGCGGATGTGTTGCTCGGTAATTTCGTATTCGTCGGTCGCGCAGCTTTCCCAAATGCGGCGGCTATGCGCATCCATTTGCGCCAGCGGGATCGGCGGCACCGCAGGCATGTCAATTTCGTCAGCGCGGTAACGATTCCAGTATTCTGGCGTCATCACATAAGGGTCGTGCGGATGGGCAAAGGAGACGGTCATGCAAAAGGGTCGATCATCGGCTTCGCGCACCATGCTGTATAGTTTACGCGTCGC
Organism: Caldilineales bacterium; assembly: GCA_038225095.1. GTDB lineage: Bacteria > Chloroflexota > Anaerolineae > Caldilineales > Caldilineaceae > JAPLGZ01. The sequence goes on from JBBREZ010000616.1 coordinate 2,708, forward strand.
TTGAAACGCCACTTCCTCGTCGAAATCCAAATCGAGCGATGCCGCACATTCGCCAGCTTGCAACACGTCGATCATGTTGTGATACCACTCTAAAATACGCCCTGGATGGTCCCAATCGGGCGTCCAACCAAAGTCGGCGGGATAGATGTCGGTGGTCAAGCGTTCTTCAAAGCCATGCAGTTGATCGGCGCCGACAAAGTGCATTTTGCCCACCAGACAGGTACGATACCCTAAGACGCGCAGATAATGGGCAAAGGTGGGCGTCTGCGAGGAAAAGCCAGCGGCGTTATCATACGCGCCGATGTGCGAGGCTAGCTGGCCGGAAAGCATCGAAAAACGCGAGGGCGCGCAGAGCGGAAAGCTGCAATAGGCGCTTTCAAAAATGACGCCGTTGTTGGCCAGTTCGGTCAGATGCGGCGTTTTAATCACCGGATGTCCATAAATGGGCAAGG
>JBBREZ010000617.1:0-3142 GCA_038225095.1 Caldilineales bacterium
AAAGCACAAATTGCGGGATCAAGGTGACATAGGCGGGCAGCATCAAGGTGGCCAGCGTGATCATAAACAAGAGGTTGCGCCCCCGATATTCAAAGCGCGCCATCGAGTAGGCTGTGAGCGACGCCGTGATCAGCGAACCAAGCGTGACTAGCACGACCACAATCGTCGAGTTGATCACCCAGTAGAGCACAGGAATACGCGGCAGGAACAGTACCCTTTCATAGTTGCTCCATTGCGGGATGTGGGGCACCCATGCTGGCGGAAAATTCGCCATTTCCTGCCCAGTTTTCAGCGAACTCATCAACGTCCAGAAGAGCGGAAAACCAAACAGAATGCAGAGCACGATCACGAGCAGATAGAGCAGGATGCGGCCGCGCGTAAGCTTGGGTTTTGCCACATAACGTGGTTGCGTCATGGCGGTTTGGGTCATTTTGCCACCCTTCTATGCAAAAGGAAATCGCGATGGAAATAGAATGAGCAAGGATTGAAATCCTTGCCTGATAGACAAAGTGCGCTGGCGCTGTGCGCCTACTGCATGAAGAAACGCACTGGCTAGTAACACGTTGAAACGTGTTTTGTGTACCAGGGGGTGAATGCATTCACCTAGCTTCTTAACGATCCGCTGTTCGTGCGCTAGCCACTTTCATAATGCACCCAACGCCGCGAGGTGCGGACTTGGATAAAGGTGAAGAAAAGCAGAATGAGCGCCAAGATCCAGGCTAGTGCGCTGCCATAGCCAAAGCGCGAATACTGAAAGGCTTCGGTGTAGATATGCAGGGCAAAAAACCAGGTGGCATAGGAAGGTCCCCCTTGCGTGGCGACCAGCGCCGTCGTGAACACTTTTAACGCGCCGATGATGGCGAGCACCACATTAAAGAAGATCGTAGGCGTTAGCAAGGGTAAGGTAACATGGCGCAGCTTTTTCCAGGCCGAGGCGCCGTCAATATTGGCGGCCTCGTACAACTCCTGTGGAATACCTTGGAGACCGGCCAAAAAGATCAGCATGGTGTTGCCGCCGACGGCCGCCCAGACATTGATCAGCGTCAGGGAATAAAGCGCCGAACTGCGTGCCGCCAACCATTTCGGTGGGTTTTGGACGCCCACATTGCGCAGCATATTATTAATTGGCCCTAACCTGGGTTGCAACAAATAGATCCAGAGCACCGCCAATGCCACTGCTGGGATCAAATGTGGGATAAAAAAGATCGTTCGGTAGACATTCGTACCGGTTAGCTTTTGGTTTAAGAGCAGCGCTAAGAGCAAAGCGCCAATCACGGCTGTCGGCACATACATGCCTGTGAACTGAAAGGTGCGAGCCAGCGAAGGCCAAAAGAGATCGTCGTTGGTAAAGGCCTTTTGATAGTTGGCTAGACCAATAAAGCGAGGCGAGCCGGGCATGTCATATTCCGAGAAACTGAAATAGAGCGAAGCCACAATCGGCCCAATCCAGAAGATCAGCAAGCCCAAAATCCAAGGCAGCGCAAAGACGTAGCCCCAGAGCGCACGCTGCGTTTGGAACTTAGATTTAGCGCCAACCAACTTGCCCAACCAGCCGCTGTCATTTGCTTGCTTTGGTAGCGTCAGTTGCTTCTCAAGTACGGCCACTGTCACCTCCTATAAAATAATGGCATGCGATCCATACGGGTGAACACCAATCTTACTGATAGAGAAAACATTTAAACTTCATACAAGGCGGAGGCAGCATGCTCTAATGCCGCCGGGGTCGCATTAGAGCATACGACCTCCGCGTCTGTCTTTAATTTATTTTCTCTATTAACAATTAACCGTTCACAATTAACAATTGCGAATGGTTAATTACCAGGGCAAGCGCCAATAGGCAGCTGGCGCGTCCTGCCAGGCGGGCATACTCAGGCCGCTTGAATCAAAAACGATCTCACCCGCGCGCAAGGTGAGGGCGCATTCTAATTTTTTATCACCCTGTAGGGTGGCCTTACCGCAATCGACAAAGCTAAAATCATCACTCAACAGCTTAAAGACCGCAACATCGGCCACTGCGCCCACTGAAAGATTGCCCAATTCGGGATGACCGATCTCGTTCGCTGGCGTCACGGTGGAACGGTAGATCACTTCGGCCAGCGGCATGCCAATGTTCAAAATCTTGCTCATCGTCGTCTGCATGTCCACAACGACGCCATGGATATTCGCCGTATGCAAGTCCGTGCTGATCGAATCGGGGCCAAAGCCTTGTTGCATGGCTGGCACCGCGTTGCGAAACCAGAAGCTGCCCGCGCCATGGCCCACATCGAAGATCACGCCGCGACCTCTAGCTTCAAAGACAAAAGGCTTAAGTTTCTGCTGCTCATCCAGAATAAAAAACTGTTGCGCGTACATATGCGTGTGGATATCACCGGGGCGCATCTTTTGCAAAATCAATTCTTCGTAACTGCGTTCCGGTGGGCGCGGCCAGAAATCGACCATCACCGGCTTCTGGCAGATGTTGCCTGCCGCAACCGCTCGATCAACGGCCGCCCACGGTGGATGTTCAGCATCCCAGGGCAGGCGCGTCCAATAATGCGCCGTCTTAATCCCCACGCAGATATCGGGATAAGCCAGCACAATCGAAGCGGCCAACTCAGGGTCCATCGTGCGAATGTCCTGCTCAAAGTCGCCCGTCATACCCAAATCGACGATGTTGATATAGGCGAAGACGCGCGTCTTGGCACGGTCGATCACCGTGCGTTTGAAGTGCAGGAAATGTTTAGCCCCCGCCGTGCCCGTGTCCACCATTGTCGTCACGCCGGAACGAAACGAGTGCGAATCAGCCATGATGCTCAAGCCTTCTGGCTCGCGCGTGTGATAGACGTGAACGTGGATATCGATAATGCCGGGTGTGACAGTATGGCCCGCAACATCGACCACTTTGGCAGCCAATGCAGGGTTGATGTCGGGCGCCACGCTGGCAACTTTGCCGTCCGTGATCGCAACGTCCATTTTGCCGTCGATGTGGTTTAGCCCATCAATGACGTGACCATTTTTGAGCAGGAGATCGTATTGAACGGTGGATGGCATAGCTTCCCCACATGTTTAGGCTAATCGACAAACCATTTAAGCCGTCGGGGCGCTGCTTGCTGCGCCTTTGTAGGTACAGTAGGCGCAGCAAGCAGCGCCCCTACGACTTTCT
>JBBREZ010000618.1:0-3130 GCA_038225095.1 Caldilineales bacterium
CTAGAAAGCTGGGTTCGCTCACGTATTATCCAACGCGCCACCGTCGATTTACCATAAGACTTTCTCCCCAAACACGGATCGGCTTTGCGCTCACGGTGCTTGCCCTGCTTGCTTGGCCGCTAGCCACTTTACCGTGGCTCACGCTCTTGTTGATCAGCGCAGCAGCGAGCGGCGGGTTACTTTTGCTGCGTTGGCCGTGGCTGATCTGGTTGATCCTGGCCGTGGCTCTGCCCGTAACGAGTGGCCTGAAGTTCGGACCAGCCAGCGCCACTGACCTGATCCTGGCGGCTGCGATTGCCCTATGGTTTGCCGATGGCGTCCGACGTAGAACCCTAACACTACGGGGTTCGATGATTACGGCCTTGCTCTTACTCTATGTCGGCGTGCTATATCTCTCACTCTTAGAGGCGATTAATTTGGGCGAAGCTACGGTCGAAATGGTAAAATGGGTGGAGGTAATTATCGTATTACTGCTTGTGCGGGCGATGGTTACTTCCACACAAGCGCCTTGGCTAGTAATTGCCTTATTGCTGGCTGGCGTCAGCCAAGCGGTGCTGGGCATTTACCAATTTATTTTTCGAATTGGCCCCGCTTGGTTTATTATCTTGGGTCGCTTTATGCGAGCTAGCGGCAGCTTTCATCAACCCAATCCTTATGCGGGTTACCTAGGGTTGTCCTTGCCGGTGGCCGTGAGCCTGACGCTGTGGGCGTGGAACAATTTGCTGGCGGGCCAAGGCAAACGGCGCGTTACTTACCTGTGGTTGATCCTTGCTAGCCTCAGCGCGGTTGTGATTGCGGCGGCGCTGCTGGCGAGTTGGAGTCGTGGCGGCTGGTTGGGCGCAGCCACCGGTGTGGGATTGGTGCTGGTGTTGCGCAGCCGAACGGCCGCACTGATCAGTGGGGTTGTCATTTTATTAGCGTTATGTACGCTCTTATTGGGCAGTTTTAAACCCGACATAATTCCAGCGCCGATCCTGGCGCGTGTCCAGGACATTCCAGCCTATTTCGGGTTGACAGATATCGTCAACCAGCCGGTCAATGACGACAATTTCGCCGTGATCGAGCGGGTGGCGCACTGGGTGGCGGCGGTGCGCATGTGGGAAAAAGCCCCTTGGCTTGGTATTGGTCCGGGCAATTATGCAACCGTTTACCCCAGCGTCCATTTGCCGCTCTGGGAGGAGCCATTAGGCCATGCCCACAATATTTATCTGAACGTGTTGGCCGAAACGGGCATGGTGGGGTTGAGCGCCTATTTATTATTTTGGTCTACTGCGACTGTTTGGATCTGGCGCCGTTTTCGACAGGCCATTCAACATCAACAACCATGGAACGCGGCCTTGGCGCTTGGTGTGCTCGGCGTTGTCGGCCATGTCAGTGTTCATAATATATTTGATAATTTATTCGTGCAAGGGATCTATTTGCACATGGGGCTTTGGCTAGCCGTTTTGTCGATAGAATTTACGGCCTGCCCCACCGATAGTGTAGAGACAGAGAAAAATAGCAGCCATAACGACTGATGATGGTCGTCGGGCATTCGAGAGTGGTTATTCAGGTTCAATAGCACGCGCAACGTGGGGTAATTTTTTGAATTACGTACAAACACGGGTCTTAGCCCGTTCTGGGAATAAAGAAGTAAGACGTTTTGCCAAATTTGCCACTGTCGGTGTTGCCGGCGCGATGATGCACTTTACGTTATTGAACGTGCTGGTGCAAGTCGCCAAGTTTCCAACGGCGCTCGCCAATCCCATTGGTTTTACCGTCGCGGTGCTACAAAACTTTGCCTTAAATCGGCGCTGGACCTATCCGGAAAGCCGCGAACGGAATGCGTTTGGACAATTGGGCCAATTTACGGTGGTCAGCCTGATTGGATTAAGCATTAATCAGGCCATTTTTGTCAGCGTACAGCGCTGGCTAGAGCCGCATTTGATCAGTTGGGCCGGGCAGCAGCATCTAGGTCATCTGCTCAGCTATAATTTTGCGTGGGCCGTCGCCACAGGGATTGTGATGTTTTGGAATTTTGGGATCAACCGGCTGTGGACCTATCGAGGGTTCTGATTTCTTGACCATTATTGCCATCGACTACACGCCAGCCATCCGCCAACGCGCCGGGATCGGGCGCATTATTCGAGGCCAAATTCAGGCCTTACTCGCCCTCAAACCTAACTACGATTTACGCCTATTTGTCGTGGGATCGGTTACACCGGCAGATCGGCAGGCCGCCCCACTACCGCTGCATACGACGCCACTGAGCGAACGAGCTATGGTGCGCATCTGGCACCGGCTCAACGCCCCACTGCCGCAGGTCAATTGGTTTACTGGCGGTCCGCTTGATCTGTTTCACGCCACCGATTTTGTGTTGACGCCCAGCAACGCCCGCCATAAGTTAGTCACCGTCCATGATCTGGCCTTCCTCTTTTACCCGGAAGCCGCGATGCCCAGTTTACAACGTTATCTCAATGTGGTGGTGCCACGCAGCGTGCGCCGGGCGGATCATGTGTTGGCCGATAGTCAGCACACCGCGCGTGATTTGCAAACGCAGTGGCAAATTCCGGCGGAACAAATTACAGTCGTGCAAGGGGCCGTGGACCATGCCCAATTTCACCCGGTCACGGATCAAGAAAAATTGACGGCGGTGCGCGCCCGTTATGGAATTGGCGAACAACCCTTTATTCTAGGGCTAAGTACGCTACAACCGCGCAAAAATTTTCTGCGCCTGATCGAAGCCTTCCACGCCGCCCGCGAAACAGCCAAGCTGCCGCATAAACTTGTGATCGGTGGTGGCAAAGGTTGGCTGTATGATACGATTTTTGCGCGCGTACAGGAATTAGGGCTGGCGGAACACGTACTGTTGCCTGGCTTCATCGCCGATGCGGACTTACCAGCGCTCTACAATGCCGCCAAAATTTTTGCCTTTCCATCACTATACGAAGGGTTTGGCCTGCCCATTCTCGAAGCACAGGCTTGCGGCACCCCCGTTTTGACGGCGGATAATTCTTGCTTGCCCGAAGCCGGTGGACAGGGTGCGCTCTACGTGAAAGCCGATGAGGTTGACAGCATTGCCGAGGGCCTGATCAAGTTGGCCCAAGATGCCAATCTACGCCAACAATTACGCGCGATTGGTTTGACCAAT
>JBBREZ010000619.1:0-3125 GCA_038225095.1 Caldilineales bacterium
TATTGCCTCGGTGAAAATAGGCTCCGATGTCAAATTCACTTGGGATTTTGGTGAGGGCAATGGTCGCGAGGAGGGTTCAGCCCTTAGTCATATATATCAACAACCGGGCAAATATCGAGCAACGGTTACCTCCAGCAGCAGCACCCACCCTGAATACGGTGAAAGCGTACCAGTCTTTATCGAGGTAACCGAGGAGCCGATAACTGGGCTTGACATCCAAGGTAATAATCGGCCTGTTATAGATACAATGGCCACTTTTACTGCCATTATCAAAACCGGCACCAATGTGCAATATTTCTGGACATTTGGTGACGGCGCCACGGACGTTGGTCAGACAGTTGTCCATAAATATGCAAATCCGGGGGTGTACGATCTCACAGTCGTAGCCAGAAACAGCGTCTCCAGCGCGACGAGCACCCGGCCAATCTTTGTTTTGCCCGAACTATCTAATATATTCACGATCTTCAATAATAGTCCCAAGCCGGTCGGCCAACCTATCACCTTTATCGCAGTCCTCAATCCGCCGAACACGCCAGCTACCTTTTACTGGAACTGGGGCGATGGTAAGGTCACACACGGGTCAGACTTTATCGTTGCGCATACCTATAGCGCGCCAGGGAAATATCCAGTGACTGTCAAAGCGATCACGAACGCGGGTATGCTTGAGGCAACTACAGTGGCCTACGTAGGGGTGCCGTCGAATGAAGAATTAATAGGAGTGACGATTACGCCGCGGTTAATCTTACCCAATCACCCGATCCGATTTGAAGTCCAAGATCCTATGGCAGGCGCCATCTATACTTGGAATTTTGGTGATGACTCAGCGCCGATCACTGATGGCCCTGTCATATCCCACACGTTCACAATCGTCAATAAGAATCTCGTTGGCAGCGTTAGTTGCATAAACTGCGGAGCAAAAAGCAATACGACCACTGATTTCGTTGAGCTTTTCGGGACAGAGCTCTATTTACCAGCAGTCTTGCGGTTTGCCGGCCCAATCAACGCGCCATTTCCGCCGACACCGACGATTACACCAACGAGTATAATCGATAATACTACAGGGCTGCCAACGACACCTGCACCGCCTACACCAGGGCAAAACTTCGCGCCTGATCCAGCAGCAACGCCCAAATTGGATCCACCAGTAACACCAACAGTGGACACGCCACCGACACCTACAACAATACCGGAACTGCCCACCGCCACGTTCGTACCGATAGCGCCAGCAGAGGCAACGTCCACCGACACGCCAATCCCGACCGATACGGCGACTTTGACGCCGGAACTGCCAACGGCAACAGATACGCCAACGGCGACGGAAACCGCAACAGTAACCGAGACGGCAACTGAAATAGCCACACCCGTTCTAGGCGGTACAATCCCACAACCGTGAATAACGCCGGTGGCGTTATTCCAGTACAGCGCATGCTGACCGCAACCTTTATAAGCGGTTGTGACGCTGAGCACTGAATTATACGCAAACTTACGCAAGCAATACGGGCAAGAGACGGCGCACCAACGCCGTCTCTTTGTTTGTTGACGCTGCACAGCACGTGGTGTAGGATCACCCCACTTTCATCCGAGTAAAGTATGGAAATGGAGAAAACAATGCTAGGCTCGCGTCAATTTATTTTAGGCTACAGTTTGCTCGCCAGCGTATTACTGCTGCTCACCTTGGCCGGCGCGGCGCCCGCTCAGGTAACTTCAATCGCCGGTTGCGAGGTTTTCCCCGCGGATAATGTCTGGAATGTGCCGGTAGACACCTTGCCGGTAGATCCCAATTCCGCGGCCTACGTCAACACGATTGGGGCAACGGCGCCTGTCCATCCTGATTTTGGCGCTGGTCTTTACGAAGGTGGCCCCATTGGTATCCCATTCGTCATTGTGCCAAGTAGCCAGCCTAAAGTGAACATTCGTTTCAATCCTGATGGCTATCCGGACGAAAGCGACCCAGGCCCTTACCCTGTGCCGACGAATGCACCGATCGAAGGCGGAGCGGCCAGCAACGGCGATCGCCATGTGCTCGTGCTAGAGCAAGATCAGTGTATCCTTTATGAGTTGTATAAGGCAGTTCCCCAGAGCAATGGTAGCTGGGAAGTTTATGCCAGCGCCCAGTATGACTTGCACAGCCACACGTTGCGCCCAGACACCTGGACCTCCGCCGACGCCGCTGGTCTGCCAATCTTCCCCGGCTTGGTGCGTTATGACGAAGTAGCCAGCGGCGAAATTAACCATGCGATTCGCTTCACCGTACCCGAGACGCGCAACACCTATCTCTGGCCGGCGCGCCATCAAGCGTCCAAGCTTACCGGCACGAAATATCCGCCGATGGGACAACGGTTCCGCCTTAAGGCTAACTACGATATTGCCCGTTTCGATCCAGCGGTGCAAGTGATCCTGCGCGCTATGAAGAAATATGGCATCATCCTGGCCGACAACGGTTCGTCCTGGTTTATTTCCGGTGCGCCCGATGAGCGCTGGGATAACGATGTGTTACACCAGTTGCAACAGGTAACAGGTACTAATTTTGAGGCCGTGGATGAATCTTCGCTGATGCTTGATCGCAATTCCGGCCAAGTACGCACCATTGGCAATGCGCCACCCACCCCTACGCTGACACCGACACTAGTGCCGACTGCGCTACCAATCGGCGATTTGTCACCCAAAGCCTATTTACCACTTATCCGGCGTTGAGCATAACTCAGAACTAAAATGAAATGAGTTTGAAACCATGCGTCTTACCGTAGGGGCGTACCCTGGTGGTCACCCACTGCTCTCGCTGTAGTAAAGACGGATAGACAACATCCTCATATTCCCATAAAAAGCCCTCCCCAAGCAAGCTACTTGGGGAGGGCTTTTTATGGGGTAATGGTCATCGTATATTTTTCATTGGGCATTTGCATATAGAAAGTCTAGCATAGAGCAGCTCTAACAGATAACATAGCATATGTTATAGACAAATCATTTAAACCTGACCCAAACGCCGTAGGCACCCAGGGGGTTGCCGTGCTGGCTGCGCCTTGTGTGCTGCACCGCAGGCCGCGCCCCGCATCGAGCCAACCAGGAGCAGTCGCACCAACGGGGCGCGCGCACGCGCTGGTGCGACCGCACCGGCATGAGCGCAG
>JBBREZ010000620.1:0-3102 GCA_038225095.1 Caldilineales bacterium
CTCGCTCCAGTGCTAGCCCAGCCAGACCGCCGATCAGCGCTTGTAATTCGTCATGGCTTGGCTCATCGTTGACAGTCAATGAGATCAACGCTTGCAAACGCTGCAACCAGACGCTTACACTACCCGGTTTGATCTTACTTTTGGACGGCAGTGGCTTCAGGCCCAGGGCCCGCCAAGCCGCGGTCGGGAAGACTTCCGCCGCAACACCGGACGTTAGCGGCGTGATTGGCGCTGTCAGGCGCGGCCAGCCTTGCTCCGCCAGCTGATCAAAAAATTCAAGCGAAAACGTGACAAAGCGCAACGCTGTGCCCGGTTTCGCCACACCGGGGAGGCCCGTTTTGGCCTGCGTGTACAGTAGACGTTCACAAACCCGCGAATGTAGCAGTTGATTATCGGGGGATTTCCATGCCTGCGGACCATCAATCGTGATCACCCGTGCGTCCAATCTGCGCGCAAGCGTGCCAATCAGTGTTGCCAACTGATACATATCAGGTGTGCCGGTTAAACCATGCATGGCCGGTCGCACAAAATCGACTACAATCGACTGATTATGTTGGACAAGCACGGCAATGCCGATATCCTGGTAGCGACGCGCGGCTAAATCGATGGAAATAACAGGCAAGGTGTTTATCCCCGAATAAATTGATCGGCGTTATCCCAAATGTGGTCAATGACCTGGCAAGCTTTATCGAGCGATAAAATTTGGCAGTAACCCTGAGCATCTAGCACCAGTAGTTGGACCGGCTGCGGCTCTGGCGCGCCAGGTTCCAGCAGTTCGCAACGGATTTCTTGCAGATGCTCGGTGCTCTGTTGCATATCAAAATTAATGTTGATGGCAAATTTTTGGTGGAGCCAGTTCTCGATGTGCGCGTCCAACTGCGTTGGGGTCAATTTTTCTGGATGCGTGAGCAGATGATAGTAAACTAGGATCGCTTCTTTCGTCTCCTCTTCTTCGGCGGCATCGACCAACGTGTGGAAAACCGTCTCATTCGTGCCCAAGTTCTTGAAGAAAAGCGTATCGGTGACATCTTTTAGAAACTTGAGGCGCTTATTTTTATAGCCATTATACTGGTGAAAGGCAAAACCACCCAAGGCCATACTGGCCGAGAGCAGCGCCAGCAGGATCGGGGTTACCTGACGCACCTGCGCCTCGCCCACCCCGATGCGCTGGGCAAACCCAGGGCCGAACACAAAAAATAAGATGAGGCCCAAAATCAGCAGCAAGCTTGATGAAACTTTGAGCAGTACCGACACGCCCGCGCCCAAGGCTGGGCCAAAGAACAACAGTCGATCCAGCCAATTCATGCCCACTTGGACATTGGGAAAGAGCAGTTCCAGGTCATTTTGCGGGATATTTTTGTACAGATAGATGCTCATCCGCCCTGGCGTAAAGTTGAGTCTCTCGAGCTTATCGCCACGCGCGCGAAAATAAGCGGCGTCTTTGAATTTGAGCAGCAACACGGCGCGCGTAAACACATCCATTGTGATCTTGGTTTTCCAAAACCATTGCTTGAGGTAGACGGTTTCGGTGAATTTGCCGCGATGATAGAAGAGCATTTGTTCAAAGTCAGCAAAGTCAACCTTAGTTTTTAGCTTAATCAGCGAAGCCCGATTCAACGCTTGGCGTAGGGTGGCCGCATCGAGCGCGACATAACTCGCGCGGCGCAAGATGCGTTCTAATATTTTCACCACTTGTTTTTCCATCGCCGGTTGTTGCGCCGCAGCCGTGGGCGTCAAGGTCAGCTCATCGGCATCGGGGTTGAAGGGCACATAGTTTTGCTTGAGGCGCTTCTCCAACTGATAAAAGCGAAAGTGATAATAGACCGCCAGCAATTCCGCAAATTTCCGAAAACTTGACACGTCTTCGCTGGTCAGGTGGCCTTCCTGAACGCAAAACTCGATCAAATCTTCACGGCTATAGGGAATGAACAGCTCGTGGTTGATTGGTGGTTCCATCATGCTTGGTATAACAGGTTTTTCTTTGTCCATAGTCTAAACGAAGGTGAACGAGCCTGTCGAGGATAACCTGACTTGGTGAAGGCAAGCAGCGATGAACAGGCTTACAAGAAAATTACTACTGTACTAGTATAGTAAGTGTGCTAACGCTTGTCAATAGTACTGCCTGTAGGGTTGCTGACAGTCTCCACCAGCCAATTTTGCCATGAATTGACACGCCAGTTGCCCTATGGTACAGTGGCAAACGTCTACAATTTGGCACAAATGAAGGTTCAGCACTAAATTGCATAACGCAAGTTCCACAGAGCGCGTCGCTACGCTTACAGAGAAAATCCTATGCAACCAATCAACCGCACAGCCACACGCGCCGTTTTATTTGATCTGGACGACACCCTGTTCGATCACCACTATAGCAGCCGCTGTGGGTTGACCGCGTTATACCAGCAATATGTTTGTTTTCAACAAAAAACCCTCAGCGAACTTGAGCAAGTGCATCGACAACTGCTCGATACGTGGCACGACAAAGTGTTGGCAGGCACGCTTTCGCTGGCCGAGGCGCGCACGGCCCGTTTTCGGCAACTGTTTGCAAATTATGGTGAGCAGATCTCGGATGCGCTGATCGATACCGCCACTACCGCTTATCGGCAGGTCTACCAAGCCGCGCGTCAACCGGTGCCTGGCGTGCTGCCTTTGCTACAAGCATTGCGCTCCAGGGTAAAAATTGCCGTGGTGACCAACAATCTGCTCGACGAACAACAGGAGAAACTAGCCTATTGTGGGCTTACTTCCTTTGTTGACGTTTTGGTGGTTTCCGAGGAAGTGGGCGTTGCCAAGCCAGATCCTGCTATTTTTCAAGCGGCGCTCCAACGGTTGCACTGTGCGGCGTCTGAAGTGGTCATGGTGGGCGATTCATGGCCTGCGGACATCCTGGGCGCGACCAATTTGGGCGTCCGCGCAATCTGGTTGAATCGCCACGGTCAGCCTTGCCCAGATTCTACGCTCGCAAAAGAAATTCATGCCTTTGAACCACTAGATACGGTTATCGCGCAATTGCTCAGCGATTAATTAGCTGGAAATTAACCTATACCGGCGCGACCCTGGATGTGAATGGTGGCATTTTGAAACGTTAGTTTTTCAGAGGAGTGA
>JBBREZ010000621.1:0-3087 GCA_038225095.1 Caldilineales bacterium
CATCGCACATCATGTCATAACAAAAATGGGGCAAGCAGATGGCTTGCCCCATTTTTGTTATGACATGATGTGCGATGGATTAATTGCGAATTAGGGGTAGATAGATGAGGCGAGTAAGCGTTGGTATTTTGCTATCTAATAATGCTGTAGGCAACCGAAAGAAACCGAAATCAATCGTATAATTGGCATTGGCGTCCGGCGTATCGTCAACAAGGCCGAGGGTGGGCAATTCACCCGTTGGTGCCCCGCCAACCGTCAACGTCACGCGACCGCTGCGCACCAGATTATCGCTCGTTGTGCCATTATCATCGTTATCGGTTGGGTTGTCGTCGGGAGCGGGGGCAGATTCGTAACTGCCGCTGAGATTGCTGAGCATGCCGTTGCCTGTGCTGCTGCGATAGCCGGGTAGCGGAACAACCTCGACCCTGTAAGCACCTGTGCTAAGCTTCGTAAAGAGATAATAGCCTGCCTCGTTTGTTATCGTTGTGGCCAGCGCCGCACCATTGGCGCCAGCATACCGGTTATCGTCACGATAGAGGTGAACCGTAATGCCTGCTATGCCATCTTCGTGACTATCTACGAATCCATTATTGTTGAGATCATCCCAAACTAAATTGCCCAGACTTAACGTGGGCGGCTCTGGTGTTGGCGCGAAAACCACTGTAGCTGTTGGTGTAGCGGTCAGGATTACGGTAGCGGTCGGCATAGACGTTAGCGGAACTGTTGGTGTAAACGTTGGTGTAGCGGTTAGTGGTATTGCTGGTGTAAGCGTTGGCGTAGCGCTTAACGTAGCTGTAGATGTAGAAGTTGGCATCGAGATAGGTGACAGGAAGAAGCCGAAATCGTAGGTATGATTATTGTTCCCTGCATTTACTAGCTGAGCATAGGGAATCAGATAACTGGCCGCAAAACCATTCAATACTCCGTCCGAATCGCGCAGATCGCCATTGATGCTGCGATCATTGTCGACCACTGTCAAGTTTAAACCAGTCAGGTTCGCCTGCTGACCAGCGCCTACAGCCTGCGGGATGCGAACCTCGTATTCAGAATTGCTGCCTGATACACCTGTGCCAGCCGCAATCCCAGTGGCGCCATGTTGATTGACATTGCTGTCGTTGAAATAGTATTGACCGCTATTGGCTGTGCTGCTTATGCCGACAAGCACACCCTTGCGGTAGAGTTCCACGGTGACCCCGTCGATACCAGGTTCCATTGGATCTTGAATGCCGTTATTGTTGGTATCTCTCCAGACCCGATTGCCAATCTCAAGCGAAGCAGCGGGGCATAAAGCCGTCAAGTCGCCAAGCCCATTGGCTTTTTGGAAGAAAGCTGGATTGCCAGAGGCATCATACAGCAGATAACCGCGTGTGGTTGTCCCTTGGCGGTTGTTATACCATTTGATGCCAGCATCGCTCACGGCGTTGTGGTTTTCAATCGGGTTGAAAACTGTGGAAACCACATCCGGTAGACCGGGGATCTGTAGTTGAGAACCAAGCGATGTTTCATTGTGCAACGGACTCGTTTGCTTATCTTGAAAGTAATATTCACCACCACTTGGACCCTCGCCTTGTCCGGCGCCATTGGTGATCCGATTGCCACATTTGCCATTGGCTTCTAAGATCCACTGGCCGTTGCCAGCCGTCGGATCGGCGCAGGCCCGCAGGATATCCCCGCGCGCGATGGCCGAGTAGCTATTGGGGTCACTGGGATCAGGCCCACCCGCCGCCGTGCCGAATTGATCCGCATTGCGGTCACGGAGGGCTAGGATCATATCACCATGATCGAACGTGATATCAGTGAGCCAGGGTTGCGCCCATTTGCCATTCTTTTGCCGGCTGTCGTTGGCATTAAACGTCGTGTGATTGAGCCAGTAGGCCCACTCGAGCGTGCCAATCCCGCGATCGTAATTCAAAGAAAAATCTAACGTGGGCGTCGTAGCGAACGTCCCTTTGCTGAAGGCATAGACGTAGGCGCGTAGATGATTGATATTTTGGGTGGATTCGGCGGAACAGATGATGCCGACATACAGGGTGCCGTCGTTGACGCCCAGCCCGAAGGGTCGTACGTCACTTGCGCTAGGGCAGGTAGGCGGGATCGGCACTGGCGTTGCGACGAAGGCCGCCGGATTGGCAATCGGGATCGAGAGCAGGTTGTTCATGGCCAAGTTGACGGTGTATAAAGTGTTGAAATCTTCCGAGATATCCAGATCACCAAAGCCTATTTTGCCAACTTGATCAAACGCGCTTGCATCGTTGAACCAACAATTTCCATTGGTCTTCTGGTTGCTATGCCCAGGTGACAGACAGGTGTCGCCTGGTTGCGGATGGGGATCAGCACCGGCGCCAAAGTTATAGAAAAGTTGGGTGGTGATCGGTGAGATCTGGTAGAGGGCGCCCGGTCCATTCGGCCCAAAACCAGCATGGCGTTTTAAAAAGGCCGCCGCATAGAGTGTTTGATTTTTGGCATCCCAGGCCAAGCCCCACGTCGAGCCGACCTCCTTGGCGAGGGCGCGATGGCTGGAGATTGGGCTGCGTACGGCTGCATCATCGGTTAAATCGGCGCTGCCTGCGCTGTAGGGAAAAGACTTTAGCACATCTAAATTCTTGTTGACGCCGTCTGGGTTGTCATTTTGTTCGCCAAAGACATAACAACTGATCGCCAGATCGGGGGCTGGGTTTGCGCCACAATATTGCGCTGGATTATTGAATCCGACATTAATTTCTGCACCTGGGCCGTTGGCGAAGGTGACAGTGGTGGCTGAGTCACTGCCTACCACGCCCGGTTGGAGCGCGTTGAGGTGTCCATCAGCCGGAAGGGTGAATTCGAGACGAATGGGAAATAGACCAGCTGGACTGATGCCATACATGCCGTCGGCCGTTGTCTCGCACGCAGTGATAAGCCCATTGGCTGAATAAGCTGTGACAATTATGCCCGCAATGCCCGGTTCCTCGCCATCCCTTGCGCCACTGGCATTATAATCGCGAAAAACGGCACCGGTGATGACCGTGCCACTGCAGGTGGCGGCATAACTAATCGGCGTATGCCAGACCAGGTTGAGCACTAGGGCAACGCCTAGGCTGAAGCCAG
>JBBREZ010000622.1:0-3051 GCA_038225095.1 Caldilineales bacterium
GGCGGCTGGTGCTACGAGATGAACGGGCTTTTTGCCTGGGCGCTGCGCGAGTTGGGTTTTGATGTAACGCTGCTTGGCAGCAGTGTCGGCGCACCAGCCAAAGGCGCGGATGACGTGGATCATCTTATCCTGCTCGTTCAACTTGAGCGGCCCTGGCTGGTCGATGTAGGCTTTGGCAATGGCTTTCTGGAACCATTACCGCTAAGCCCAGGCGAGCATCAGCAGAACTGGATGACGTATCAGTTGGAACAACAGGACAAACATCGTTGGTATTTCCACAATCATCTGCACGGCACGCCTGGCTATGGTTTCACGCTCCAGACGTACCAATTGCCCGATTTTGCCGCCCGTTGCCACGAATTGCAGACCTCACCCGCATCCGGTTTTGTACGTAGGGCCGTCTGTCATCGCTTTACGCCAGAGGGCATCGTGAGCCTACGGGGCGCGGTGCTCCAACGCTATACACCAGAAGGTATGGTAGAGGAAGAGATCGATTCGCGCCAGCGCTATCGCACCGTGATCGCCGAAACTTTTGGTTTGAACGGCGCATTGGCCGACAACTTATGGGATACCGTGTGGCAACGACATTTGTTGTGGAAACAAGCCCAGTCAGTACAAACGTAACGCAGGAGCCATGATATGCGTACAGAATTTACCATTGCCAGCCATTTCGTTGGCAAAACCGCGGTTGTTCGCGAAATCTACGATGAGTTGCTGACACATCTGGGCGAGATTGGGCCGGTACACGTAGAGCCCAAGCAAACCTCGATCCACTTGAACAACGTATCCGCCTGCGCCGGCGTTGCAGCCCGCAAAACGGTTCTACTTTTGAACATCAAGAGCGATCATCATCAGGAAATCAAACTGGAAAAAGTGGCTGACATCGATCATGAATTAATAGCTTGGCTGCGGGCTGGCTACAAATTGAGCGCCTGAGGGCTATCAGCAAAGGAGTCAACCATGAGCGAACAAACCGACCTACCACAAGGATCTTCATCTGCCGCCGAGCGCGCAGTCAGAGCGCTCTATCACCAAATGTTGGAGAGTTGGAACCAGCGCAATGCGTCCGCAATGGCGACCTTATACAGTGAGGATTGCCATCTGATCGGCTTTGATGGCAGCCAGATCGATGGGCGCGCGCAAATCGAAGCGCAGATTGGTCAGATTTTTGCCGACCATCAGACGGCCGCTTACGTAGGCAAGGTCAGAGTGCTAAGTTTTTTGCGGCCTGATGTAGCGATTCTGCGCGCCGTTGTCGGCATGGTGCCGCCCGGCCAAGCGGACATCAACCCCACCGTCAACGCGCTGCAAACCCTCGTTGCGCTAGAAACGGCAAACGAGTGGCGGATCGCACTTTTTCAGAACACCCCAGCGCAGTTTCACGGCAGGCCGGAACTGGTTCAGGCCTTGACCGAAGAATTGCGGCAGTTACTGTAAATTCAAAAGCGTACTAGTGGATGATGTGAACACCAGCCAGGCGAAAGGAGCAAACCATGGCCGAACTAAAGACCAAAGTGAATGACGCCAGTGTTGAGGAATTTCTCAATACCATCGCGGATGAACAGAAGCGGCAGGATGCTTTCACCATTCTGGAAATGATGAAAGCGGCAACTGGCGCAGAACCCAAGCTGTGGGGCAGCAGTATCATTGGCTTTGGCGACGTGCATTACAAGTATGAAAGCGGGCGCGAAGGTGACTGGTTCTTGACTGGCTTCTCGCCGCGCAAACAGAATTTGACGCTCTATATCAACGGTGGTTTTGATTCCCACGCAGCGTTGCTAGGTGCATTGGGCAAACACAAGACGGGGAAAGGGTGTCTCTACATCAACAAATTGAAAGATGTTGACCTGGAAACACTCCAAGCATTGGTCAGTCAGTCGATTGAGCAAGCGACGAAGAATCGTATGTGACACAGAGATTACTGAGGATGCACAGAGGACAGTGAGTAAAAACTGGTTTGCTCTGTGTAGCATGCGTAAGAACAACAACGCCTAGCGAAAGATCCTGGCAAAGTAGGTTTGCTTCGTTGACCAATGGAATGGAGAACAAATAATGACTTCGCTCAACCCAGGTCGCCCTGGGCCAGATGAATATCTGGCCTACTACGGCCAATATATCAACCGCGTACCAGATGGCAACATTCTCGATCTGCTCGCTCGTCAGTTAGATACCACCTGTACGTTGTTGACGCCGCTTGCCCCAGCACAGGCCAACTTTCGGCCCAAGCCGGCGGATTGGAACATCACTGAAGTGGTCGGTCATTTAGCCGATACCGAGCGCGTCTTTGCCTATCGGGCGTTGTGCATTGCGCGCGCCAATCCCACGCCGCTGCCCAGCTTTGATCAGGATCTCTTTGTCGCCAACGCTAATTTTTCACACCGGTCGCTCGTCGCTTTGCTGGCTGAATTCACCACCGTGCGTCAGGCTACGCTTGCGTTCTTGCACACGTTAGATGCTGAGGCATGGTTGCGCCAGGGCATGGCTGCTGATCATCCGATCAGCGTGCGCGCATTGGCGTACAGCATCGCCGGGCACGAGTTGCATCATGGAGCAGATTTTAGGCAACGCTACAACGTTTGATAACCAGGTGAAACGGAAGGCGTTATGCGCCAAACATTTACCAGCACAGTGCAGCAAAAAGGGAGTCTGGTCTTCATTACGCTGCCCTTCGATCCACAAACAAGTTGGGGCACGAAACAGCGCCATCATGTGCGCGGCACGGTCAACGGCATCAACATTCGTGGGCCGCTTGGCTCGGACGGCGAACAGTATTTCCTGTTGTTGGGCGCCGCTTGGCGGCGTGATTGCGGCATCGGCGTTGGCAGCACCGTGCATGTGGTCATCGAGCCGAAAGGGCCACAGCAAGCCACGTTAGCGCAAGACATTGCTGACGCGCTGGTGAATGAGCCAAGCGCCGCCGAATTTTTTGCCGCTTTAGCTACCTTCTATCGCAATACCTATGTAAAATGGATCGAAAGCGCCAAGCGCGCGGAGACACGCACCGCACGCATTGCCGAGATGATCGCCTAATTGAAGGCAGGCAATAAACAA
>JBBREZ010000623.1:0-3049 GCA_038225095.1 Caldilineales bacterium
TGGAGCGCGTAACTGCCGGGCAAGGCCGCGCCGGTGTTGGCGAGGGTCAGGGTGCTGTGGTTGGGGGCGACCACGGGATTTGGTGTGAAGCTAGGCGTTGTGCCACTCGGTGCGCCATTGACGCTTAAAGTCGCCGCGCCATGGAACGAAACACCGAGCGCAACATCAAAGCTTGCCGGGTTGGGCATGCAGATATTTAATGCAGTGGGTTGGACATCCACCATGCACAAAGGCGGCAGATCGAAGGCTTGCTCGCCATCAGTTGTGCTGCTGCTGTCACCGGTCGTTGCGCTATAGCCCAAGCCGCGCTTGGCAAACCCTTCCCAGATCCGGCACTGATTCGCCCCATTCGTATCGACGCGATCCGCGGCCAGAATGGCATCACGGGCGTCAACAAACGTAGGGGTACAGGTCTGGAACTTCATGCCGTCAATCACCAGTTGCAAAGCAAGATTGTTACCGCTGGTGCCGTGATAGAGGTCAGGGTTGTAGCCATGATCGGCTACCAGATTCCAGTAGACTTCCCATAACATCGTGGTCCAGACCTCACCCACACTATGCACCTCACTACTCGCTTTGGTGTCGTTAAAAATATGTGGGTTGACAGCCATGTCGGTCGTATAGGGGTAGGTACGAAAGCCTGGACCCGTGGCAGTGCCACCAATTAGCCAATTACCAATTTTGTGGGGGGTGGTGGACGTGTCACCAGGCTGGGCGGTGAGCACCAACGCCAAAAAGTCGCTCCAACCTTCGCCCATCCCTGCCGACTCCTGCGCATCCAAGCAACCTGAATTGCTAGGGCCGCCGGTCAGGCGCGTGGAGACGCCGTGGCCGTATTCGTGGACGATCACGCCATTGTCGAACGAGCCATCGCGTTGTGCGCCGCTCGAGAGCGTAATATTCACCGTTGCCGGCGTGGCCAATTGCGCTTTGATCAGCGCACCGTCGGCTTGAGAGACCGACAGGACAGGGATCGAAACGGCGGCAGTCAGCGGATCGTCACCTATACCAGGCGCCCTCCCCGCCTGATTGTTAACGATGATAACGCCAATGGCCCCGTTGGTTTCGGCATTTTTCACCTTTGCCTTAAACGTGCAATTGCCACGGTCAATCAGCGCAAGCTTACCAGCGAGAGCCGCAGCATTCGTAAAGGGAGTTTGGCATCCATCCGTGATCGTGCCACTCGTTGTGTTACCGTCGTTGACCAATACAACATCTCCGGTTACGTTGAAATTTGTCGGCCCAAAGGCAGCAACACCAACGCTATAGTTGCCGGAGATGCTGACCGGCGCGTTAACTGTTAATGAACTGGCCGATACATTACCCAGGTACATCTGCATGCGCGGCTGCTGTCCATCGACTGGGGTATAAAAGTTAGCATTGGTGATGCCACCATAATCCTGGCCTTCGGCGTTAACCGGATCACTGCCCAAGCCGCCTCGTCCATAGTTATTAATTTGGAAGTTACCGCTAGCTTCATCGAAGCCGTAGTGATACATGAGATCGTGGATTTTATTCGTTACATAAAAAAGATTGGTAATGGACGCATCGCGATACGTTGAGGGTGGCTGATTGAAATCGGCGGTATGCGTAAAAACCAGTCCAGCACTGGCGTCGGTTGTCACATCGCCGGCACCAAAGCCATCCGGCGCGACCAAATCGTCATAGGCGAAGGCATTGTTGCCACGCGTTGTGGTATATTCGGGGCCAGCATCGCCATTCGTGTCATGCCACCCAAATGGCGATGCTACAGCGTCTGCCGGATCGGTCACAAGCGTTGCTGCCCTAAAAGGGTTCTCTGTGGGCAAAGCATAGACCAAATACGAGTTGGGCGCCAGGGCCGCATTCGGCGCAGCATGCGGTGCGGCATTGGCTGCCTGTACTGGCCCTTGAACAGCACCCAGTAGATGTCCAGTACCCAGTGAATACCCAGTCGCTTCACTATCCTTAGTCAAATTTACCTTGGAAAGAATCGTGCCACTCGTCGCGTCGGCGCGGATATCAAGTACATCGGGGCTGGTCTTTAGCCGCAGCACCATGTTCCAGGCCAGGCGTACATGGCTGCCGGCCAGCGGCTGATAGATCAGCCGGAGGGGAATGGGATCAGACGAAATGCCGCCGTTGCTCAATTCCACCGCGCGATCAGGGCCACGAGCGCTGCTTGTCGCCACCAATGCCTCGCTAATCGTCAAGCCGAGCTGCGGGGCAACCAGGCGCACAGCCTCAATCGGCGTCAGTTTAGGGGCGGTCGTATCCACCTGGTGCTGCAAGTCGTTGACAAAATGATTACCCATATTAATCATGCGGCCATCGCGCGTCAGGTTCACATTAATATCACCATTAAACACTTCGATGCCATTTAGGCGCTGGCGCAGGTAAAGATGGGTGACGCCATTATGCGCAGTAACATAGCGATCCTTAACGACGACATCGCTTAGATCGTCGTTGGTCAATTTAAGTTCGAAACGATGGGCGCGCAAATAGCGCAGCGCAATCTCCACTGGATCACCATCCGCTGGCGCAGTGAGAAAGCCGCTTGGTGGTGGCGTCTTTTGCACGGGGCTGATCGAAGGCGGCGCAGGGTTGGTTTCCGTGGGGGCATGGGCAGAAGCCGGCAGAGAGGACAGGGTAATCAGTGTAATGGCGACAATAACAGAAAATTTATAGAGTCTGGATTGATTAAGAATAATCATTAGTCTCTTTCTTTGCAAAAATTCAAAACAGAGCGAGGGGGGAGAGTTCTTCATCATGGCAGATTCATCGTTCAATTTCAATCCGCAGATCTACGTAGTTCTAACGAAAGGCTTACAGATTAGTCATAAATAAATTATGATAACTTATATAAGGAACAAAATACGTCATAATTTCAATAAAATCTTCGATTCTACTCAGAAAATATTGAAATAGAAACATCGAAATTACTTTATCGTATCGATCAGCGAGGCATAAATTGTATGATCAGCGCCTCAACCCACTGCCGATTCGCATCGCGCGTGCGTCCGGCCAAGTGTGGCGTATGCACCACATTCGACCGCCCCAGCAACGGATC
>JBBREZ010000624.1:0-3048 GCA_038225095.1 Caldilineales bacterium
CTACCATCGCAAATCCTGCGCGAAGTGACAACGGGCGCGGTGCATCATGATGGCGTGGGCGAACTCAGCGCAGTCCGGCGGCGGCTGGCCTGGTATCCGCAGGATGTGTGGCTCTATCTGATGTCCGCAAGCTGGCGACGCATTGCCCAAGAAAACCATCTGATGGCGCGCGCTGGCGATGTGGGCGATGAACTAGGTTCGTCAATTATTGGGGCGCGCTTGGTGCGCGATGTGATGCAGCTTTGCTTTTTGCTCGAAAAACAGTATGCGCCCTATCCAAAGTGGTTTGGTTCCGCTTTTCAACAGCTGAGCAGTGCCGCAGAGTTAGGGCCGATCCTGTGGCAAGTGCAGCGGTCAGAAAGCTGGCCGCAACGCGCGGAGGCGTTAGGGGAAGCGTGCAGTGTGGTGGCCCGCCAGCATAACGGGCTAGGCATCACCGAAAAATTGCCGGAAACGGTTGCAAACTTTCATAGTCGCCCGTTTACAGTGATTCAAGCAGATATTTTTGTTGATGCCCTGCTGGCCCAAATTCAAGATGAAACGATCAAACGCATCGCAGAAAAGTCGTTGATTGGCAGCATTGATCAATGCTGCGACAATACTGATATGCACGCCCATATCGCCTGGCGAGAAAAATTAGCCGGTCTCTACCAATAAAAACCTTTCTCGGCTAGCCCGCCCCACAGGCATTCACCTCGACATCGTCAACAAAAAAATCGGTAACTAGCGTATCATCGGTTTTCGCCACAAATTGTAATTGAATCGATTGACCGGCAAATTCTTGCAAGTCAAGATCCGTCTGTTGCCAGTGGTTAGAAGCGCGTTCGCTGCCCAGCGTGAATAACGCTTTGTGCAGCTTACCTGCACCATCAACGATTTGTACGGCAAATTTATCGTTGATATCACTCCGATCTTCGCTGTTGACCTTCCACCAAAAACTTAGCGCAACGGATGATGCAGCGCTGGGTAAGGCTAGCTTCGTACTGAGCAAGTCATTCGCATTATCGACGCCGGCCAAATAGGCAGACCCTGCCCCCGTGTGAGCTTGGACTGTGCTGAGCAGCGTATAGCCGCCATTGGTCTTGATCACCCAACCGGAGCCACTTTCCAAACTACTGTCGGCCACAAGATCGGTGCACGAAGCGGACTGCGCCTGGGCCACATGGTTTGCACCAGGCGTTAAAAGCATGAATAAAGCGACACAAAGGGCGCTTCGCCAATGCTTCGTGCGAGTGGCATTGATGATATGGTGATAATCTGCCTTTGGCGGCAAAACTAGGTAGCGCATATCTTTCTCCTTTCATCTTATGACAAGAAATTATCAGTGGGAGAAACTCATGCAGGAGATATTCATTCGTTGCATAGCTGTTACAACCTACCTATCTTACGCAAACCCTCCTCAACTGTCTAGACGCGCCTTTGATGACTACACCATAGGCTTACTACGTATGGCAATTGTAGATTTAATGCGCACGGTGCCTGTGTTATGGCTTGTCATACACGTAAAAGTTATGTATATTATGTAAAAATGGGTAGATATGCAGTAAAAAGTAACATATTAGTTCACGTAATGCATAAATAAACACACTAATTACATAATATATTAAAATTTTGCACATATATTATCCACTAATACATAATATTAATCCATAAATGCACAATCTAGTTGGTTTTTAGGATATAATTCAGAAATCTCACAAAGTTATCACCAATAATATGCGTTATCCACAAAGTTATCCACAATCTACCCATCTATTTTACGGGCGCAACCATATTATGGGTGAGATTATGCGCGGTGTGCTGGCAACAGATCCTGTTAGCTTTGTGCTTGTGGGCCCTAGACTGATTGGCAAAAGTGCCTTATTAAAACAATTATTGGCGGAACAGAGTGTTTTACGCCAAGAAAATGCCCTTATGCTTGCGCAGTTCGATTGCGCCTGGCAAGCGCCGGACCTTGAGCAAGGGGCCAAAGTCGATCGATTAGAAGCACTTTATGGGGCGCTAGCACAGCAAGTACGGTTAGCCAATCTTGAATGTAACTGGAAGGAAATTGAAGGGCAGGCAAATTCGAGCTGGCGCGTCTGGAAACTGGCGCGCCAGTTAAAACAGCAAGAACATCGACTTATCCTCTTGCTGGATAACTTTGCCGCGTTGGTCAATCACGCACCAGAACCAACCAGCATGGTTAACTTGCTACGCCTGCTCATGGCCGAGGCCGTACTCATTGTGACCACAGAACAGCCGCTTTACGATTTAGGCGGTGAGTTGACCGACTCGCCCCTCACTGGGATGTTCACCCAACGCTTTCTAGGGCTGCTAGAGCCCGAAGCCACCCAAATATGGCTTATGGCCTACCAACAACAATTTCCGAGTCTACAGCCCATCCTTGGCACACTTGCCGAACTCACGGGGCGGCATCCTTTTTTACTGGGCAAACTAGGCGACAGTTTAGCCGAAGTTGAGCAAATGTTGCCGTCGGATCATTCAACACGGGCCGATCGCTTGGTTGGAACAGCAGCGCTTACCCTGCTGCGGCTCCGGCTGGCTGAATATGGGCGTCCACTATTTATGGCTTTGTGGAAACATTTGCAAAATCCGCCGCCTTATATTGATCCAACCAACGCGATGAGCTTGCTTGAACAATTACTGTTCACGCCTTTAGTCGCGCGCCAATGCACGCATGGACAATCTTCATCACTCAATTGGCTGATCAACCTGGCCGTTGTCACGTATGGGGAACGCAATGGCGTACCAAGTTATCAACTGTTTTCCCCGCTCTTTGCCGAGTTTCTCACCGACCGGTTTATGCGCTCACCAGTGCATCCAACGCCATCGAATCCGCCTTATCAAAGCCTAAGCCGCGCCAACGCAGTAGAAGAACCCATCTACGAACAGATGACAAAGGTGGAGGCTGCGCTGCTGCGCTATTTTTTGAAGCATAGCCAGAGCATCGTTTCCACCGAACAATTGCTGACCGATGTGTGGAAACGTCCTGATGCATCGACCCGGCGTGTGCAAGAAGCCATCCGGCGTCGGCGTCTGCAATTG
>JBBREZ010000625.1:0-3046 GCA_038225095.1 Caldilineales bacterium
AACGCGCTGCGCCCGAATGAAGCTGGCGTTGCCGAACTGCGCGCGCGCCTCGTGTTGCCAGCAGACGCAACAGTGTTCCTCTGTGTCGGGCGCATGGTCTACAAGAAAGGTTTTGATTTCCTGTTGCGTGCCCTGGCCGAACCCATGCTCCGCGATCGGAATGTCGTTGCGGTAATGATTGGCAACGGGGATCAGAAAATGGAATGGCAAGCATTGGCAGCGCAGCTAGGCGTAGCCGACCGTGTGCAGTGGGTGGGGAACGTGTCCAAAGATGAGATCGGCGTCTACTACAATCTGGCTGACGTATTGATCAATCCATCCGTGAGCCGCCCCGCCGACGGCCTGAACGTCTGTGTGCTCGACGCCATGAGTTGTGGCAAGCCGGTGGTGGGTTCCAACGTGGCGGGCAATGAACTGGCAATTGTGGATGGCGAAACCGGTTTGATTGTGCCGGAACAGAACGCGATTGCGCTGGCGACGGCGTTAGCAACGTTGGTGGATAACGTTGATTTGCGGCGGCGCATGGGGGCTACCGCACGCCTGCGGATTGAACATGAACTAGGTTGGCCGCATCTGGCGCGACGTTATTTAGTGCATTTTCAAGAGCTTAACGCAAAGAGGATTTGAGGCTGGCTTATGGCGCTTGTCTGTAACGGTTGCGGCAGCTCTATTCAACGCTGGTAAATAGAGGATTGGGGCGTTAATCACGCCACGGCAAATTCGGTATACTGACGTTTCCACGGCGCATGAAAGGCCAATACAATGTCAGATTTGGGCACGCCTGCTTCCAGCAGATGTGACGCAAAACCGTCTTCTGTGCCATCCTCTTCGATCCAGATTTTGCTATTGCGTAAACGGACGTGAATGACCGTGCCATGCAACCGCCAGGAGCCGTTCCAACCGATGTACATCAACTGATAACTACCGTGTTCATCATCAAAAACCAGGTGCGATTCAACCTCCGCTTCGGCAGGTTTAATGGCAGCTAATTCCGTTAATAAACTTTTCACGAGTACACGATATTGTTCTAATGAATCCATTGGACGATCTCCTGCTTCATAGCATCCACAACAATCATGCGGATGGTGTAGTCTTCGACCAAAACCTGACCAGAGATATCCAAAAAAATCGCTTTGTCGCCTCATCGTCGATGGCTACATAGATAACTCGCTCTGGGTGAGTGCACTTCAACCAGCTTCTATAGATCATATATTGTCCGAGCGCTCGTTCCAGATCGGCAATTTTCGACATGCCAACAAAACTCTTCACCTCAATCACAAGCTTATCGTCACCACGTTGTGCCGCCAGCAGGCGTTCCACGCCGAGGTCCACGTAAACTGTGCGAATGCCAAAAGAAACGGTGAACGGATCATGCGTGATAATCCACTCATCTTTGATCAATGCTTCTTTGACAATGTCGTGTAAAATATCACGTGCTGGCATAGACAGGATTATATCATAAATGAATGGCGATTCCCAGATGAATTATCTCAACTTCTATACCAATCAACACGTCCTCATCACCGGCGGCCTCGGCTTCATCGGCTCGAACTTGGCACGCCGCTTGGTTGACTTGGGCGCGCATGTCACCCTGGTTGATTCGCTGATCCCCGACTACGGCGGCAATCGTTTTAACATCGCTGGCTATGAAGACCGGCTGCGCATCAACATCGCCGATGTGCGCGATCCCTATTCGATGCGGGCGTTGGTTCAAGGCCAGGATGTGCTCTTTAATCTGGCCGGGCAAGTCAGCCATATTGACTCAATGAATGATCCGTTTAGCGATCTAGAAATCAACACGCGCGCCCAGCTTTCGATCCTGGAAGCCTGTCGCCATGAAAATCCAGACGTAAAAATTGTCTATGCTGGCACACGCCAACAGTACGGCAAGCCTGATTACCTGCCGCTGGACGAAAAACATCCGCAACATCCAACCGATGTCAACGGCGTTAACAAGCTGGCTGGCGAGTGGTATCACATCGTCTATCACAACGCCTATGGTCTGCGCACTACTTCGCTGCGCCTGACCAATACTTACGGCCCGCGCCAATTGATGCAGCACAACCGGCAAGGCTTTATTGGCTGGTTCGTGCGTCTAGCCACAGAAGGTAAAGAGATTCAACTTTACGGTGATGGCCAGCAACTGCGCGATCTCACCCATGTGGACGATGTTGTCGATGCCTTCTTGCGCGCTGGCGCCAGCGATGCGGTCAACGGTCAAGTATGCAACCTGGGGGGCAGCGCACCGGTCAGCCTACTTGAACTGGCGCAGATGCTGATAGAAATCGCCGGGCAGGGCAGTGTACGCCTGGTGCCGTGGCCGGAAGCACGCAAACGGATTGATATTGGCGATGTCTATTCGAGCTACGCGCGCATTCATACCGTTTTGGGCTGGCAGCCGACCATTGACTTGCGCGCTGGCTTGACACAAACCCTAGCCTACTACCAACAGCATCACCAGCACTATTGGCAGCCATAGCGCAACCTTACGGCTTAGTAGCTCATGCGAAGAAAATGTATCCCGATCATACCTGCGCGAATTGCCGCTACCAGCGGTAATGTTTGGCTGATTTTTTTGCGTGGGTTCAACAGTTTGTGTTATAGTTGTCTAAATGTAGAAGAGATCTTTGGATCTTTTCCACCGCGGAGACAATGGCGTCTCCGCATTTTTTTACCTGCGATTGGTGCTTTGTATCAACTAGCGAATACTTTGACAACCGCTGCCCAACACCGATAAAACGAGCATTAGGTGCGCTATCGACGACTGGTGCTCATTAGACATGATCTGGATTAACAAAGATGGGAAACAGGGATACAGGTAGACAGGTGATGGCTACCTGTTTCCATCCCATCTACGGATGGGCGTCTCCTTGTCTACCAGGGGTGAATGCTGATGCCGAATCATGTCTATTTTATGAATCAGCCTGAGGAGAATGCCCGTGAAAATTGTTGTCTTGATCAAGCAGACCCCGGACACCGCTGAACTGCCCAAGGTGGCGGCTGAAGAAGTGCGGAGCGGCGCCGTTAAAGCGACCATGGTGATCAA
>JBBREZ010000626.1:0-3017 GCA_038225095.1 Caldilineales bacterium
GTCTATCCGCGTCCTAATTTTCTTGAATTGAGAATTGCTGCCGCATATGGCTAATTCCTTGACAAATCGACGGGCCGATGATAAGTTGCCATTCGCCGGTGGTTATCCCATTCCTGTTACTACTGGCCAATGAGAGGAAAGCAGCGAGAGGAAAGAATTATGGCCCGCATTAAGCTCGCCTATATCGGTGGCGGTAGCACCCGCGCCCCCGGCACGATGGCTTCGTTGATCGATCAGGGTGAAAATTTTAACGGCTCCGAAATTGTCCTGATCGATCTGGACGAGGAGCGCTTGCATATTGTGCAGAGCATTGCGCAAAAAATGACGCGCGCCAAAGGGCTGGATCTGACGATCAGCATGACCACCAATCGCCGCGCTGGCCTACGCGACTGCGACGCCGTGCTCACCAGTTTTCGCCCCGGTGGCTTCGAGGCGCGTTACCTCGACGAATCAATTCCGCTCAAGCATGATGTGATCGGCCAAGAGACGCAAGGGCCGGGCGGTTTTTTCATGGCCTTGCGCTCGATCTATGTGATGCAGGGCATTGTTAAGGAGATCGAAATTATCTGCCCCAAGGCGATAATCTTCAACTATACCAACCCCGTGAACATTGTCGCCGAGGCCGTGGCGCATCATACCGACGTGCCGATTGTGTCGCTCTGCGAAGGGCCGCTGGTCTTCCCGCCCCCACTGATGCGCGCCGCCGATCTCGACCCCACCCGCTTGAAATCCACTATGATCGGTCTTAATCACAATTGTTGGACTGTGGAACATTTGTATGATGGCCAAGATGTGATACCGCTGCTCGCAACGGCCTATGAACGCAAAAAAGCTGACCCGACGACTACGCGCCAAGCCTTACGCATGTTAGAACTGGCGGTCACGATGGGCGCATTGCCGGCCAGTTACTTCCAATATTATTATTTTAAAGACGAGATTCTGGCCGAGTTAAAGGCTAAAAAGACGACGCGCGCGCAGGATATCATGGCCTCCGTATCGGATTATTGGCAACATTATCATGATCTGGCGCAGATGGACGCACCAATGCTCGACCCCAAGCGCTCGCGCGGCGGCGTGCATGAATTGGAATTAGCGATTGATGTGATGGACGCGCTCTACAATGATCGCAACGAAATTTGGCCCGTAAACGTGCCCAACTGTGGCGCGCTGGCCGATTTCCCGGACGATCTCGTGGTGGAAGTGCCAGCTTGTGTGGACCGCCACGGGATCACGCCGATTTTACAGGGCCACATGCCACGCCAAGTAGTGGGGTTGGTCAAAATGTTGGGCGAATATCAAGCGCTGACCGCCGAAGCCGCATGGCGTGGCACACGCAAAGATGCGATCCGCGCCCTGGCCAGCAATCCGCTGGTCTTTTCATTGCCCAAAGCCGAAGCGATCTATGACGAGATGGCCGCAGCGCTAAAGCACTATTTGCCGGAACGCTTGCTGTTGTAAGATTAACAGAGTTACGCACGCAAAGGCACAAAGAGCACAAAGTTATCAACTCACCTTACGCAGCGGCAGCATTGCCCCACCCTAGCCCTCCCGGTGGGCGGGAATGATCACGGGACAGTAGAAACAATGCCGCTATCCCGTGACTATCCTCCCCCGTTAGGGGAGTAAGAGGGGGGCTGGTAGGGGCCTGCGTAACATGAGTTATAAAGTTTCGCTTTTCTTCTTTGTGCCCTTTGTGTCTTTGTGTGCGACTCGCTTTGATCTATGTAAGTTTTAATAAAACCATGTGACCGTACCAGGGATGGCTACGGCTCGGCTTAGGATCGGCCAAACTTTGCGGCCGTCTCCAGCATATTACAAGCTCATGTTACGCAATGGGCGGCAAAAAACTTAACGCAGAGGCGCAAAGCCGCAAAGAATTGCCAAGAAAAACGAAAACCAACGCAAAAAAGGTGTCCATCGCGGGCGAGCCATGTTGGCTACTGGCTGTTGTTTGGTTTTTCTTGGCGCTTCTGCGTCAAATCTTCGGTGTGCGTAACGTGAGTTACAAGTATAAACCGCTAACTAATCAAGGATTCAGACCATGAAAATTATTGTAACCAAAGATTATGCCGCGCTCAGCCAGACTGTGGCCGATTTTATGGTTGATTTTGTCAACGCCAAACCGGATGCTGCACTGGGGCTCCCTACCGGTGAGACGCCGCTGGGGCTATATCGCGAGTTGATCGCCCGTTACCAGCGCGGGGCGTTTGACCCATCCCACTTACGCATTTTTCAACTTGACGAATACCTCGGCGTCGCGCCAACGGATGAGCATTCGTTCTATTCCTGGATCCGGCAGGCCTTTCTTACGCCAATGGCGATCCCCGCTGATCATCTGGTGGGTTTAGCCGGTGATACGACCGACCCTGAAGCTACCTGTCGCGCCTACCACGAAGCCGTCATAGCTGCGGCTGGCTTAGATTTGGCGCTCCTGGGGCTGGGACCGAACGGTCATCTCGGTTATAACGACCCGCCCGCCGACGCTGCTACACCCACGCGCGTGCTCGATTTGAGCGAATCTAGTTTGCAAGGATCGGCGCGTCATTTTGGGGGGCTGGATCGCGTGCCGCGCCAGGCTTTGACCTGTGGTATGGATCTGTTGCTCGGGGCAAAGCAGAAATTGCTGATGGTCGCGGGCGCACACAAACGCGAAATTCTCCGCCAGACAATTGAAGGACCCGTGACGCCGCAAGTGCCGTCTTCCTATTTGCAACAAGCTGAGCATGTCACTTTGATTGTTGATGAAGCCGCTGCCGGTCCAGAGTTGACCGCCAAATTCAGGTAAATAACGTCGCCCGCGGGCAGGGAAAACCGGATGACCTATCTATTGGGTGTCGATGGTGGCACGACGAAGACAGTTGCCCTCATTGCGCGGTCGGACGGCACGATTGTCGGCGCAGGGCGCGCTGGCTGTAGCAATCTATATGCCATTGACACAAGTAATGGCGCGCTCGATGCCGCAGAACAGGCCGTTCACACTGCGTGTACAGCCGCTGCCATTCAGCCCAAAGCCATCG
>JBBREZ010000627.1:0-3016 GCA_038225095.1 Caldilineales bacterium
GTAATAACTCTTCCAAGTCTTTAATGGTAGCCGAGCCGTTACGTTTCATATACTCAAGAATCTGCCAAGTTGGTGATTCTTGTTTTTGGTGTGCACCCAATACCATGATTTTTTCCTAATTAAGACGGACATGAATACTGCGTTGCATCAATCACCTGCCAATCATACCAGGATAAGACAATTTTGTCAAATAAAAATGTTTTAATTACTTAAAAGAATTTTAGGCAAATTTATACCAGGATTCATCCCCATCGCGCCGATCATTCTCTCTCTGAAATCATTTCGATTATACTTACTGGCTCAGGTTACGCAGGGTGTCGTAGGCTGGGTTAGCCGCAGAACGATCATCGGTTACATGCACAGGTGGAACGGCTAACCCAGCCTACAGTAGTAACCTGCCTTAGTGAGAACAATCCGCTCATCAGCTATTTATAGGAGTTCGACTTACTTTATGATTCGCCAATTTTTTGCTTACTACCGCCCCTATCGGGGTCTCTTTTTTCTAGATTTCGGCTGCGCGTTTGTGGTTGGCCTTTTAGAACTAGGCTTCCCGCTCGCCGTCAATCAATTTGTCGACAAGTTGCTGCCCGGCAAAGACTGGCCTTTGATTTTGTTGGCATCTGCCGCACTGCTGGGTATCTATGTGCTGAACACAGTGCTCCAATATGTCGTGACCTATTGGGGCCATATGCTTGGGATCAATATTGAAACCGATATGCGCAGAAAGCTTTTTAGTCATATTCAAAAGCTCTCTTTTCGTTTTTTTGACAACAATAAGACCGGCCACCTGATTGCCCGCATTACCAACGATCTGAATGATATTGGCGAAGTCGCGCATCATGGCCCCGAAGATATCTTTATCGCGATCATGACGCTGATTGGTGCGTTTATCCTGATGGGCACGATTAATTGGCGGCTGACCGGCTTAACCTTTGTGATCATTCCCGTGATCGTCTGGGTGGCGATGTATTTCAGCGGAAAAATGACGAAGACCTATCGGCAATTGTTTAACAACGTCGGACAATTTAATGCACGCGTGGAAGATGCTGTCGGTGGCATCCGCGTGGTCCAGGCATTTGCCAATGAAGAGCACGAGAAAAGTTTATTCGCGGTTGACAATTCAAATTATCGGGCGACCAAGTTGCTGGCCTATGACATTATGGCGCGCAGCATGTCGATCAGTTATATGCTCATGCGCTTTGTCTCGCTGTTCGTCATGATCTGCGGCACCTGGTTTGTGATTCGTGGCGAATTGAGCTACGGCGGATTTGTCGCTTTCTTGCTGTTGACCAACGTCTTTTTCCGGCCGATCGAGAAGATTAATTCTGTGATCGACAGCTATCCCAGAGGCATCGCTGGCTTCAAGCGTTATATCGAAATTCTAGATACAGAGCCGGACATCAAAGACGCGCCCAATGCCGTAGAAGTAAAGGATCTGAAGGGCAACATTCGCTATAACAATGTCACGTTTGGCTATGACCAGCATAGAACCATCATTCACGACATCAATCTGGCGATTAATGCGGGCGAGACGGTTGCGTTTGTCGGTCCATCTGGCGCGGGCAAGACCACACTTTGCAGCCTGTTGCCCCGTTTTTATGATATCGACGCCGGCAGTATCACGATTGACGGCATCGATATCCGCACGATGACGCATGCGTCACTGCGCAAGCAAATCGGCATTGTACAACAAGATGTGTTTCTCTTCTCAGGCACGATTGCCGAAAATATCGCTTATGGCAAGCTGGATGCCTCGGAAGCAGAGTTGTGGGAAGCGGCGCAGCGGGCGCAATTAGAGCCCTTTATTCGCAGCCAGCCAGAGGCGCTGGCGACGGTGATTGGGGAAAGAGGCGTCAAGCTTTCTGGCGGGCAGAAACAACGGCTGGCGATTGCGCGCATGTTTCTGAAAAATCCCCCCATCCTGATTCTAGACGAAGCCACTTCGGCGCTGGACACGCAAACCGAAGTCGCGATTCAACAAGCGCTCGCCGAGCTTTCCAAAGGCCGCACGACATTGGTGATCGCCCATCGGCTGGCGACCATCAAAAACGCGGACCGCATTGTTGTCGTCACCGAACAGGGGATCACCGAGCAAGGCCGGCATCAAGAGCTTGTGACAGCAGGCGGAATTTACAGTAGGTTGCACGAAGCCCAATTCGGCGTGTAACCAAAATACATGGCGGAGATGATACCAAAGACTAGGCTAGTTCCGGCGCCAAAATGCCCATATCTCGGCTCGTGTACGATTGAAACGCCAAAGGGGCAATCACAAGTTTTATTTGTTCAAGCACCTGCGCCAACTCGTGCAGGGAAAAAGGTTTAAAGAGGGTTGCCATACACATAGAACGCATTAGCATAACTTCGGGATGACCTGGATGCTCGCTTGTGCTCAAAATTAGCGGGATCTGAGCCGTCTCCGGTTTTTGCTTGAGCGCCAAGGCCATTTGGTAGCCAGTCATGAAAGGCATGTGGAAATCAACCAAGATTAGGTCGGGGCGCTTGCTTTGGGCCTGTTCAATACCAGCTTGACCATTGACGGCTTCATAAATTCGCCAGGTTGGCTCAAGCAATGTAATCGCTTCGCAAAGCATTTCGCGAAATAAATGCTCATCTTCTACAACAAGCATTGTGAGCCCTGGAGTGGAGCGATTGTTTTCCAGCATAAAGCCTGTTCCCCCTTTAGCAGGATCTTCTGCAATATAGTGATGTGGACGGATTGCATATGGTTGCATAGGCTGCATCATTGCTCAAAAGTGGACTCCGTGCGCCTGTGCAAAGAGAAATCACAGCTTGCCAATCACACCCAAATAGGTGTACAAACATCTGAAAAATAAATCTAATCTCGCTACTTTTTAAACATCAACAAATTTCCCAGATATTGATATAATCTATTATACCACTAAATCATGAAAGTTATGCCTGGATATTTCTTAGAATTGTCTTAGAATTTAGCAAGGCTACCAATTCGAGGTTTAGTCAGGCGTAAAATTTGAAAGCCACAAGTGGACAACCCACT
>JBBREZ010000628.1:0-3000 GCA_038225095.1 Caldilineales bacterium
GCGGCGTTAGTGGAACGCAATGCCACCCGCTTTCAGGCGTTAAAAACAATCCTCGGTCTGTCGGTGGATGATTTTATTCGCACCAGCGCCGAACAACGCCATGTCGATGGCGTCTACAAGTTGTGGCAAGCCTGTGTCGCGCGCGGCGACATTTATCAGCGGGCATATTGCGGCTTGTATTGCGTCGGTTGTGAGCAATTCTACGAGGGGAATGAACTGGTGGACGGCTTATGTCCAATCCACGGCACGCAGCCCGACCGGATTGAAGAGGAGAACTACTTCTTTCGCCTATCACGCTATGGGGACCAATTATGCCACTTGATCGAGACCGACGAGTTGCACATTGTGCCGGAAACGCGCAAAAGTGAAGTGCTCAGTTTTATTCGGCAGGGGCTGCATGATTTCAGCATCTCGCGTTCGCAAATTCGGGCCAAGGGGTGGGGGATACCCGTGCCCGGCGACGCTACCCAGGTGATCTACGTCTGGTTCGATGCCTTGACCAACTATATCTCGGCTCTGGGCTATGCGCAGGAAGCGGCTGCGTACCAACGGTATTGGTGTGATAGCACGCAGCGCACGCATGTGATCGGCAAAGACATTACGCGTTTTCATGCGATCTATTGGCCGGCCATGCTGCTCTCCGCCGGCGTGCCGCTGCCGACGACGATTTTTGTGCATGGGTTTATCACGACGGCGAATCAAAAGATCAGTAAATCGCTGGGCAACGTGATCGATCCGGTGACGCTGGCGCAGCGGTATGGCAAAGACGCGTTGCGCTATTATCTGTTGCGTAAAATTCCAGCCACCGATGACGGTGACTTTACGCTTGATGAGTTTGTGCGCACTTACAATGCTGATTTAGCGGATCAACTGGGCAATTTGTTAAACCGGGTGACCAAGATGATCGATCAATACGCCGAAGGTGTCGTCCCAGCGCCCGGCGCACTGCTTGATGTAGATCAACAATTGATTGACCTGGCCGCCGAAGTAGAGCGCCAGGTGCATGGCGAACTAGCCCAGTTTGCGCTGCATAAGGCCGTTGCGGCGGTCTGGCGGCTGATTGCGGCGGCGAATAAATACGTGGTGGAGGTCGAACCTTGGGGCTTAGCCCGGCAAATTCGCCAAGATGGTGAGAACCCGGCGGCGGCGCAACGGCTGGCCACCACGCTGGCAATATTGGCCGAAGCGTTGCGCCTGATTGCTCACCATCTCGCGCCGTTTCTGCCCGAGACGGCGCAGGCGCTTGCTGATCAATTGGGCGTCGAACTTAACATTGATCAAAATTGGCGGGCAGCTTTACAATGGGGGCTGTACGCAATGAGCGCCCACGTACAGCCGGGGGCTGTGCTCTTTCCAAAGGATGTGTGATCGGTGACCGCAGGGTCACTAAAATACTTTTTAAGTTGCGCTAAATGGCTGATGCTGAAGCTGTTTTCACTGTGTATACTATTGTGGGTTATACTCATTTTTGGCTTGTTTGTGATAAGATTGAAAAGTGTAAATGCTCTGTCCGTGATCCTTTTCTGACTTATGATTGTTGCTACTCTGTTATGTGGAGCCTAGAGAACGAGGTAGCGTAAGATGCAGCTATTTTTGCCCTCCAATGAAGCAAAGAGGGTGAAGGCACTTGAGCGGTATGAGTTGCTTGATGAAACGCCTACTCACGAGCTAGATGATCTCACTTTCTTAGCCGCGCAAATTTGCCAAACCCCTGTTGCGCTTATTACTTTTGTGGGTGCTAATGAGCAGTGGGTTAAATGCCGGATTGGTTGGTCGGTTACATCCACGCCGCTTGATGTTTCCTTTTGTACATATACGATCCTGCAATCCGATTTATTAATGGTTTGCGATGCCTGCACAGATGAACGTTTTGCAACGAATCCTCTCGTCACTGGCGAACCATACATTCGCTTTTATGCGGGTGTTCCGCTCATCACGTCGGATGGTTATGCGCTGGGTAGCTTATGTGTGATTGACTATGTACCACGCCGTTTGAATGTAGAGCAGAAGCAGGCGCTATCCATGCTGGGTCGTCAGGTGATCGCACAACTTGAAGCTCGTCTTCCCATGACCGAACGCAAGCAGGCCGAGGAAGAGTTGCGCAGAACCCATGAACTGTATCGGCGCGCGATTGAGGCCGCCGACGCCGTGCCCTATCAAAAGGAATACAGCACTGATTCGTTCGTATTCATGGGGGAAACCATCCAGAAGATTACCGGTTATACCGCCACAGAAATGACGTCTGCCCTGTTAGACCAAATTTCAATAGAAACTATCATGCGCGGGGAAACAGAAGGGCTGAGCGAAGAAGAGGCCTTGCGCCGCATCCGGCTTGGCGAGTTTTACCGGTGGCGTTGCGATTCGCTTATTCGCACCCGCACCGGGGAGGAACGCTGGATTGCTGACACCTCGGTAGAAATGTGTGACGAGTATGGAAAGCCGTCGGGCTCGATTGGCATTGTGATGGATATTACCGACCGCAAACGGGCCGAGATGGAATTGAAAGAGAGCAACCGTCGTCTGGCAGAGGCGCTGGCGGAACTCCGCCAGACGCAACAGCAGCTGATCCAACAAGAGCGCCTGCGCGCCGTCGGCACGATGGCGAGTGGGATTGCCCATGATTTCAATAATATGCTAGCGCCGATTTTAGGCTTTACAGAGTTACTCCTTTTGCGGCCGGAAAGCTGCCATGATGAAAAAGAGACGCGTTATCTGAAGGCGATTCACATGGCTGCCCAAAGTGCAGCCGGCGTGATCAGCCGACTGCGCGAGTTTTATCGTTTCCGCGATGGCACGGAACCACAACTGCCAGTTGACTTGCCTATAGTGATCGAGCAAGCAATCTTGCTAACGCAACCGCATTGGAAAGACCAAGCGTTAGCCAGCGGTATACCTGTTCGTGTAGAGGCCGATTTGCAGCCTGTTCCCATTATCAAAGGTAGCAAATCCGAGCTCCAGGAAATGCTCACCAACCTGATCCTCAATGCCGTGGATGCCCTG
>JBBREZ010000629.1:0-2996 GCA_038225095.1 Caldilineales bacterium
CCTCGAAGCCACAGCTTTCAATCATGGCATCGACTGCCTGCACGACTTCCTCCACCGGCCGTTCACGCACTGGGCGAAAGATCATACCGGCCTGGCAAAAACGACACCCGCGCGTGCAGCCGCGCATAATTTCGATCGCAGCGCGGTTGTGGACAATGTTGAGAAACGGCACAATAAACTTCGTCACCGGCGGCGGCATCACCGTCACCACCCGCTTGAGCACCTCGGCCGGCGCGTCCACATGATTGGGCGTAATCGCCGCAATCGTCTGATCAGCGGCATAACTGACATCATAGAAGGCAGGCACGTAGACGCCGGGGATTTTGACTAGACGCGCCCAGAGCGCGCGGCGCACTAAATGCGGCGTGCGGCGTGCGGAATGCAGAATAGAGGAGTCAACAAAGGCGCTCATTTTTCCACGCCGCATGCGCCTCAATCACCTCAAAAATAACTTCTTCGCCTTCGCCGATCACCATCGCGTCAAAAAAGGCGCTCATTGGTTCGGGATTGTAGCAGCCGGAGCCACCGGCAATCACCAGGGGGTGTTCGGCCGTGCGGTCGGCGGCGCGCAGCGGGATGCCAGCCAAATCGAGCATCGTGAGCACATTGGTATAAAGTTGCTCATACGGCAGGCTAAAACCGATCAGGTCGAAATCGAGCAGGCGATGGCGCGTCTCTAGCCCGTAAAGCGGGATGCCATCACGGCGCATCAACGTTTCAAAATCGGGCCAGGGGCAATACACGCGTTCGGCCAGCAAATCGGCGCGTTGGTTGATCAGATCATAGAGCACCATCAGGCCCAGGTTGCTGCCGCCCAACTCATAAATATCGGGAAAGGCCAGCGCAATTTTGCTGCGCATGACTGGGCTAGACCAATCTTTGCTGATGCTGTTTAGTTCACCGCCGGTATAACGGGCTGGCTGTTCAACCTTGTGCAACACACGATCTAAGGCGCGCGTAATCTGTTTTGGTGTTTGGACCATCATTTATTCCTTCCTTCGCATCTACCAAGTGAACGTCACCGATAAAATTTCACCTGGGTGGGATTAGAACCCACAGTAATAAATTAAACACTATCATAACATTCCAACGAATTGATCTTGTAATTCTTATGCTCGCGAAAGACGCGCCCAACTCGACTACGGTAGATTTTTTACAAGTTGCAGCAAGCATAAGGTTCGTGTACACTATGAGCACGAATCCTATTATTCATTGGGTGATTGCGGCTACCCAGAGTCGCAATCCGGTTTGCCAAATGAAGCCATGCTTTCCTGGCTTAGCATAAAGTTAGTACGACCATGCCAAAAGTAAACTGATTTTGTCTTACTTTCGCTTCCCAGCAACAAGCACAACGAAGGAGAAAACAAAAGATGCAACAGCAACTATCACGCCGAAATTTCTTACTCTTGAGCGCTGGCACGTTGGCCGGGGCGGCTCTCGTTGCCTGCCAATCCGCCGCGCCAGGCAACCAAACCGGCGGTGCAGCGCCGGCAGGTGAACAAGTTACGCTCAATTTGTGGTGGTTCGAAGGGCCAATCTACGCTGCGATGGCCAAAGCGTATGATGACCAAAATGAGAAAGTGAAGATCAACGCCACGATCATCGGAGACACGGCGTTTGGCGATCAGAAGTTTCTGACCGCGGTTGCCGCTGGCACGGGCCCTGATGCAGCCGTGCAGAATCGACATACCTTTTTGCAATTTTCGGCCAAAGGGCTTTATCAAGATGTGACGCCTTGGATCGAAAAGTCGGGGCTCAAAAAAGCTGACTTTACGCCTGTCCAAATGGCCGAATCCACCTGGAACGGCAAGAGCTATGGCCTGCCGATGTTTACCGATGTCCGCTATCTCTATTGGAATAAGAAACACTATGAAGCGGCGGGTCTCGACCCCGCCAAGCCGCCGACCACCTGGACCGAACTCGAAGCCTATACCGAAAAACTCAACGTGAAGGCCAGTGATGGCAAGAGCAATGACCGCTATGGCTTTGTGCCTTATCTGTGGGGCAATTCCTGGATGTGGCTCTATGGTTTCCTCAACAAAGCGCCCGCGATCAGTGAAGACAAGCGCACCATTCTGTGCGATGACCCCAAGTGGGTGGAAACGCTCGACTGGATGACCAAGTTTTATGATAAATATGTGGGCGATTTCGAGACCACGAATGCGTTCAGCCAGGCGCTCACCTCCACCGGGATCAGCGATCCGTTCCTGGCGGAAAAAGCGTCGATGTCGGCGCATGGCGATTGGTTTGTAGGCGACCTCTTGCGTAAACCAGAGATTGACTGGGACGTTGCGCCAATGCCGTTGCCACCGGGCGGCGTCAAGAGTACGTGGTCCTGTGGTTTCTCGATTGTGATGGCGCCTTCTTCCAAACATCAAGATCAAGCCTGGGATCTGATGAAGTGGGTGACAACTGAAGCTGGCTGGGATGCCCGCGCGGTAGCTACCCTGGCCGATACCGAAGCCACCTGGAAACGTGAAAAAATCGAAGGCAATCCCCAATACTGGCCGACGCAGGCCTGTTATTTGCCAGCGCTCAAGATGCTGGAAGACAAATATGTTTCCAAGCTGGCTGATCGCGAAAAGAATGCCTGGAAGCTGGGTATTGATGCGCTCGAAAACTGGACGCACGGCTGTGGCAGCGAAATGGGCGTCGCTGCGCTTGAATATTGGGTGGAAATGGACAACGCGGCCCGTTCGGCGTTGGGCCATAAAGTATCTGCGGAAGAGGCAATGGTAACCTGCAAGCAGAAGGCGCAGGAAGCGGCGGATCGCGCGTGGAAGGCGATTGACAAGCTGTAGAGACATGAGGGCGTGAAGAGTGATGAGTGAG
Organism: Caldilineales bacterium; assembly: GCA_038225095.1. GTDB lineage: Bacteria > Chloroflexota > Anaerolineae > Caldilineales > Caldilineaceae > JAPLGZ01. Next base: position 2,833 of record JBBREZ010000629.1, read on the forward strand.
AGTAACGATCTTTTTCACTCGTCACTCTTCACTTATCACACTTTGTCTTTTGTCCCATTTTAGTGTCAGGAGTAACCGATGACGACAGCCAAAGTGCAGGCGCGACCGTGGCGGCAGACCTTGCGCGGGCGCGAGGCGATCAGCTTTTATCTGTTTATTTTGCC
>JBBREZ010000630.1:0-2954 GCA_038225095.1 Caldilineales bacterium
AACCGTCCGCAGTTGTCGGTTCTGCAGGCAAACGATCGGAAATTAACCAGATACGCCAGTGAGTTGCACCGTTGAAAACAGTCTTTTGCCAATATATCCCTCTGCAATTCAGGCTAAAAACAAACTGTCGGGTCGCTAGTACTAGTTTTAAAGTTCCAGGTTTGCAGTCGCTACTTCACACATCCAATCCTTCGCGCCCGAGCAGGCCCAGTGCCATCGACAATTCACCGCGATGATGAATTTCATGTTCAAGCACATGCCAGATCACCCAGCCAACCGTGAAGGTTTCCCCACGCGACGATTGGCAACTGTCGGCCAGGTTGTGCTCATCTAAGCGGTCTAACAAAGCGAGCGTACGCCGGTGGGCTTGGTCCAATACTGGTTTAATGGCAGCCTTGGTCGGATAATCGGCCAATTCATACGAGAATTCAGGATCGAGCACAGGCTGGATGACAACATGTAACCAGTAGTCCTCACAGTCTGTAATGTGCAGCAGCGTTTTCCCAACTGGCCAGGCACCTGAGTAAGGCGCATAGCTGAGTTCCTCATCACTAAACTTATCAATCGTTGCCAATAAATCGACCCGCACTTGTTCCCAGTGCGCGAACATTTGACTCAGGTTCATACATTGCTCCTCTAATTTGGCCAGTCAAGTTCCGATGAACCCTACGCAAGTGCTGCCCCATTCCGCACTCCACACTCCCCAATCCGCACTCGCTTCACGCTTCGTCGGGCAGCACCATGCCATTGACAAAGCCACCATCGACGCGCAGTGTTGCGCCCGTGATATAATCGGCGTCGTCGCTCACCAAAAAAGCGACGGCTTTGGCGATGTCTTCGGGCGTGCCCAGGCGCTTCCAGGGAATCTGTTTGGCGCTGGCGCGCAGTTCTTCATCGGTGGCAAAATTGCGCTCACCGGGCGTATCAATCCAACCAGGGTTCACGACGTTGATATTGATGCGCTGCGGCGCTAACTCAACCGAAAGCGTGCGCGTCAGGTGATTGATGGCCGACTTCGCCATCTCGTAGGGCGCACAATTAGCAAACGAAACATCGTTGTGCACCGAGCCAATCACGAGAATTTTACCACCATTGCCTTGCTTGGTCATCTGTTGCGCCGCCAACTGACAGGTGTGGAAGACGCCAAATTGGCAGACTTCGATCGTGCGTAAGGCTTCTGCCCACTCAATCGTCAAAACAGGTTTGCGGATCGACATGCCGGCATTCGCCACCGCAATATCGATGTGGTCAAAGTGGGCCACAGCCGTTGCAAACAGGCGTTCCATTTCATCACGTTTGCTCACATCAGCAGGGACAACCAGCGCCCGCTGCCCCAACTTTTCTACGGCTTTAGCGGTGGTTTGCGCATCCTCGGAATCAACGCGGTCGTTCACCACGATGTCAGCGCCTGCTTGCGCCAGGTACAAGGCAATCCCGCGACCAATCCCGCGCCCCGAGCCGGTGATCAAGGCGACTTTTCCAGTAAAACGTTTCAAGGGTTTCCTCCTGCTTTTATGAGCCGCAGCTTACAAAGGGCGCAGATTTGACGCAAAGAAAAACAAAAAGGCTGGGATTTACCGTCATTGACCCACCTGTGTATAAGTGGCACTTGTTGCTGGTTTTCCTTTGCGCCTCTGCGTCAGATTTTCCCCGCTCAAGCTGCGTAACGTGATAGCTTAAAATTGTTTTTGATACTCGGCTACACGTTTCGCTACGGTAGCCACGGGTGCATTCCAAATGCGCTCGCGATTGCGCGCCAAATAGTCACACAGTTCTTCCAAATCGCCGCTGGCGACATGCAGATGACCATCGTTGACGCCGTGAAAAGTTAAAATGGCCCAGCGCCCCTGCGCCGCGGCTTGCTCGGCCAAACCAACCAGTTCCGCCCCGGTCATGCGCTCACACGGCGTTGACCAGAGATACCAAAGATCGCAATAACGCGGGTCATTCGGGCGCTCACCTTTGCCCCGCCCGGCGACGCAATGTTTCGCCACCACCGGCACATAACTCTGGCGGGTCGGACCGCGCCCGACAAAGGGCTGGTAGCACGTATAGCCAAATGACACCGGCCCTTGCTCTGGGATCACTTCGCTGATGCGACGCCCCGCTTCGGCAATCTCCGCGTCCATGTCATCCAACGACATCTCTTCCAACGCCGGCCGATTATTCTCCGAAATGAAGGCAAAATTCTTGGAGCAGGGATGGTTGATCGTATGGTTGCCGATCTCATGACCAGTTTGGGCGGCAGCGCGCCAAGGGAGCAACTGTTCTTGATAGTTGTCGCGGGGGTTCACATAAAAGGTCGCCGGCAATTCATAGTTGTCTAGCATCGGGATGGCCAGCTTCAACTGGGATTCGACGCCGTCGTCGAAGCTCAACGAAATGGCGCCCTGGCCATTGTTCAACCAGGGCGAGGTGGGTGTGGACATGTGCATGGCTCCTTACTTGTACGTATGCCAAAAGTAGATATAGCAATCCGACTAGAAATGCGAAATACTTGTAACTGAATACCACCTTGCCACAAGTTATCGATTTCGGAATTCACGTGGGATTGCTATAGATGATAAGAAACTGCGCTTTGCCAGTTTCGCCACTATTATACTTTACCCGCACAAGACGTGCCAGCGTCTTTGGCAGCCCTCAAAGTAAATCAGCCAAATAGCCGATTTACTTTAGGTTTAATTGGCTTATACTAAGTTACAATACCTTCGCCAATACCTTACGAACAGCCAAAAATGGACATCTGACAAAGATTTTGACCCACAGCATGGGGGAAATCAGCGAATAATAGGATAAAAACTGTTAAAATTGCACATAGTTTGCCTTTGTCGTCCCACCCACATTGTGAGTTTCGCTCAAAACTTAATTTGGCGAAGGTATTGTAAGTTAATCATAATGTTTTATAAGTATTATTTACAATGTATGGTTTTAATGCTAGCTATTATACTACAATG
>JBBREZ010000631.1:0-2825 GCA_038225095.1 Caldilineales bacterium
CCGAATGCCCATAACAAGCCAACGGTGCCCGACGTCACAATGACGCCGAGGATTAAGTAGGCTACAGGCTGCGCCGAACTCTTGGCATACGTGCTCAAGCGTTCGCCGGCCCAGAGTGAAATCGCCGACCAACCCAAAATATTCAGCCCTAACAAGATCAAACCAGTGACGAATCCAAATGGGATCAGACAAATCGTGACAAAAAACAGCAACGTGACAAAGAGTAAGCCCACATTGACAATTGCGCCCACGGCAAAGCTTAGGGCAGTTTGCTCCTCAACGGTCGTACGCACTTGGCGCACAAAATCCGGTCGCATTGTATAAAGCAGCCAAGCCAGCAACGTCACAATGACGGTCAACAAACCCGCACCACTCAGGCGCAAAATGAAACTAAATAACCCACCCCAGGCCGACGTTGGCTGCGGTCGCATGGCCTGGGTCGAATCCATGCGCTCCTGACTAGGCGTCGGCGATGCTTGAAAAAGCTGCGGCATCGGGATTTTGAAATTCGGACCGCGTACGACATTACCGTGAATCCGTGCACCCGCCGCTTGGTCAATTTTGCCGCTTAGCACACTGACATCGCCGCCAATCGTCACGCTGTCAGCCAAATCAATATTGCCACTCCAGGCGGCAATGCCACCCCCAACCTCGCCAGCAACGGTTAGATCGCCACTGAAGGCAGCGATATCACCGGTAACTTTGCCGCCCTCTTCCACTTCGACATCGCCACTATAGACGTATAAATTGCCCTGAATTACGCCGCCGTTCTTCACCGTTACATCGCCATCGTAGACGCTGACATCTTGTTCATACACCTGGCCTTTTTTGACGACCAGGTTATCGTTAAAGATCTGACTTTGCGGTTGAATGCTGGCAAGCTGATTGGCAACCGGCTGCTTCTGAGCCTGAGCTGCGGGGGAGAAAATTATCACCAACGAAAGCAGGCCAATCGCAATCAAGGCGAATCCCCAAAAATGGCGCTGGCCTAAAGTTTGGTTAAGTTTTGATGAGTGCCTGTAACGACGCATAACCTACCTCTTTAAAAATCTCACAGTAGTCGAAAAAAAGCGTTTACGCAGAGAGCACAGAGTAAAATGTTACACAGACTAACAACGCTAGAAACTGTTTACTTTTCCTCTGTTGGCTCTGTGTAACTGCTGTTCTTGTGTAACATCAGTGATTCATTTGACTTACATATGACTGGATGCCAGCTCGGTTGCTTGGGTGGTATGGCGCAAAAAACGAACCCAAAAAGTCAGCAGCGCGCCCGCTGTCATCATATAGACGAGCCCAAAAGCGATGGCCTGGGGCGTTGCCACCCAAGCGTTCAAGGTATTCCACGTCAGTTCCAACCATTGGCTCACAGCCGCGCCATAATAGGCCACATGGTGGACAAGCCCAGCGAGCCAGTTACCCTGATACAGTAGTACATAAGCACAGAGTGAGGCTCCGCCAATCAGCATGCCACCCCAAACGACGATAATCAAACTGGCAATCCACAAATTGCGCCCCCAAAGCGTACGGCGCGCTTGTTGATCCAGGCGATGCTCAAACCGTTGCACAAAACCAGTGGGTGGTTCGACTGCCGGAGCCAACGCTAAATGGCGATCAAGCAGCTGCCAGCTACGCCATTGGCGCGCCAAGACGGGGTAGCGCTCAAGATAGACTTGAAATTGTTGCTGCCCTTCCTCATCCAACAGATCATCCAGCGACAACGACATGAGCCCGCTAAATTCTTCGTGGCCTGCTGACGTTAGCACATCTTCTGGTTCGGGCGGATTGAGCCCATAATTAACATCCATACAATCACCTTTGGCACTTTATTTCTTCGCAAGTTACACAATAACCAAGTTACCTTACCAGGTCGCCAGCGCCGTGCGCAAGAATAACGGTGAATTGCTCGGCGCTTTTGTGGGTCGGCTCGGCGTGTTCGCACGCTTGTTGCCAGCGGAAGGCGGCAAGGGCGCCACTTGGCTTGCTTGATACAAATCGGCCATTTGCTTACGCGCCCGAAACAGGCGACTCTTCACCGCCGAAACTGTCAACTCCATTGCCGCTGCAATATCCTCGTAGCTGTAATCTTCCCAATAACGCAGAATGAGCGGCGTACGATAATCGGGCTCCAATTGATTCAGCAAAGCCTGTAATTCCACCGTCTTCTCTTGGCCCAGCAAGCTCGGCTCTGGTTGCAGCGAATCTTCTTGCAGGTTTTCTAAGACAGGGTTGTCGTCAATTGATATATATTTCATGCGTCGTTTGCGTAACCGATCAATACAATGATGGTTAGCAATCGATAAAATCCAGGTGCTAAATTTACGGCTGCCATCATACTGGGCTAAACGAGTATAGGCGCGTAGAAATGTCTCCTGGGCAGCGTCTTCTGCCTCATCTGGACTGCCTAGCATCCGATAGGCAAGATTAAATACAGGACGCTGATAGGCTTCGACTAAACGGCTAAAGGATTGCTTATTACCGGTCAAAGCTTCTTTTACCCAAATTTCTTCCTGCTCGACCATAGTTCCTATCCTAGAAAGTTCGTTTTCAGCGTGCATGCATTGCCACACGTACATGAATCGTGTGACGCACTCACATTCGACGCACTCGATGTTTTGCGTCCGCGCTACTCTTCAGTACGCAACGAAAAGTAAAAAGTTTCAGGCAAGTCAATGCGAATCGACAAACCAAGGAGTAGCGATTCAATAACTTGGCGCGTAGAGATCGGAGATTACAGGGCAACCATCTCCAATCTCTACGCTCTACGCTCCGCAATGGACAACTTATTTGATCTTCATGCCTAAATAAACAATCGCAGTAGGGGCGCT
>JBBREZ010000632.1:0-2756 GCA_038225095.1 Caldilineales bacterium
CGCCATTCCGAAATACAGTTACACCGCGCACAATTGTCTGTTCGACGCGACCTGTAAATTCGTAGCCGACAAAGGCACTGTGCGGGTTTTTGTAGAATAGCTGCTCGTTCGTTAAAACCCAGGTTTTGTTCGGGTCTACAATCACCAAATCCGCATCGGACCCCGGCAGCAGGGTGCCTTTATGCGGGTACAGCCCAAAAATGAGCGCTGGATTGGCGGCGGTCATGCGCACCAATGCGGGCAACGAGAGGCCGCGACGGTGGACCCCTTCGGTCAACAAGGCGGGTAACAACGTCTGAATACCGCTAATCCCGCCCCAGGCCAGCCATACATTTTCATTGCCGCGCGCTTTTTCTTCCCACAAACAGGGCGAGTGATCCGAAGCAATGACATCGACTTGATCGTGAAGCACACGTTGCCACAGGGCTTCGACTTCGTTGCGGGCGCGTAACGGGGGGGCGCACTTTGCCATTGGGCCAATGCGGGCAAAGTCGTCTTCGTCGAACAAGAGATAATGCGGACACGTCTCCACCGTCACCTTAACGCCAGCCTGTTTGGCGAGCGCGGCCGCCTGGATGCCGTCGGCCAAGGAGACATGGACAATATGCAATTGTCCGCCGGTCGCTTTCGCCCAAAAGAGCACCCGTTGGATCGCCTCTAGTTCGGTCACGGGGGGGCGCGCCGCGCCCCAGGCTGCGCTATCCTTGCGCCCCGATGCTTGCAATTGCTCAGTCAGGTAACGCGTCACCCATTCGTTTTCGGCGTGGACGCCCACCAACGTGCCCAGTTCGCGCGCCCGCAACAACCCCGCATACAACAAATCATCGTCAATCCGCACAAAATCGCTGCCACTCGAACTGAGGAAGGCCTTGAAAGCGACCACACCACCGCGATGGAGTTCGTCCAACTTAGCGAGATTATTCGTGACCAGGCCACCCCAGAGCGCGTAATCAACCAGCGCTTCCTGGGCCGCAACAACTTGTTTTGCGCGCAAATTTCCCTCATCGATCGTCGGTGGCGAGGCGTTGAGGGGCATTTCAATCACGGTCGTGATGCCACCCGCCGCAGCAGCCATTGTACCCGTGCGAAAACCTTCCCAGTGCGCGCGACCAGGCTCACTGAAATGCACATGCGCGTCGATCAGGCCGGGCAACAAGTATTTCCCCACCAGATCGATGGTTTCCTGCGCCGCAATGTCGGGATCACCTTGCACCAGTTGCGCGATTTTCCCCGCTTTGACGACCACACCACCCTGAAAAACAGCCTGTTCCGTGACTACCTGTCCATTGCGTAAGTAAAGATCAGCGAGCATATATTCTCCCTATTGGCTAGCGCCAGCGCGTCAACGACGGTCGCGGCGAATGCCGATGCACGTGTCGGTGGCCAAGATGCGCACATCTTCAACCGCCAAACCATGATAATGTTATAATGATTGAATAGCGCAGGAACGCACCATCCCAAAGCTTTGAATAGGCCGATTATACCAGCCCCACCCTACTTTATCAAGCAAATTTACGCCGATTCTGGCCGCTTATAGGACTCAATCCCACAAAAATCAGCCAATTGCAGGGGAGCCGCAAATGCGTGTGCATCATTTTAAGGGCGGATTGTCAATCGCGAGTACGGCGCAATTGCGCGGCTACCGTTGCCTGTTGATACCAATGCTCGATAAATTTCAAATTATTTCGCATTTTTTTCGCACCATTGTGTTAGATTGTTATTCAATACCGGACTTACACAATCATTTGCTAAGAAAGGGTTACAGATGCAGCTTTCCATCACGATTGAAGGGCATTTTGGCCTGACCTGGTCAAAGTGGCAGCTTTTGACAACGGCCATTGAACAGATGGGGTTCGCCGGTATCTACCGTTCCGACCATTTGACCCAAATGGAGCCGCCGCCTATGGATGCCTTGGAAGCGCTGGTTTCACTTGCCTATCTAGCCGGCAACAGCCACACCGTCCATTTCGGCACCCTCGTGGCGCCGCTCTCCTTTCGCGATCCGATCCTGTTGGCCCGCCAGGCCATGGCGATTGATGACCTGAGCGGCGGGCGGATGATCCTGGGCATTGGCGCGGGCTGGATGGAGAGCGAACACACCATGTTTGGCTATCCGCTTGGCGACATTACGACGCGGTTGGATCGATTGGAAGAAGGAGTAGCGGTGATCGCGGCCTTGATCCGCAGTCCAGAACCAGTCACCTTTGCCAGCAAGTTCTACCAACTGAACGAGGCGCAACTGCTGCCTCGCCCCCAACGCACCACCCCGATCCTGATCGGCGGCAATGGTCCCAAACGCACGCTCCCGCTGGTGGCGCGCTATGCCAATATTTGGAACTGTCAGATGGCATCAGTTGAGGTGTTTACAGAGCGGTCACGGTTACTGGATGAATTGATCGTGGCAGCCCTGCGGCAACCTACAGATGTGAAACGCACGCTCATGTTGCCTGTCCTCTGCTGGCGCAATGCCGATGAACTTGAGCAGTTGGCGCAAGGATTACGTCGCGCCTCGTCACACATGGCGCCGCTGGCGACAGATGAAATCATCGCTTTTTTTCGCCAGCATCTGGCTGCTATCACCGGCAACCCCAACCAGGTTACGGAGCAAATCCTGGCTTATGCCCACGCGGGCGTGGAGGAGATGATGTGCCAATGGATTCTGCTTGATGATCTGCTAGGGCTGGAAATTCTTGGTAAGGAGGTATTGCCGACCATTATGGAATAAAAATTCATACTGTGAGCTAACCCTATCGCTA
>JBBREZ010000633.1:0-2719 GCA_038225095.1 Caldilineales bacterium
ATCCGAGCTGGCTGTATAGTGATTCAAGATTTCTGGTGGCTGCGAGGCGGCAGCATACAAATTTAAACTATCAGGCGGCAATGGTTGGCGCAGCGCTTCTATCTTCAGATCGACAAAAGTAGGTTGGTTATAGCCAGCCACCGAAACCATGCGCGCCGGGTCGACCACGTCGCGGAGCAGCCAATGAAATTCTTTGGCATGCTTAAGATGTTCTGGCGAAATTTTTGCATCCGGCGCATAGCTCTTCACCTCATATAGCCGTTCCAACCCTGCCTGTTGCACTGGATCATCACCATAAAAAGGCGAGGGTAACAACTGATAAAGGCTGGGGAAAGAGGTCGCGATGGCACGGAAGTCCGCATTGCTGTGTTGCACATCCAATAAATTCACCCATTGAACCAGGCCCAGTTGTCCTGTAATCGTCTGGGCAGCCGCATAAACTCCATGATTGGGCGTTCCCAGCATGATCAAATGCGCCGGCTGCTGGCCCGTAGCGGGCTTCACATTCCAGCGTTCTGGATACATTTTGATAAAAGCCCGCGCCACTAACCCACCCGCCCCGTGGGCGACGAGATGCACCGGTTCATCGTCATTGAACCAACGGTTGATGGAGGCCTGCAACTCTGAAGCGGCCAGCTTTAGATCCTTGCGCCAGTCATACCAAAACGCATGAACATTCCAGTTTTCGGCCAACGTCAAAATCAATTCACCGTAGCAACGTTTCATGACACCGGTTGCCTGGATTTCGTATTGCGGATTAGATGCGGTGCGACCATCTGCGTTCAGTTGTAAGCGATCTAATTGTCCGGCGACGATCCGCAACGGACTTAGCCAGATGCGCTCTTTGTTATTGTTATCGTCGATTGAGGTCAGTTCGCTGCCTAGTAGTTGGGGGATGATGACAACATTGCCTTTTAATTTCCCGCTGCGCGCTCGCCGGGTTACATCCAGGCGTAAGGCCAAACTGCGCAGCCGTTGATAACGACCGCTGCCTAAATAAGTGCGCAACACTTTTTCTTCTTCGCCAGTTGGCTGGGCCATGATCCGACGTAATTCGTCGGTATCGGCAGCATCAAGGCGAGCAATAAAGGCCCATTGGTTAAACATGAAAATCTCCTTATCGAATTCGCTCTACGGGGTCTTAACGCTTTCGAACGGCAAGACTTCTACAAAAATAGTAAAGGGAAGGAATGGCGAACTTGCTAGGGTCGGTTGACATTTCAAATTCCGTCGGTTGCTTACCCAAAGCACAAAATAGCAACCGACCCTAGTAGAGCGACCATTTAACTTTTAGAAAGGTGGAGGGAACATGCTCTAATGCGACTGTTGGGCATTAGAGCATGCCCAAATCCACGCCATTCTAACAATTAAGTCGTCAGACCCCTAGTACAACAAGGCAATAATAAAACTAATCCAAGTTGTGACCTGCAGTTGCTTTGTAATAATAAACGTATTTTTTGACAAAATTAGTTGATGTCCTGGGAAAGATGGCTAAATTCAAGCTCAAAATTGGTCGAATACGCACAAAAAGCTAATCTTGAGATTCAAGGTCACAAATTACAGACAAACCATTTAAGCATTGCATAAAACGTAGGGGCGCTGCTTGCTGCGCCCGTGTGTGGACCAACAGGCGCAGCAAGCACGGGTACCCACTGGGCACCTACGCCAATGGTGTCACGTTTAATTGATTGCTTATAGGTTATTATAGCATCAATTCGTTGATCAATCGTTGATCGAATAAAATTCAACATCGGCGCACGCAGAAGCATTCGACGCTGCTCAATGGGTGATCGAACCATAATGGCGAGGATCTAATCCATAACTCATCTCAATTTCATACAATCAGCCGGTGCAGGCGCGATAATCTACTTGTCTACTTCGACAACGTTACCCGAGATAACGCCTACGCAATCCAGCCAGGCTGGCAAAGTTATGTAAGAAACGGTCTGAAAAGGGTGGATCAGGGACTTTGTAGGTGCGGTTTGTAACCGCACGTACTCGGTCATCCCTGATTGTGCGGTTACAAACCGCACCTACGAATTCTTTTCAGACCGTCTCTAAGGTTTCGCTGTTTTATTTTCACAGGGAGCTTTGCATATGAAAAAGAGAATCGTTGCCAGTGGCATAACGTTTATCGTCATCGTAGTGGTCATTCTCAGCTACGGCTGGGACCGCGCCTGGACCGCAGTGGAACATACCTATTACCAGTTGGGACAAGCTTCGAATGTTAAATATACAAGCACGATTGCGTCCATTACCTTCCCAAGCCAAGCCCTCCATGACCGTCGGCGGGAATTAAAAGTCTATTTGCCCAGTGGCTATAATCCCAATGGCGACTATCGCTATCCAGTCTTATACTTGCTGCACGGCTATCCCGGCTCGGATACGGATTGGTTGATCAACACCAATCTACAGAAAGTGTTGGACGACATGGTTGCCAGCCATACCTTGCCGCCGCTGCTGGTCATCTTCCCCGACGGCAATGGACCACTGGTGCGCGATAGCCAATACATTAATGGGACAACAGTCAAGCAAAACATGGAGCAATATTTGCTCGAAGTGGTGAATTTCGTCGACGGTCATTACTACACGAATCCAGATCGCCAATATCGCGCGCTCGGTGGCATCTCATCGGGCGCTTATGCCGCCGTGAATGTCGGGCTGCATTATAATAATCTGTTTGCGTTTATGATCAGCCATAGCGGCTATTTCCTGGATC
>JBBREZ010000634.1:0-2630 GCA_038225095.1 Caldilineales bacterium
AATGGGACGCGTGGGCGTTTTGCAAGGCACCAAAAGCTACGTGTTGCAAGACGACGATGGGCAAATCGCTGCCACCCACAGCATTAGCGCTGGGCTTGATTATGCCAGTGTCGGGCCAGAGCACGCCTGGTTGCGCGACCAGGGGCGAACCGAGTATACCTATTGCACTGACGATCAAGCCCTGAAAGGCTTCAAACTATTGTGCGAAACCGAAGGCATCATTCCCGCCTTGGAAAGCGCCCACGCGATTGCCCATGTCATGGAACTCGCACCCAAGCTGCCGAAAGACCAGATTATTTTGGTCAATCTGAGCGGACGTGGTGATAAGGATTTGGGCACGGTGATGAAGGTGTTCTAATGGTTAACGGTGTAATGGTTAATGGTTAAGGGAGGAGCATGGCTAAGGGTGATGATATTGAAGATCGGTTGATGAAGTTTGCTGTACGGGTTATGAAGGTATGTGATAGTTTGCCGACGACACCAGCCGGTAGGCATATTAGACATTATCGGGAATAGGCCATTACCTCTCGTAGACAGGGATGCTTCTACTGAAACGGCGACAAGGATACAGGTGACGCCTCCCTCTTTACCTGTTTTCCTGTCTACCCAATCCTGTTAATCCCGATAATGTCTATTGCTGATCAGCTGCTGCGTTCTGGAACAGCGCCTGCGCCCAATTACGGGGAAGGCCGCAGTGCGGAGAGCAAGCGAGACTTTATTCACAAATTGAGAATTGCGCTAAAAGAGTTAAATGAAGCGCGGATTTGGTTGCGAATGATCATTCTGGGCGAAATGTTAGAAGAGAGCAAGTTGGCGGAAATACTCAAAGAATGTGAAGAATTATGTCGAATTCTCTACGCTAGTATTCAGACTGCCCAGCAATCGATTGCCACCGAACGGACCATTATACCATTAACCATTATAGGAGGTTCTTATGACCGGTCTTGAGCGCATTCGCGCCGTTTTTGAACAACTGAAGCAGGACAAACGAGCCGCCTTTATGCCCTATCATGCGATGGGCTATCCGAGTCGGGCGATTACATTGGAAGCAATCACCGCGTTGGCCGAAGTGGGCGCGGATCTGTTTGAGATTGGCATTCCGCACAGCGATCCACTGGCCGATGGCCCGACGATTCAGACCGCGACCTATACGGCGCTGACCAAAGGCACCACGTTGGCCGATTGTCTGGCGATGGTGCGCGAGTTGCGCGCCAGCGGTATACAACAGCCGTTTTGCGCTATGACCTACTACAATCCGCTATTTAGTTACGGGATTGAGCGCTTTGTGCAAGATGCCGTCACCGCGGGCGTTGATGGCCTGATCGTGCCTGATCTGCCGCCGGAAGAGAGCGAAGAGATCGAAGCCGCCTGTCGTGCCGCTGGTTTGGCAACGATCTATCTGTTAGCGCCCACCAGCACCGAATCACGGATTAAAATGGTCGCTCAACACGCGACTGGGTTCGTTTATTTGGTCAGCGTCACCGGCATTACGGGGGCGCGGACTGAGTTGCCGCCCGATTTAAAAGACTTTGTGCAGCGGGTGCGTAAACATACCAATTTGCCGCTGGCGATTGGATTTGGCATTGGCACAGGCGTGCAGGCCGCGGCTGTCGCCGAAATCGCTGAAGGTGTGATTGTCGGGTCGGCATTGGTCAAGGCCGCGGGCAGTGAAGATGGCGTGGCGGCGGTGCGAACGTTAGGGGCAGAATTGGCGGCGGGGACGCACGGATTGACTAAAGTGTAAGTGAGTTGTTATACTTGATTTAGATAGCTGGCTTAGAAATTAGTGGCAACAGCCCGAGATGTAAGCGATCTGAGGTGAGAAATGATGACAACCCTTGAGAAGATTAAGCGACTTGAACAGTATATTGGTGTTGATAATTTAGCCGTTGATCCAGTGCTAGATATGACACTTGAAAAGCTGATCAGACGAGAGCTTAATCGCTTACTTGTCCTTAAAAGCCGTTTGGCTGGGCAAGTAAGCAACTTTGAAAACAAATATTCGCTTACATCTGAGCAGTTTTACCTTCGCTATGAACAAGGCGCGCTGGGTGATGATGTAGATTTTATCGAGTGGGCTGCCACGCTTGAAATGATCGCCAATCTGAATCAGCAGGTAGATTTACTGGTAAAAGAGCCTGTTCAATGAACGCTCTAATCGAGCAGCACTTTACGCTGATTGAGATGCAATTGCTACAAAGTTCTGCGATTGTCGCCTATGAAGTATTGAGCCGCGAGGTTGGCCTTATTGACGGAAAAATACGTATTAAAGCAACTTTACGTGACCAAGCAATCGTAGAACTCTTTGAATACGCCAATGAAAGCAATGGACAAATTAAGGCTCTGAAATATAGCTTTCACTGGCAAAATGCGCAAGGTGGGCTAAAAAAACGCTGGGACAATGCGCCTCATTATCCACATTTGCCTAATGCCCCTCATCACCTGCACAAAGCGGATGGCAGCGTAGAAGAAGTCGTAGCCATCCCTACCGCGCTTTTTGTGATCCAGGAAATCGAACAAACTTTCCAACCGTAAAATGATAAAAATGCGCCGCAATTTGCTCGATTTGCCTGATTCACTCACCTTATCGGCTGTTGTCTCGGGCTTGGTGGCCGTATTGGTGGGTTATG
>JBBREZ010000635.1:0-2588 GCA_038225095.1 Caldilineales bacterium
GTCAGCAGGCCATTTTAACGGCCCAGACAAAAGTGTCGGGTTGCTAGACCGACAATCACTATTTACTACTTGCCCTTTACCCTTTACCAACTACCGATAACCATCAGAAAGCGAGTCATACATGGGCATCTTCGGTGCACATAAACTCATCGATTGCGACATTCATAACGAATTGCCTTCGCTCAAAACGCTTTATCCGTATCTGCCCGATCACTGGGTGGATTATTGCAAAGAGTCGGCTTTTGTCGGGCCGGACGCCGATGACTACCCAAAGGGTTCGCCGCTCACTGCGCGACCGGAGGCAAAACCGGCCTCCGGCAACGTGCCTGGTTCGGACTTGGCGTTACTGCGTGAACAAACCATCGACGCTTGGAACGCCGAATATGGCATTCTTAACTGCGCCTACCGGGTTTCCAGTGTACACAATCATGACTTGGCGGCGGCGCTGGCTACGGCGATCAACCAGTGGCAGATCGATGCATGGCTGAACCAGGAGCCACGTCTGCGCGCCTCGCTGGTCTTGCCTAGCCAAGATCCAATCCTGGCCGCCCAGGAGATCGACCGGTTTGGTGATCACCCCGGTTTTGTACAAGTGATCCTGCCCGTGCGTTCGGAAGCGCCCTATGGCAATGCCCGTTATGACCCGATCTATGCCGCGGCGGCGCGCCATAATTTGGTTGTGGGCATTCAATATGGCGGCGCACCCGGCCATCCTTCCACGCCTTCGGGTTGGGCGCTGACTTATCTGGAAGAATACGCCGGCATGGCCCAGGTCTTCCAGTCACAGGTGATGAGTTTGGTGATCGAGGGCGTTTTTGACCGTTTTCCCAGCTTGCGTGTGGCTTTGATCGAAGGTGGTTTTACGTGGATGCCCTCGCTGATGTGGCGGATGGATAAAGAATGGAAAGGTTTGCGCCATAATACGCCGTGGGTGCGGCGCTTGCCGTCGGACTATGTGCGCGAGCACATTCGGTTGACCGTGCAGCCCATCAATGCGCCGCCCAATGCGCAGCAACTGTTGCAAATCATCGAGCAACTAGATTCAGACGATCTGTTGATGTTTGCCACGGATTATCCGCACTGGCATTTTGACACACCCGCCGAGGCGCTGCCCGTGACGTTGCCCGAACCGTTGTTGACCAAGATTTTGGCCGAGAATGCGCGGGCGTTTTATCGCTTGTGAACCGTGCCGGGGACGGACGGAGCGACCAAGTTGGCTTCATCAACGTGCACGTTCGACCCAACGAAAAAGGAACAATATGCGCGATCATCGCCCACTTTTGATCTCTGTGATGCAATTTGAAGAAGAATTGAAAAGCGGCGCCCGCACGATTTTTGACGTCATCGATACGGCGCAACGCCTGGAAATTGATGGTGTGGAACTGCGCCGCGAGTTGTGGCCGGCCTGGCAAACCGAGCTCGCCACCGCCCGCCAAACCCTGGAAGACCATAATCTGCTCGTCACCTACGCCACCTTTGTCACGCTCTTTAGCGCAGATAACCAGGATCAGACGATCTTGTGCCAGGACATCGACGCCGCTAGGGCCCTGGGTGCGTCCCAATTGCGAATCTTCCCTGGGCCGTTACCCGTTGAATCCGACAAAGCCGGCTGGGCGGCAGGCCGTCGCGCGGTCGATTATGCGCAGCAGCAAGGCATTGTGTTGGCCCTCGAAAATTTCGCCCGCACCCCCGGCGGCACACTCGCCGAAATCCAGCAGGTATTGGGGCATATTCAGCATCCAGCATTGGGCACCAACATCGATATTGGCAACTATGTGCGCCACGGCGAAGATGTCGTTACCGCGATCCGCACGTTGGGCCAGCGCGCAGTCTCAGCCCATCTCAAAGATCAACCAATTGATTTAGAACAGTTGCCCACCTATTTAGGCGGCGGCGATCAGGCATTAGCGCCGATCTTTGCTGCTTTCGCTCAGTTGCCACAGCGCCTGCTCTACTGTTTTGAATTTCGCAGCGGGGGTGATATCGCAGCGGGCATTCGCCGTATTGTTGACTATCTGCGCAGCGCGTTGTGATTAAAGCAAGCATAAAGCAGAGATTAGAGATTGGAGGTTAGAGATTGATCATTCTGAATCTCTAACCTCCAATCTCTCACTCCCTACTGCTTATCCTTACTCGTATAACTATGCCCCCCGAAGATCGCCCGTAACTCGGCCGCCGAGGTGGCCTTCTGTAACTTACCCATGCGATCGGCTTCTTCGTCGCGCAATTTGCGCACGTTGGCGAGCACCGCGGCCAGCTTGTCGGCGGGAAACTTAACCGCGCCGTTTTCATCCATGTGAATGATCTCACCGGGCGCAACGTCCATGCCACAGACCGACACCGGCACATTGACCGCTTGTACCGCCTGTCCGCCATGCCCAGGCGTGATGCCGGTGAGCATGTATTGGAATTGCATGGGCCGCACTTCGTCCACATCGCGCGAAGGCCCGTTCGAGATCAGCCCCACGCAGCCAATCGCCTTCATCGCCGAGACCATGTTGCCGCCGGCCAACCCGACCTTGCCAGCCAAATGTGGCGGGAATTTTTGTTGCAAGACCAAAACCGTTGGCCTGGGCATGGCGTCGAGC
>JBBREZ010000636.1:0-2558 GCA_038225095.1 Caldilineales bacterium
AGCACGGCCAAGGCGAGAATCGTCTTGCCGCCGCCCGGCGGGATGACGGCCGTCAATGTGCCATTGTGCGCCTTAGCCAGCGCAGCATTGACCGCCTGTTTTTGATGTTGACGTAGAATAAACATAAGCCTTACTTACCAAATTACTGGATCAACATTTGAAGTCAAATTGGCAAGCGGCGATTTAGACCCCCTCCTAGCCTCCCCCTGCTGGGGAGGGACTGATCCTTTGTCCGCCTCGTGACGGTTCTCTCCCTTGCTATGGCCTCGACGCTTCGAGGCTTCGAGGTGAGCCTCAGCCGAACCGTGAGCGACTCGACTGAGCGCTCACGCCGAAGTCGCGTCGAACGTCTCAGCCGAACGGGAGGTTAGGGTCGGATAATTCTCCGCTTGCCAATTTGACTTTGGTTTAATTCAAATCACAAGCGCTGGTCATTAATGGCCGCACGCGATAAAATCGTGTGGAGAAGCATAACGCAAATTCGGCGCGAATGGAATTTAAGCGCTCGCAGACAGAAACGCCGGAAGCAAGATTCATCCCACAAAAAATGCCAGCATCGCCTGCATTTTTCAGCCAGTTGGGGGTGCCGTTGCTTTATGCTATGATCATTCGACAACGATAAATCACGATTGCAGGTGAGTGCATTGTACTGGTCACACACTATTTCAATAAAGAAACCAACGGCTGACCAGTGCGCTGCACTCACACGCACTCATCATACGTGGTCGTAATCAAGCGCCGACAACATTCAATCAGGAGTCCGTCTCACTTATGCTAGAGCAATACCGCAATAGAAATCATGGTAGTCTTACCCCAGAACAAATCCAATTTTATGATCAAGAAGGCTATCTTGCGCTGTCTCATCTGTTGAATGACATGGACATGGCGGCGGTGATTACGTCGATGCAACAAAAGGTCGATGAAATCGCCAACGATCTCTATGCCAACAATCTCATCAGCGATAAACTGGAAGACGAGTCGTTCGAGAACCGCCTGGCCCGGCTCTTTGCTGGCAAAACCGATGCCGAATTTTTGCAGTATGGCCGCAGTTGGCGCGACCGTTTACCCGGTTACTTCGATTTGATGGCGAATCCAAAGATTATCAGCGCAGTAGAATCGTTAATTGGTGGCGAGATTTTTGCCAATCCAGTCTACAACACGCGCCCCAAAGTGCCCAAAGTCGCGGCGGGCGCCGTACCCTGGCATCAGGATCGCTCCTATTGGCCCGACGCCAACGCCAACCCGGTGATCACGGTGTGGGTGGCGCTGGTCGATGCCAATTTGGAAAACGGCTGTCTGCATTTTATGCCGCAAACCCACCGCCAGAAGTTGCTCTCCCACCATCGCGAGGCGTACACCAGCACAAAATATACGGAGATTGACCCAGAACATCTGGTGGGCAAAGAACGGGCGGTTGCCCTGCCAATTGAAAAAGGCGGCGTGATTTTGTTCAATGATCGCTGTGTTCACATGTCCACGCCTAACGATTCCAACCATGTCCGGTGGAGTGTCGATCTGCGCTACCAGCCGACGGACCAGGACCCGATGTCGCAACATGGGGCCGGATTCCTGGCGCGCAGCGATAAACATCCAGAGCGAGTGGCAAGGCTAGAAGATTGGTTGGCGAATCGTCCTGAACATGCGCCGGACCAGCAGCTTGCCTGAGGTGCAGGGAAATAAAGCGGCAGCGAATCTCAAGAAAACGGAGCCTCACCCCCGACCCCGCTTCTGAGCAGCTTTTCCTCAGGACGCAAAGAGAAAGTGTAGTTTCCCCATGTTGCACGTGAGTTGGCCATGACCTCCCGTAAAAATTCAATAGCCAGGTGCAGATCGCTAATGGCGTATAGTTGCCTGTTGATCCAGCGTAATTAAGCCGCCAGCCAGAGCCAAGCACTGGCGCAATATGTCTAACCTTTCACTTACCCGCGCCCCACAAACGGCATTTTGGTCGCCATCACGGTGATGAATTGCACATTGGCTTCGGGTGGCAGGCTCGCCATGTAGACCACGGTGCGGGCGATATCGTTGACATCCATCGTCGGTTCGACTTCGATGGAACCGTTGGCCTGGGGCACGCCTTTTTTCATGCGCGCGGTCATTTCAGTGGCGGCGTTGCCAATGTCGATTTGGCCACAGGCAATGTCATATTTGCGCCCATCTAAGGAAGTCGCTTTGGTCAGGCCGGTAATGGCGTGCTTGGTCGCCGTGTAAGGCGCAGAGTTTGGCCGGGGGGCATGCGCCGAGATCGAGCCGTTGTTGATAATCCGCCCGCCGCGCGGATCTTGATGCTTCATGATCTTAAACGCTTCCTGCGTACACAGAAAGACACCGGTCAAATTGACATCGACGACCGCTTTCCACTGTTCGTAGGTTAGTTCTTCGAGCAGGACAGGTGGTGCGCCGGCCCCGGCATTGTTGAACAACAGATCAAGTCGGCCAAAGGTTTCCAACGTTTTGGCAAACAAAGCGCGCACGGAGGCTGGATCACCCACATCTGTAGGCACAGCCAAGGCGCGTGAACTGGCCGATCCAGCCTCGGCAACAGCGGTCTGCAACGG
>JBBREZ010000637.1:0-2521 GCA_038225095.1 Caldilineales bacterium
GATATGGCGAGCTGCTTAATATCGTCGGGAATGATGTAATTCCGACCGCGCACCGCCGCTAATGCTTGGCTGGCGCGGTAAAGCGCCATTGCTCCACGCGGGCTGACGCCTAACGCAATCGCCGGATTGGTGCGCGAGACAGCCACAATATCCAACAAATAATCTTCCAACACCGGATGCACAAAAACTTGGCGGCAGATTTGGTTGGCGGCTCGGATCTCATCGGTCGTCACCACCGGCACAATGTCGGCCAGTGGATTCGCGGTGCGGAAACGACGCAAAATTTGGCGTTCTTCTTCGCGCTGCGGATAGCCCAAGGCCACCCGCATCAGAAAGCGATCCAGTTGGGCTTCTGGCAACGGAAAGGTGCCCTCTAATTCGACTGGGTTTTGTGTCGCCAGCACGAGGAACGGATATGGCAACGGGCGCGTCACGCCGTCCACCGTCACCTGGCGTTCTTCCATTGCTTCCAACAATGAGGATTGCGTACGCGGTCCGGCCCGGTTGATCTCGTCGGCCAACACGATTTGCGCCACGATTGGCCCTGGTCGATATTCAAATTCCTGGCGTTGTTGGTTGAAAATGCTGACGCCCGTAATGTCAGAAGGCAAAAGGTCGGGGGTGAATTGAATGCGTTGAAAGTGGCCGCCGAGCGATTTCGCCAGGGTCTTCGCCAATGTCGTTTTGCCAATGCCAGGCACGTCTTCCAATAACAGATGCCCTTCGCAAAAGAGCGCCACCAGCAATAGTTCGACGACGTCATCTTTGCCCACAATCACCTGCGCCACATTGGTGCGGATGAGTTGGGCGATGGTTTGGATCCGTTGAATGTCGATCAATTGATTGTCCGTTCGTTGTGAAAAATTACTGCTGAGCGATTACGCATCATTTTTGAACAAGCATAGCAAAGAATCAGCGAAAATGCCAAAAGCAAAATTGAGTTGGCTCGAACAGCACGCATCGTTTACAATAGACATGATCGGGATTAACAGCGTTCAGTAGCTAGGTAAACAGGTGACACCTGCCTATTTCCCTATCTACTGTTCGGCTGAGCGTTCGACGAGACTTCGGCGTGAGCGCTCAGTCGAACGCTCACGCCGAGGTCTCACGTCGAAGCCTGTTTACCAGAAGGGATGGCTTATTCCCGATCATGTCTAATAAACCTATCAAGCTGGCCTAGCGCTATAAATGAACAAATCGGTAGCGCCGAGGGCATCAGTTGCGGCGCTACCTGTAACGTGCCGATCTCGGCGTAAGTCTGTTGGATTAGAAAGAAGCGCTCAAAATGGCTCTCTCACCCCAATTGCAAACCCAACTCCAACCGATCCTTGACCGCCTAATCCCAGCCGATGATTTTCCCGGTGCCTGGGCAGCTGGTGTGGACGATTATCTCGCGCGCCATTGGACGGACGATCTGGCCCGCACTGGGCCTTTACTTGAACAAGGGCTAATCGCGCTCGACCAGGAAGCTGCTGCATCTAGCCAAGGTGCGGTCTTTGCCACATTGAACATTGATCAACAAGATGCGTTACTGCACGCCCTAGAAAAAGGCAAAGTGCAGACCAAGTGGTCGGTTTCCCCCCAAATTTTTCTGGAGACCTTGGTCAACCTGACCGCAGAAGGCTACTATGGCGATCCGACAAACGGCGGCAACCGAGCGGCGCAATCCTGGCCGATGGTTGGTTTCCGCGAAGGGCCAAGCCGTGAAGATTTGGCTCTATTCCCAACGCCACCAGTACGCGTTTCGGCGCTCAATGAAATAAAGCAAACAGACGAATACGATGCCATCGTGATCGGGGCCGGGGCAGGCGGGGGGATTGTTGCCTGTGTACTAGCAGAAGCCGGCCAGAAGGTGCTGCTCGTCGAACGTGGCCGCTGGTTACCCTATGAAGCGGTTAGTCGCGACCATCTGCGCAACCATCGTTTGGCGCTTTACGGCCATAACACGGGCCAGATTTGCAGGGAAATCCGCGCGTCTTTGTCGATCATACCGGTGAAGCGCATGTAGTTGCGCCGCACGAAGGCGGTTATCACAACAATGCGATGACCGTCGGCGGCGGCACGCGCGTCTATGGCGCGCAGGCTTGGCGATTTTTGCCCGAAGATTTCCGCATGGCCAGTGAATATGGCGTACCGGAAGACAGTTCACTGGCCGATTGGCCGATCAGTTTGGCAGAATTAGCGCCCTATTACGAACGGGCGGAGTGGGAAATTGGCGTCGCAGGGCCGGATCAGACGTTGACGCGCCGTGGCCCGCGCCAGCGCGGTTATCCGATGCCGCCGGTGCCGTCGAACCCTAAGCGTGAAGTGCTAGAGCGGGGCGCAGTCAAATTAGGCTGGCACACAGCGCCCGCGCCGCTGCTCATCAACACAACTCCCTGTGAGCTACCCAAGCCTAAAGGCGTTGGGCTTCGGACGGGCTGATCAGCTTACAAGCGCTAAAATCATGTCGGCCTGAAGGCCATCCCGTTGCGTGACTTTCCGTGGCTCCCACGGTAGTTTGAAGAAAACACTTCGACCT
>JBBREZ010000638.1:0-2486 GCA_038225095.1 Caldilineales bacterium
GATTTATTATTTGGATAGCAAAACAGAGCCAGATCGGTCTTGTAGGTGCGGTTTTTAACCGCACAATCTTGGTCAATCCAGACTTGTGCGGTTAAAAACCGCACCTACAAATGCACAAAATTAAATCGGAATAAGGTCTAATGATGACGCCCATTGTCGCAGCAGCTAGCAAGGTGATAGGCTGACAATCTGAACGAATATACCAGGTCAGCTTGCCAGCTTATCATCTTTATCGCATAGAGTAAGTAAAGCCATCCATGCGTAGGGGCACGCCATGGCGTGCCCGTCCGGTTGATTGGATGATGTTTATTTGATTTATCTATCAGATATTCTCGTATAAAAGCGTTGTTTTAAGGAAGAATTCATGAACCAAAAACAGTTTTTAGGGATCGTTTTTGTCGGCGTACTGATCCTGATATTAGCCACTGCGTGTAGTCCTGCGCCAACGGCGATAACGACTTCACCAACCGCTGTGCCAGCGACGCAACAACAACCAGCCGCTGCGGGCGCTACGTCACCCATTACCAATTCGCAAACGCAGAAAGGGAGCACCGTGAACACAGCAAGTGGGCTACAATATACCGAAATTGTAGCAGGAACGGGCGCGTCCCCGCAGCCTGGGGATACTGTTTCTGTCCATTACACCGGCACGCTGACCAACGGCGTTGTCTTTGACAGCTCGTATAAACGCGGCCAACCGATCCAATTCCCTCTGGGGCAGGGTCGCGTGATCAAGGGTTGGGACGAAGGGATTGGGTTGATGAAAGTGGGTGGCAAAGCGCGCTTGACCATTCCGCCGAACCTCGGCTACGGGGCGCAGGGCGCTGGCGGCGTGATTCCGCCCAACGCCACCTTAATTTTTGAGGTAGAACTTGTCGGTATAAATGGCGGTGCAAGTGTAAGCGCCGCTGCACCGGCTGGTCCGACCAAAGTCAACGATGCTGATTATGTGACCACAGCCAGTGGCTTGAAATATCACGACTTTGTGGTGGGCAAGGGTGCAGCACCACAGAAGGGACAGCAAGTGGTTGTCCACTACACTGGTTGGTTACTGGATGGGGCCAAATTCGACAGTTCGGTCGACCGGGGCGAACCGTTTCCCTTTAATATTGGCGTTGGTCAGGTGATCTCAGGCTGGGATGAAGGCGTGTTGTCGATGAAGATAGGCGGTAAGCGTCAATTGGTCATCCCGCCGAACCTCGGCTATGGCACACAAGGGGCTGGCGGCGTGATCCCGCCCAACGCAACCTTAGTCTTTGAAGTAGAATTGTTGGAAGTGCATTAGTTCTAACTTTATCGGTCATTCTTGCTTGATCTACAATTGACGATTGACGATTGACGAAACAACTACATCTACCCTGGAACCTCGTCAATCGTCAATCTAAAATCGTCGATTTTGTTTATAGCACTGCTTGCGCTAGTGCCTCTAACCCCGCCATGTCGTCCAGGTCCATCCATTGCAACATGACCCGTTGGACGCCTACATCCACTAATTTCCCCAATTGATCGCTTACGGCATTGGCTGTACCGACAACCATTCCGCGGCTGCGCAATGCTTCGGCTGATTGGCCAGCTTGTTGGATCTTCTGTTGCAGTTCGGTATCAGTGCGCCCAAAGCTCAATCCTGTCATCAATGAACGGCGCACATCCCCTGGTTGGCGGCCTTGCGCCGCCAACAATTCATCTAGATGCCGGCTCAATTCCGCATAACGGCCGGGTGGCAAATAAACGCCATTCCATTCGTTCGCATAGCGAGCTACCAAGGGCAACGTTTGCTTTTCGCCATTGCCGCCGATCAGGATCGGGGGGCCGGCTGGGCGCTGGGGGTGCGGCAATAAGATGGCATCTTGCAACTGGTAGTATTGACCCGTAAACTTTACCGGCTCGTCACTCTGTAACAGACGCGTGATCACCGCTAACCCCTCTTGAAAGCGGGCAAAACGTTCGGGAAGCTCCAATAAATTGAACCCAAAATTGCTATGCTCGCGCGCACACCAACCCGCACCCACGCCTAAAGTTAGCCGCCCGTTCGACAGATCGTCCACATCCTTAGCCATGCGCGCCGTGAAAACTGGGTTGCGGAATGAGACCGGTGAGACCATGGGGCCAAATTCAATGCGGCTGGTATGGCCGGCCAACCAGGTCAGCGAAACCCACAACTCAAGCGAGTCGATGTCTGGCGCTTGTGCATTGGTAAAATGGTCGGAGCGGTAGAGGCCGGCAAAGCCCAGATCCTCAACCGCACGCGCGAGCCGTTGAAAACGCGGCCAATTGAGCCCATTCTGACCTTCTAACATAATGGCAATATCCATCGATAGTTCCTTTCTTTGCTAGATCGCTAGCGTTCGTTGCGCAGAGGCGCTAACTTGCTTTTCGCCGTACCTGTTCGGGCCTTGGCGAGAGTCATTTTATTTTCCAGTTGCCCATTTCCAGCGATGAGCGGTCGATTCGTTCAGGGAAGGCCGTGGTGGTTGAAAGCGTATCAC
>JBBREZ010000639.1:0-2322 GCA_038225095.1 Caldilineales bacterium
TCCAGTGTCTGATCACGCAACGCGGGCAATACACGTGCGGGATGACCAATGCGCACGACCTGGGCCGTGGCGCCGGTGTTCAGTTCGGGGGCGCTGAGCAGCCGCTCAAAGATGTTGTCTACGGCCAGATTGCTCGGCGCACACGCCAACACGCGATCACCGCGCCGCACCGCTTGCCGGATCAACTCGACCACGGCCGTCGTTTTGCCTGTGCCTGGTGGCCCGTGGATGATGGCTACATCGGCGGCGGCCAGGGCATGGGCCACGGCTTCGTGTTGGGCTTGGTTGAGTTGGAGGTGAAAGGCGGCAAAAATTGGCGGCGCTTGAAAATGAGGGGGTGCTTCGCCCAGTAGCACCTTGCGTAATTCGGCCAGTCGATTGCCTTTGGCGTTGTCGATGAGCGTCATCGCCGCCTGCGCCCGCCGTCGCGTAAACTCGTCGCTTGCCAGATCGAGCCGAAAGGTGGCGCGTTCGTTTTCCACTTCCGGCCATTCGGTGAAGGCTACCTGAACTGTATCCCGCCGTAATTGGCTGACCACACCGCGCCAAGGTTTGCCGTCTGCATTGTTTTCTTCGCTTAGCTGCACCGGCGAACCCATACGCAGGCGCGTCCAAGGCAAATTGGTCTGCTGGCTGCGTTTGCCCAGGGTTACCAACCACCGCCCACCCAGGCCAGCAAACTCATCGCGCATCACCAGTTGGATCAGACTATTGCCCGTGCGTTCGGCGGCCGCTGGGGAACTGTGCAGAAATTGCTGCTGGAGTTGTTCGCTTTCCGCCTTCGCCTCCAATGCCATGAGCCGGGACAGGTGACGAAAGTGTGGGTGTTGCAAGCTTGAAGTTTCGGTCATAAGTTACGTATCAGTAAGGTGAAAAATTTGTTGGTATTCAGTTGCACGGGGTGATGAGTTTTCTGCCTTTTATTATAACATGAACCTCCATGCCACAATCGCGTGCACTAGAAAATGACGCATCGGGTTCTGTCCCTCCTTGTTTTTTCCATAAAAAAAACCACCACTGGTGTCGACCAGTGGTGGTTTACATAACAATGCAAAGTGACATGGCATTACGAACGAAGTAGCTGGCGCTGCCAAGCTGATCGGGAATTGCACTGAACTCTAGCGAGACGTAGGTTTTGCATGCGGTTGATTTTGGCTGCTCGCATTTCTGCCGCTTCGGAAGCCCGACTGGAGACAACACAGGCCGAATAGATGACTAGCGATACGACGGGGAGCATCAAGAGATAACTAATTCCTAGCATCAAACTAATTGACATTTTCTGCCTCCCTTAGCTCTTGTTTGAAAGCGTTGATTTGCTGACCGGTCGCCATGAGGAGGTGCAATATGGTCGTTCATCAGCTTACCACAAGGCTGAAATTTGGCATGTCGTTTGGGCTACCACATTTCTACAGGGGGTGGGTTGTTGCACTACGCTACCTGTACAGGGTATTTGACGATGCATAAACGGTGCTGTCCGTAGTTAAGCCGACTGATAGGGGTCTGGCTTAGGCGCGCCAGATCAGTTGGACACCGGTTACAAAGAGCAAAATATAAACAAGCCGATGAAACCACTGGTCGCTAAAATAGTGATGCAAATAGAGGCCAAGCCGCACACCGACATAGGCCAACGGCGCAAGCAGCAAGATTGTGGTCAGGTTGCCCACGCGTAAAAGGCCCAACCAAGCGTAAGGGATCAGCTTGATCCAATTCATCAGTGCGTACAGAATGACGGTGGTACCGATAAACAATTCGCGCGGCATCGCTTGGGGCAACAGATAAATATTTGCAAACGGGCTACCGGCATGCACGAGCGTGGATGTGAAGCCCGAACCGCTCCCTAACAAGAAGCCCACCGCGTCGGGAAAACGCTTTTTGCCAAGCGCGCCAAAGATCAAGGCGCGCGCCAGTTGAAAAGCGATAAAGAGGAGCACCAGAATGCCCAGCCCCACCTTTAAGATTCGTTCATTATGGCTGAAATAGTTGAAGACGAAACCGGCGGCAAACGTACCTAGGATCGCCCCCGGCAGCAATACGGCAATACTTTTGCGGTCAAATTTGCCATGATAATGCCGCAGCGACATCAGATCGGCGATCATCAGCAGGGGCAAGAGCAGCGCCGCCGCATCGGAGACGGGAATCGTTAGCGCCATCAGAGGGGTCGCAACAAAGCCAATGCCGCCACCAAACCCAGCCTTGTCCATGCCCAAAATAATCACAGCCAGCGCGGCGGTGATCCAAAAGGCGGTTGGATGAGCAGGGAAGGCAAAGATGTGCTGTATCATTGCGATACAGCTAGCTTCAAAAGAGCAGTTGAAGTTACCA
>JBBREZ010000640.1:0-2300 GCA_038225095.1 Caldilineales bacterium
ATTAACAGGGGGTTGGAGACGAAGTTCGAATCCACCCAAACTGCCGGTTAATTCCTCTGTTGTTTTTCTGTGAGCAGCTCTCTCTCTGGTAGCACTGCATTTCACACCGCTCAGAAGGTCCATTTTTGTCAAAAGTCCAATAATATCAATACTAGAGGTATATATAAAACGTATATATCATAAAATATTGTAAAATATGATGATCTAATCGGACATAACATGATGAAAGTGCAAAACGCCAAATAAGCGTGAGATCAAACAACTATGCCTGAAGTTTCCCGCTTTTTTGGTATTATCATCACATGTATCCGGAGGCCGGCGAGCGCCATAATCTGCCGCATTTTCATGGACGTTACGGTGGACAAAGAGCAACCTTTTCTATTGAGAGCGGCGATGTATTAGCCAGCACTTTGCCGCGTGCTCAGTTACGGTTGGTGCAAGCGTGGGTTGAATTACACCGGAATGAACTCGAAGCTTGTTGGCAATTGCTAGTTAGTGGTGGGTCTTCCAACAAGATTGCACCCTTAAAATAGGCGGTGAAGCATGTTTCATGAAATCTATACAGTAGTTGAAGTCGGTTCAGCCTGTATCCTTATAGACAAACCAAATAAAGGTTGCACATTTGTAGAGGCACGGTATACCGTGCCCGTCCAGTTGGATTGTGCAGAGTCTATTTGGTTTGTCTATTATTTATCTGGATTGACCTTACAGGAACGAGAAGTGGCTACGTAAAAATATCCAAAATGAAGGGAATGGCATGTTTACGACCATAAAAAGACTTTCACCCATTGCACCGTTTGATTTCGGCCAGTCACTAGCCTTTATCGGCGAGTTTCCACCCATGCTAGGTGAGCAAAATCTAGACGCGCAAACATTGACCAAAGCCCTGCGCGTGCAAGGGCAAACTGTTGCCTTTCGTGTCAGCAACACAGGCACGGTTGATCAACCACAACTTGATTGTACCATCTGCGCGGAGCAGCCAATTTCGTCCGACATGGAAGTGGCGGTGTTTGATCGTGTTACATTCTTTCTGAGCCTGGCTGAAGACTTGAAACCCTTCTATGCGCTTGCTCAGACGGACGCGCCTTTTATGGCCGTGGTCAAGCAACTTTATGGCTATCACCAAGTGAAGTTTCTGACGCCATTCGAGAACACGTATTGGTCGATCCTGACGCAGCGCACGCCCATGCCGCTGGCGCGCCAGATCAAGCAACGCTTAGTTGAGCGTTTTGGCGGCGCAATTGAAGTGGAAGGTCAGCGCTATGCCGCCTTTCCCGAAGCGCAGGATTTTCAGCCGCTCGATCCGGCCCTGTTACAACAAATTGTCGGCAATGAGCGCAAAGCTAGCTACTTATTCAGCGCTATTCAGGCATTTAGCCAAGTGGACGAAGATTTTCTGCGCCACGCACCATATACCGAGGTTGAACAATGGCTGCGCTCAATCAAAGGGATTGGCGAATGGTCAGCGACATTTATCCTGATCCGTGGGCTAGGACGAATGGAGCAAGCGCTGATTACGGACCCGAGCAGTCTGTTTACGAAGGAGATGACGCAGGCCGCTGCGCACGTCTATGGGCCACAGCCGTTTGATGCGCTCCAGCGCATTGCCGAGCGTTATGGTCAATGGCAGGGCTACTGGGGCCATTACCTGCGCGCTGCGAATTAAACCGCAGAGGTAACTGTTCAGCCGTTCTGTCGTTTCAGGGGCGTACAACAACGAATGCGGGAAACAACGAATAAAGCAATGCCCTAATTCGTTGTTTCCCGCATTCGTTGTTGTACGTCTGGCTGAATGATTTTTTCGCTTTTATTTCATCTTGGCGTTCTGATGATAAGAACGATCGCGCTCGACCGTGTTGAGCGGCAGATCGCGCCAGTAGTATTGCAGATCTTTGCGCTGCCAGCCCTGATAGATTTGCTCCCAGCTCAGCCGATTATAATGGGGGATCAACCCATCCTCGACAATCGCACCCGACACGCCTTGATATCGATAATCAACCGAAATGCGCAACTGATCGGTGGTGCGATTGGGTAACCCTTTGTGCACGGTGTGGCTGTGGAAGACGAGCACATCGCCCAGTTTGTAGTCAATTGTATGCCACGCCAGATCGAGTTCATCTGTATCGATGCCTAGGCCACCGGCGCCACTGGCCTTGTGGACGGGCAAGATATCGTGGACATGCGAACCGGCCAGCACGGCGACGCCACCTAATGCCTGGGGGCAATCGCTCAGCGGAATCCAGGTGGTATAGACATCCGGCGTGCCTTGAATGTGCACGTAATCCTGGTGCGGCGGCGTG
>JBBREZ010000641.1:0-2188 GCA_038225095.1 Caldilineales bacterium
AACGGAAGACGAATTATGGCTTATCGCAGCGCTCAACCGTGTGATTACGGGTACACCCTACAGTATGCTGCCGGACAATAGTCAGTGGCACGAACAGCTCTACGAGGCTACGCCGCCAACGCTTTATCCGGTGCGCTGGCAAGCACATGCTCGGTTATGCGCGTGGCGAGCGCGTTGGCTAGAGGGCTTTATTGATGTGGCGGTGGGGCTAGACAGTGACAGCCAACATTTACCTGACTATCAACCGTTTGGCCTGCTGCGTTTTTTGATCCTGCCCGCCAAAAATGAAATGGCAAATGAAACGGCTCAAGCGCTCCTGACTGCGGCTGAAGACTTTTGGCGGCAGATGGGCGTGGGCCATGTCAAAGCCTTTCACATGAGCACTGGCTATCCGGCGTTCCAGGCTGGGATCGGGATTTTGCCCGGCGACTGGACTGAACACATTCGCGTGTTGACTGCCGCCGATTATTATTTGGTGGATCGCTTTTACTGTCTGCGCCGTCCGCTCGATCTGCCGGTGGAAGAGGTAATGCCCCTGGCGGGTTTGAGCTTGGTGTATCGGGGTAAAGCCACGGATCGCACCTATTTGCTCTATCGCCGCGCCGAGTTGATTGGCCAGGCGCGCGTGACCAGTTTGTTGTTGGAAAATGAGGGAGCGCCGCTGCGCGTGGCGAATCTGGTTGATTTGCAGATCGATCCCGAATGGCGGCGGGTGAACATTGGTAAATGGCTTTTGCGCCGCTTAATCAACGATGCCACGCTGCAAGGCTATCAACAGATGTTGGTGCATGTGGCGCAGAATCAACAGGCTGTGCTCAATTTACTCAATCAACTGGGCTTTATTGAGGAAAATTATCGGGGTTATACGTTGGAAAAGGCGTTGACGCGCTAATGCATATTTTATTTGTGACCGGTGAATATCCGCCCCAATCAGGTGGTGTAGGCGCCTATACGGCTGAATTAGGCCGCGCGCTGCTGGAGCGCGATGTCAAAATCAGCTTGTTAACTGCCCAACAATGGCGCGCTCCAGCAGATGAGTTAGCCTCTACGACCTTGCCTGATATCCCGGTTTATCCGGCCATACCACGCTGGGATTGGCGCATCTGGCGTGCGATCCCGGAATGGGCCGTCAAATTGAAAATCGATTGGGTGCATGTCCAATACCAAACCGCAGCGTTTGCGATGCACCCGGCCCTTAATCTGGCCCCGTGGTGGTGGCGACGTGCCAATTTTCGCCTGGCCTGGACTTACCATGATTTGCTGGTGCCCTATCTTTTTCCCAAAGCTGGCACACGCTTGCGCCGTTGGATCACCGAACGGCCGGCCTTTACTAGCGATCAGGTGATCGTGACCAATCAGGGGGATTATGCTGCATTGATTAATCGCGTGGCGCATCTAGCGAAAATTCCGATTGGCAGCAATATCGAAGCTCGTTGCCTATCAGTGGCTGAACGTGCGCAACGCCGGCAACAACGCGGTTATAGCGCAAACGATCTGGTGATCGGTTATTTTGGTTTTTTTAACCGCAGCAAGGGCGGCGATACCCTGGTGCGCACACTCCATCAGCTCGTACAAGCTGGACGCAACGCCCATTTGCTGATGATTGGTGAACGGGTAGGCGCGAGTGACCCGACGAATTATCAATATTTACAGGAAATCGAAGCGTTGATTGCCAGTTTAGACCTGACGGCGCGGGTCACATGGACCGGCCATCAAGTGGACGCCGCGGTGAGCGCCGATTTGGTCGCCTGTGATGTGGTGCTGATGCCCTATGTTGATGGCGCAAGTTTACGGCGTGGCACGTTGATGGCAGCCTTGGCGCATGGCTGCGCACTGGTGACGACAATTCCCCAAGCGCCCTTGCCCGAACTGGTCGATCAGCGCGACTTGCTCTATGTGCCCGCCGCCGATGAATACGCCGCCGCCCAAGCCGTGGCCCGCCTTGCGGATAATGCTCAATTGGCAACGTTATTGCGCACCAATGCGCGTGAACGCAGCCAACTTTTCACCTGGCCGGCGATTGCTGACCAGCATCTTGCGCTCTATCTAAAGATGACCCCACCCGCGCCCAGTGGGCTCCCGCTCCCCTAGGAAAGGGAGGGAACTGGGCGCGGGTGGGGTCATCTTTAGATAGAGCGCAAGATGCTGGTCAGCAATCGCCGGCCAGGTGAAAAGTTGGCTGCGTTCA
>JBBREZ010000642.1:0-2142 GCA_038225095.1 Caldilineales bacterium
GAACGAAAATGTTAGCCTCACGTTGCAGCGCGGCGATATTTTGGCCTTGTTGGGCGAAAACGGCGCGGGCAAATCGACGTTGATGAACATCATCTATGGCCTGTATCATCCGACTTCTGGCGAAATCTTGGTCAATGGCAAACCGGCGATCATGCATTCGCCCAAGGATGCGATTGCGCTGGGGATTGGCATGGTGCACCAACATTTCCAACTGGTGCCGGTGATGACCGTGGCCGAAAATATTATGTTGGGCAGCGAAAGCGTAAAGCTAGGTTTTCTGGACACGCGCGCCGTAGCCGGGCGCATTAGCGAACTTTCCCAGCGCTACAATTTAGCGGTGGACCCCTATGCGCTGATCGAAGATTTGCCGGTGGGCATGCGCCAGCGCGTGGAAATCGTCAAGGCGCTCTATCGCAATGCGGACATTTTGATCCTGGATGAGCCGACAGCGGTGCTCACGCCGCAGGAAATTGAAGGGCTATTTGAGGTAATGGGCTTACTGAAAAAGCAGGAAAAATCCATTATCTTTATTACGCATAAGTTAAAAGAAGTGCTGCGCGTGGCGGATCGCATTGCGGTGCTGCGCCAGGGCAAAGTGGTGGGTGAGGCTGACCCACACAGCGCGACGCAAAACAATCTGGCGGCGATGATGGTGGGGCGTGAGGTGATCTTAACGGTTGAAAAGCAACCGCACCAACCAGGCGCAGCGGTGTTGGCAGTGCAAAACGTGACGGCCAAAGACGATTTGGGTCAAGTGGCGTTGCGGGGCGTGTCATTTGTGGTGCATGCCGGTGAGATTGTCGGCGTGGCCGGGGTGCAGGGCAATGGACAAACTGAATTGGTAGAAGTTGTGACCGGTTTGCGCCACGTTGATAGTGGGCACATCCTGATCAACCAGCAAGATATGACCAACGCCAGTCCACGCCAGATTACGGAAGCCGGCCAGAGTTGTCATGTTCCCGAAGATCGCCACGCCTATGGCATGGTTGACCCGTACAGTATCGCCGATAATTTGGTTTTGAACACCTACTACCAGCGCCCTTTTGCCAGTGGGGTGACGATTATAAAACAGGCGATTCGTCGCCACGCCGAGATGCTGGTGAAACAATTTGATGTACGCACACCGAGTACAGCAACGTCGGGTGGCAGCCTTTCCGGCGGCAACCAACAAAAGATGGTGGTGGCGCGCGAATTTAGCCGCCCGATCCAACTATTGATCGCCGCCCAACCGACGCGCGGCATCGATGTCGGCTCGATTGAATTTATCCATAACCAGATCATTGACCGGCGCGATCAAGGGGTGGCCGTGCTGGTGATCAGCTCGGAGTTGGATGAGATCATGGCGCTGGCCGACCGGATCGCCGTCATGTATAAGGGTGAAATTATCGACATTGTGCCGCGTGCCCAGGCGACGCGTAAAGGTCTTGGGCTGTTGATGGCAGGCGTGAAGGAGACAGGGAGACACGGAGACAAGGGGACACGAGAATAGTACACCTCTCCCTGTCTCCTGTCTCCCTGTTTCCCTTAGATTTTGTGAGTAACACTGATGAATCCTTTTGACCCAATTTTGGATCAACCGCAAAGTATTGAGGATGAAAAGCTAGATGCGGCGGCCCGCTACCCATTAGCCAATCAAGACGTCCGCTTTACAGTCGATGCTGACACCGACTTGTTGGATCTGCAATGGCCGTGGACCGATGAGTTGTACGCGCGCAGCATTCGGATGCGAATCTCCGATCCGCGTGATGACAAGCTGGTGCCCATAATCACGCGCTATTACCCAGGTTATCAGGAGTTGATTCTGGGTAGTGAAGGGATGATTGTAAGCAAACGGTTGGTGGTCCCCTTCAAAAGTGCGTTTGACCGCTCGGTAGTTTGGATGCTAGAATGCCAGGTCGAGGGTGATCGCATATTGCGGCTGGAAATTGAAATCGACTGGGGCGAACCGTTGACGCAGCGCATGGTGGATGGTTTGCTCGTGGCGCAGCGCAACCCAGGCGCAGCCCGCGGCATCTATGCGCAGAGCAATGCCGAGCGCACCTGTGTCTTTGGCAATCCGTATGGACGCCCCGATGTGATTGACCTTGAAACCGACAGCCGCGCCCATCTTGTCTATCATGTGCTGGTCAATGGCATGGTCGA
>JBBREZ010000643.1:0-2087 GCA_038225095.1 Caldilineales bacterium
TTTGTTTTTCCCACCCACTGAGGTTTCCTTTCACACTTTTGCCGCGTATCTGTTCACCCTCAAGCCACGTCACTGGGATAAATTTTCAACTTTCGTCATTCACCATCAATCGTACCTTTTCAAACAGATTTTAAGTGTAGCGACACCTCTATTATAATTCTCTATCACCAAACCAGCAGCGCAATGCAACTTACCATACTGGAATTTCAATGAAGCTTGTCATGGCCATTGTCAACAACGATGACAGTCGCAATTTAATTGACCGCCTGAGTAAACGTGGCTTTTCCGTCACGGTGACTAATACCCTAGGTGGTTTTTTGCGCATTGGGAACACAACGCTTTTTTGTGGCGTTGATGATCTCAAAGTAGAAGAAGTGGTCAGTGTGATCCGCGAAAGTTGCCCGAACCGTACACAATATGTTACGCCATTGCCGCCAGTGATGGAACCGGGTGAAGTCAATATTCCAATGCCTGTTGAGAAAAAAGTGGGCGGCGCAACCATTTTTGTCTTAAATGTGGATCAGTTCGAGAAAGTTTAACGCCTCGCGTATTTCTATTCAATCTAACATTTGCATCACGTAACCAGTTTCCGGAAAGGAAAAACAACATGGTGAACAAGGGTTTCACACGCCATCACTTGCGTGGCAGTCGATGGCCTGTTATCTGTGCTGTACTCGTTTTCGGTTTCGGCAGTGTAATGCTGCTCAGTCTGCTGCTGCCCGGTGGCATGACGCCGCTGGCAGTGCATGCCCAAAGCCAAAAAGGTTCAGCTATCACGGAGACTAGTCAATTAACTACGGGCCAATTGACGACAGGCGAAGTTTTGCGCATCAACGGCGGCGAAATTCATCAGATCGCGTTTTCGCCGCACAACGCGCCAGCCATAGCCGGAACGCCAGAAAAAATCGCCATGGCTGCGACTAGTGCTGGTTTGTGGCTGATCAACCTCGGCGCAACCAATCATACCCAATTAATCGATACCGCGGCGATCACAGCGGTATGGTGGTCGCCCAGTGGCAACTTGCTGGCCGCACAGACAGCCACGGGCACCCTCCAAATCTGGCAAATTACAGGAACGCCAACCAAGTTACAAACCATCCAAAACACAACGGGCAAGCTTGTTGCCGTAGCCTGGTCACCAGATAGTGTACAATTCGCCACTGGCACGGACAATGGGGTGATTGAACTTTGGGATGCCAGCGGTCGTTTACAGGAGACAAAAACTGGGCATATCGGTCGGATCAATAGCTTAGCCTGGTCAGCAGACGGCACGCTATTACTCTCAGGTTCCAAAGATGGCAGTATTCACTCGTGGATAGTTAGAACAGTGGCTATTCCTGACACTCCCTCCCAGACGAGTACGCTCTTGCAAACGGGCGCCATCTCGCCGACGGGCACGTTGACGCCTAGCCTTCCGCCGACAATCACGGCAGCGCCTATACAAGCGATTATCCAGACTGCTGTGCTCAACATTCGCTCTGGCCCAGGCACCACCTATACAAAGATCGGCTCACTCAAGCAAAATGATCGCTTAAATGTGCTTGGTCAGGTTAATGCCTGCGTGTGGCTAAAAGTGCAAACACCGAGTAACGGGCAAGGCTGGATCGCCGGTTCTGGGCAGTATGTAACCCTAACAACGCCCTGCGATTTGATTGCTCCCGCAACGATTACGTCCACACCTTCGGTCACATCAACGATTTCTGTTACATCGACAGGGGTAGCGCAATCAACACCGACACCGTCGGCCCCCAGCACAGCGCCCAGCCTAGACCCATTACCGGCTAATCAAGGCTGTTATCTCTTCCAAAATCAGCTTGGCGTTGAATTAAATATAACGGTCACGCGCACCGACACCAATCAGAGCAATGTCTACAAAGTGGCTAGCGGCCAGGAGACACCCGCTTGTCTTGATCCCGGCCATTATGCCTATACGGTTGGGGCGCCACCACCGTGGGCCTCGATCAATGGTCAACTCGATGTCAAGGCAGGGGAACGTTTTAGGATTCCGGTGCGCGCCCAATAATCGGACAAATTTATGGCCTATTGCCAATCAGCGCGTAGGAGGGGCGAGGCATGCCTCGCCCCTC
>JBBREZ010000644.1:0-1888 GCA_038225095.1 Caldilineales bacterium
CAAATGATCAATCCCACCGTAGAACCAGCCATCGGCGCGGCGCTGCTGGCCTTGAAACAGATCGGCAAATAAACATGAACCAACCTAATTCACTGCCGCCAACCGAACAACGCAACCCATTGAGCGCGCAGTTAGATCAACTTTCTACTACCGACATGTTGCGCTTGATGAACCAGCTTGATGCCCAGGTGCCGTTAATCGTTGCGATGGCATTGCCTCAAATTGCCCAGGTAGTTGACCGGATCACAGCCACGCTGGGCGCGGGCGGACGCCTCTTCTACCAAGGCGCTGGCACCAGTGGTCGTTTGGCCGTGCTCGACGCCGCTGAGTTAATCCCGACTTTTAATGCACCCCCCGGCCAGGTGATTGGCTTGCTGGCGGGGGGACCGGAGGCCATGCTCCACGCCATTGAAGGCGCCGAAGATAACGAAGAACAAGGCCAGCGTGACCTCGTGGATCATCAATTTAGCGTGCATGACCTGTTGATCGGCATTGCGGCTAGCGGTCGCACGCCCTATGTGCTGGGTGGGTTACGCTATGCGGGTGAACTCCACGCGCCCACCGCCGCCATCGTCTGCAACCCGAATTCACCGATGGCTACCGTCGCCCAAATGGCGATTGAGATTGTGACTGGGCCTGAGGTATTAACCGGCAGCACACGGCTGCGGGCGGGCAGCGCGCAAAAAATCGTACTCAACATGCTAAGCACCTGTGCGATGATAAAACTGGGCAAGGTCTACGGCAACTGGATGGTTGATGTGCGGCCAACGAATGGCAAGCTACGCCAGCGGGCCACGCGCATTGTGGCTGAAATTACGGGATTAGACCTGGGCACAGGGCAGACGTTATTAGAGCAGGCCGCTTGGCAGACCAAAACGGCCGTCGTCATGGGGCTGGCGAAGGTTGATGCTAGTGAGGCTACACGGCGGCTGGTGCATAGCCAAGGTCGTGTGCACGAAGCGCTTCAAGGATAATCGATTAGCTCTAACCTAAGGAGAAATTCATGAAAAACGCAACCGATAACACCAAACAGGATCACATCAAAAAATTGGGCGAATTGATTAAAGAGATCAAATTTGCCATGCTGACGACAATTGACAAAGATGGCGCCCTGCGCAGCCGTCCGATGACCACACAACAAGTTGAATTTGACGGCGATTTGTGGTTTTTCGCGGGAAAAGATTCGGGCGTGGCCCAAGAGGCCAAGCAGCATCAGGTAAATTTGGCCTTTGCAGCGCCGGATGATCATCGCTATGTCTCGGTGTCTGGCACGGCTGAATTGGTACAGGATAAACAGAAGATCAAAGAATTATGGAATCCGATGTATAAGGCCTGGTTCCCGGATGGGTTAGATGACCCTAACTTAGCCTTGCTCAAAATCCACGCAGAAAAAGCGGAGTATTGGGAATCGCCGGGCGGGGCGGTTGTGACGCTCGTGGGTTTTGTCAAAGCGCTTGCCACCGGTCAGCAAGCCGATGTTGGCAAAAATGAGAAAATCGAATTGGGTGGACCGTCTAAGCGATAAGCAGAGAAATATTGCACGCAACCGCGGTAGGGGACAAGCATGTCTGTCCCCTACCGCGCTCTTTATGCACCCGTCAATTCGACGCCGACATTGTCGGTAGCAGCTCGATCTAGAAACAGAGCGCGTTTGCCGCGTGTGCCCTGATGCGGTTTGGGTTGCCCCGGTGGCAAGCCCATTTTCGGCCCTTCGACGTATGCCTCATCGACATTGTCCACCTTCAAACAAAAATGATGCAATCCTGGCCCATTCGCCTTGAGCCACGCCCACAAAGGTGATTCCTCGGTGAGCGGCTGCACCAGTTGCAACTGTGTGTTACCCAGTTCCAGGTGCGTCAGCAGTGTACTATTGTTATTCACGGCCTCG
>JBBREZ010000645.1:0-1559 GCA_038225095.1 Caldilineales bacterium
GGGTAAAGTAATGAGCGATGCCGAACTGGCAGCGCTGCAACAGCGGATTGACGACATCATGTTGGGCACAGCGCCGCTCGACTATGATCGCATGCTGATGCAACTGGACAGCACCACCGGCAAGATTGGCGACACCGGCCCCCAGACCAAAGGGCACAAGGGTGCGACCTTGGATTATCGTAAAATCCAAGATCTGGAGTTTGATCCACTCTTTTTGAGCGCAATGCAGCAGCCACTTTTTCGCGAGATTTGCGCAGCCGTGCATGGCAAGGAGACCGCCGTCGCCTGTTTTCGCGCTATGTTTATGAACAAACCGGCTGGCAAAGGCACGCCGCTGCCCTGGCATCAGGACCGCTGGACCGACCTGGATCGCGATCCGATAATCACGATCTGGATCGCGCTGGATCCGGCGACCGTTGCCAATGGCTGCGTCCAGATCTTGCCGCGCACGCATCACACGCTGATCAACGCCGAGGATTCATCGGGCTTTGTCACGCCGGCGCAGGCTGAAGTTGCCTTGACGCAGGCCGCGCCAAATTTCCTGGAATTGCAGGCGGGCGAAGCGGTGCTTTTGCATAACTGGCTCTTGCACACGTCCGATGTCAACAAAAGTGGCATCCCGCGCCGGGCCTTCAGCATCTGCTACATGGAGGCCGCAACCCAATCCAAGCGCGGTGAGCAATTCTCGATTATTTTTGGCGCAGGCGCCTTGCAACTCGAAACTACAGCATAATAATGCTCAATTTGATGGCTTACCAGTAAATGTTGGGTTTTAACGATTGAATGTGGTAGCCGTAGGTGCGGTTTGTAACCGTACAGGCCCCGTTCACCTTGATTGTGCGGTTAAAAACCGCACCTACGCTATTACCGGTTTATTTTGTTAATGTCCATCAACCATCTATAAATGGATAAAACAATGCCCAGATCTGTCATGGTTGGTGCCGCCCAATTTGGTCCAGTTCATCGCTCGGAAAGCCGCATGGATGTTGTCAAGCGCTTGATTACCCTTTTGCGCGAAGGCAAAGCGCGCGGCTGCGATTTGGTGGTTTTTACCGAGGTCGCACTGACCGCGTTCTTTCCGCACTGGTATATGACCGATCCCACCGAGATCGATGCCTACTTCGAGCAGATTATGCCCTCGCCCGCAACCCAGCCACTCTTTGACGAGGCCGTACGGTTGGGCGTTGGCTTTCATCTGGGTTATGCTGAGTTGGTTGTTGAAGATGGTCAGAAACGCCATTACAACGCGGCGATCCTGGTGGGGAAAGATGGCCGGATCATCGGGAAGTATCGCAAAATCCATCTGCCGGGCTGGGATTGTGAGCAACCGGGCCAACCGTTTCAAAATTTAGAGAAATATTATTTTGATGTCGGCAATCTCGGTTTTCGAGTCTGGCGCGCCTTTGATGGCATCGTCGGCATATGTATCTGTAATGACCGTCGTTGGCCGGAGACGTATCGCGTATTAGCGTTGCAGGGCACCGAGCTGATCGTGCTAGGCTATAATACACCCGTCCATAACCCAGCACTCCCCAGTACTGATCTGCTGGCTAACTTTC